>NZ_JBEXET010000009.1:0-193089 GCF_040606415.1 Streptomyces sp. NPDC005423 | reverse complement strand
CCGCAAACTCGTCGACCAACTCGACGACCTGGCAAGGGCGTTGCGGGTGCGCGGGACGGAGTGACCGGCGGGGCGGCGACCTGTCCGCCCCCGGCCTCGCAACCTCGTCCTCGCCGCGCCCGGCGGCGGGCGCACCCACCAGCGCCCGGCCGTGCGCGGAGAGCGCCCCCCGCCCCGTCACGCCGAGCAGTTCCGCCTCGTCCAGGGTCCAGCGGGCCAGCCGGGCGCGCAGGTCCTCGTCGCCGCCGGGGCCCCTCGGCGGACGCTCCCACCGCAGCCGGGCGAGTACCGATTCGGGGGTTGGTGCGGCGCCCTCCGGCAGAATGGAGAGCAGGGTCAGCACCCGGTGGCGTACCTCGGGGGCGGCGGAGCGGTCCAGGCCCGGGCCGAGCGCGGAGAGGGTGCGTTCCTTGGCGTCCCGGCCGCCCACCACGCCGGAGGTGCGGGTCGCCGTCAGCCAGGACTCCGCGAGCAGCGCCCAGCGCCGGGCGGCGGGCCGTTCGAGCCACTCGTCGTAGGCGGGGGTCGCCGCGTACCGCTCGTCCGCCTCGCCGTCGGAGGCCAACAGGCCTGCCGCATAAGCGAGTTCGACCCAGAACGCGGCCACGGGCTCGGCTTGGCCGAGCGCCACGGCGGTCCGCTTCAGGTCGCGGACGCTCAGCCCGCCGGCCCGCAGCACCGCCGGCCCGCCCTCGTCCCACTCCTTCATCAGCTCCTCGACCGTCGACAGCGCGGTGTACGCCTGTCCGGCGGCGGTCGCGTCCACCACGCCGGGCGGGTACGCCGCCTTCGCCGCCACGGCCGGCGGGAACGGTTCCGTCTCCCGGTGCGCGCGCCCGGCCCGCAGGTGCAGCGCCACCTCGCGCGGCAGGACGACCGTCCCCGGCGCCGTCGGCAGCAGCAGCCCCCGGTCCAGCAGCCAGCGCAGCCGGGCCGCCGGATCGGCGGTGACCTGCCCGTACGGCGGCCCCCACACCAGCCGCGACAGCACCTCCAGCGACTCCTCCGGGGCGCCCGCGAGCAGCGCCGCCATCCGCTTGCGGTGCCTGAACAGCTTGGTCAGAGCCTCCACCGCGGACACCGCGTCGTGCGTGGAGGGCAGCCCCGCCGCCGTCACGATCTCCTGGATACGGCCGGGCGACATCCCCGTGGTGGCCTCCGCGACCGTCGGCCCGAGACCGGTCGGCGAGGGGTGCCGCGGTGACGGCGCGAGCAGCTCACGGGCGGTGCGCACCAGCCGGGGCCGGTCCTCGCCGCCCCACACCAGCGCCTGCTCGCGCAGAGTCGCCAGGGCGCGCGGCAGCGCCTCGGCGACGGCCGGATCGCCGCCGTCGCCCGCCATCAGCCCCAGCAGTTCGCCGTACGTCGACGGGTCCGCCGCCACCGCCAGCGCCTGGGCCGTCTGCGCCGCGAAGCGGTCCAGCCGCTCCAGCGCCCGGACGACGGAGGCCCGGGTGCCGGCCCGCGTCGCGAGCTGCGTGAGATCGGTCGGGACGGGGGTGATGAGGTCGGGACGGCTGCGCAGGAGCGCGGCCAGGGAGGCGTCGTCCCGGGCGCGGAGGGCTTCCGCGAGGGATCGAGGCGCTGCCGGCTTCTCCTCGGTGCTCATCCGACTCACGGTAGCGGGTGCCTGTGACGCGGAGGGCTCGCGCATGCCGCCGGAGTTCCCGCGGTGGCGCCCGCTGGCGGTAACGTCTGACCCCACGGGGCATCCAACGCGCCAGCCCCGGAGGGGACTTCGTGGGTATCGAGAGCGACCAGGTCGTCTACGAGTATCTGAGCCGCGTCGGCGACGTGGCCCAGCAGCGGCAACTGCCCTCCTCCACCCGGATGCGGCTCGTCTCGGAGCTGCGCAACGAGATCGACCGGGCCCGCGCCACCACCCCGGCGGACACTCCCGCCGCCGTGCGCCGCATCCTGGCCCGCCTGGGCAGCCCGGACGAGATCGTCGCGGCGGCCGGCGGCGGCACGGGTGGTACCGGCGGCACGGGCGCCACCGAGGCGCCGGCCGCCTCCGTGCCCGTACAGCCGGACCGGGAGAGCGCGGCCGAGCGGCCCAAGGGGCTGCGCCGGGTGGTACCGCGGCCCCGGCAGAGCGGCACTCCGAAGCCGGGCGGCACTTCGCGGCCGGGCGGCGCGGAGCAGGGGCCCGCGGCTCCCGGACCGCCCTCCGACATCCCCTCGCCGCCGCATCTCGCGAGCGCGGCGGAGCTGGGCGGCAGCGCGACCCGGCCCGACTGGTGGCGCGGGGACACCAGCCCGTTCGGGTTGGGCGAGAGCGTGCCCGGGTTCGTCGGCGGGATCGAGATCCCGGAGCTGCTGCGGCCTCCGCCGCCGAAGGAACCCGAGACCGCGGGGAAGTCGGGGGCGCCGACGGGGACAGACGGGACAGCGGGGGCGGTGACGCCGGGCGGGGTGCCCGTGGCCGCCGTGGTGGAGAAGGCGGGGGAGTCCGTCGTCCCCGCCGCTGTCCGCGTCCGCCGCCGCGGGCTGCCCCGGCTGCCCACGGGCGGTTGGTCCAACCCGCTGCTCCTGCTCGCCGCCGCGCTGCTCGTCGGGGGCGCCGTGCTCGGCAACTGGTTCGCACTGCTGCTCGGCTGGGCCATCGCCTACGGTTCGCGGCGGCTGACGCAGGCCGAGACGAAGACGGCGGTGATGTACCTGCCGGGCGCGGCCGTCGCCGCCGGACTGGTCTGGCTGTGGGGCCGCGACGACGGCCGCTGGGGCACTCCCGTCGCCCAGGGCCACATGAGCGACGCGATCGGCCAGACCTGGCCCTGGGTGGTGCGCGGCGCGGCCGTCGCGTCGGCGCTGTACCTGGCGTGGCGGTCGCAGCGGCGCCGGTAGCGGCGCCGGTAGCGGTAGTCGGGGCGTGCATGGGGATCACGGCAGGGGCGGGCCCGGGCACGGCCGAGGCAAGGCAGGCGGCGAGGCAGGCCTGAGCGAGGCAAAGCGGCGAGGCAGGCCAGGGCGGGGTGGGCCGGAGCGAACCCGGCCGGAGCGAGGCGGGCCGGAGCGAGGCAGGCCGGGGCGAGGCGGGGCTGTCGTAGGCACTGGGCACAATGGGCCGTATGACCGCGCCCTCTGAGACTGCCCCCGCCGCACCAGCCGCAGCCCCGACCCCCGCCCATGAGCGCGACGGTGCCGGCGGTCGCGACCGTGTGCTGACCGTGGGGTTCGATCTCGACATGACGCTCATCGACTCCCGGCCCGGTATCCACGCCTGTTACCGGGCGCTGTCCGAGCGGACGGGCGCGTACATCGACGCCGATCTGGCGGTCACCCGGCTCGGGCCGCCGCTCGCGGACGAGCTGGTCAACTGGTTCCCGGCGGAGGAGGTGCCCGCTGTGGCGGACCTCTACCGCGCGATGTACCCGTCGATCGCCATCACCGCGACCCCCGCGCTGCCCGGCGCCCGCGAGGCGATCGAGGCCGTACGGTCCGCGGGCGGCCGGGCGGTCGTCGTCACCGCCAAATACGAGCCCAACGCGAAGCTGCACCTGGCGCATCTGGGCATCGACGCCGACGCCGTGATCGGCGATCTGTGGGCCGAGCAGAAGGCGCGGGCGCTGCGCGAGGAGGGCGCGAGCGTCTACGTCGGCGACCACGTCGGAGACGTGCGCGGCGCCCGTACCGCCGACGCCCTGTCGGTCGCCGTGGCGACCGGGCCGTGCGACGCGGACGAACTGCGCGCGGCCGGCGCGGACGTCGTGCTCGGCGCTCTCACCGACTTCCCGCGATGGCTTTCGGACTACCTTCCGGCCCGCGCCTGACGGCGCCCCGCGGCGACGGACCGGAGCACGCCGGCGGTCGCGATCAGGAATCCGACCGCCATCAGCATGCTCAGGAGGTACATGTACGTCGGAAAGGGCGTGGTGCCGAGCAGCAGCGGTATTACCGTGACGAGAGTGGCCACGGCACCGGCGAAGAAGACCAGGGCACCGGCACGGATCAGCCGGTCGCCCGGGCCGGCGGAATTCGTTTGGGTTTTGTCACGCACCGCACCAGGGTAGTTCCCAGCGCGAAGGAACAGCCGGGTGACGTCTTGTCACCGGCTCCAAGACCATTAGCCTGGGAACCGGCGGGTCGTCACGACCCGCCCCCGTGCTATCAGGACCGGTTCCGGAGCGGTTCCGCACCGTTTTCCCAGCGTGTTCCCAGCAGTTTTCCGACGAGGACGAGGACGAGGTTCACTCCATGCCGACGGGCAAGGTCAAGTGGTTCAACACCGAGAAGGGCTTCGGCTTTCTCTCCCGCGACGACGGCGGTGACGTCTTCGTCCATTCCTCGGTCCTGCCCGCCGGAGTCGAAGCCCTCAAGCCGGGCCAGCGCGTGGAGTTCGGAGTCGTCGCCGGTCAACGCGGCGACCAGGCCCTTTCGGTCATCCTGCTCGACCCGACCCCCTCGGTCGCGGCGGCCCAGCGCAAGAAGCCGGACGAACTCGCCTCCATCGTCCAGGATTTGACGACCCTCCTGGAGAACATCACGCCGATGCTGGAGAAGGGCCGCTATCCGGAGAAGACGTCCGGCAAGAAGATCGCGGGCCTCCTGCGCGCGGTCGCCGACCAGTTGGACGTATAGCCGCACAGCCGCGCAGCCATTCAACGGGCTTGCGGACTAAGGGAATTCGAGAGCGCCGGGCCCGAGGGGCGGTACCAGCCCCTCGGCCGCCGCGCGGGTCAGCAGACCGCGGACCGCCGCTAGGCCGTCGTCGCCGAGGTCGGCGGTGAACTCGTTGACGTAGAGGCCGATGTGCTGGTCGGCGACGGACGGGTCCATCTCCTGGGCGTGCGCCATGACATACGGGCGGGAGGCCTCGGGGTCGTCCCAGGCGGCGCGCACCGAGGCCCGGACGGAGTCGGCGAGCCGGGTCAGCGCCGGTGCGCCGAGCGTCCGCCGGGCGATGATCGCGCCCAGCGGGATCGGCAGCCCGGTGGTCTCCTCCCAGTGCTCGCCCATGTCGGCGAGCTTGTGCAGCCCGTAGTTCTGGTAGGTGAAACGTGCCTCGTGGATGACGAGTCCCGCGTCCACCTTCCCGTCCCGCACGGCCGGCATGATCTCGTGGAACGGCATGACGACGATCTCGCCGACCCCGCCCGGCACGGTGTCCGCGGCCCAGAGCCGGAACAGCAGATACGCCGTCGACCTCTCGCTCGGCACGGCGACCCGGCGGCCGGTCAGGTCGACGCCCGCCTCCCGGGTGAGCACCAGCGGCCCGCACCCCCGCCCCAGCGCGCCCCCGCAGGGCAGCAGCGCGTACCGGTCGAGAACGTAGGGCAGGACGGCGTACGACACCTTCAGCACGTCGTGCTCGCCGCGCTCGGCCATGCCGTTGGTGATGTCGATGTCCGCGAACGTCACGTCGAGCGCGGGCGCGTCCGGCACCCGGCCGTGGGCGAGGGCGTCGAAGACGAACGTGTCGTTCGGGCAGGGCGAGTAGGCGATCCGCAGCGGCCGGCTCTCAGGACTCATGGGGGTTCCAACTCTCCAGTACGGGCGCGAACTTCGCGAAGCCCGCCGTCAGCGCCGTCAGCGCGTCGCCGATGCGCCAGGCGGCGCGGTTGCGCGGGCCGACGGGGTTGGAGACCGCGCGTATCTCCAGCACGGGCAGGTGGTGGGCGGCGGCCGCCTCGGCGACGCCGAAGCCCTCCATGGCCTCCGCGAGGGCCCGGGGGTGGCGGGCGCGCAGCTGCGCGGCGCGGGCGGCCGTGCCGGTCACCGTGGAGACGGTGAGCACGGTTCCGGTCAGGGCGCCGGCCGCGGTCGCCAGGTCTCGTACGAGTGCATCCGGCGGACGGTGGGTGACGGTGCCGAAGCCCAGTTCGGTGACCGGGAGGAAGCCGTCCGAGGTCTCGGCGCCCAGGTCGGCGGCGGTGATCTCGTCGGCGAGCACGAGGCTGCCGACGGGCGCTTCGGGCTGGAAGCCGCCGCCGATCCCGGCGGAGACGACGAGGTCGTAGGGGGTGCCCGCGAGGGCGGCGGCGGCGAGGGCCGTGGCGGTGTGGGCGGCGGCGCGGGCGGGGCCCACACCGACGGCGATGACGCTGATGCCCTCACCCGTCAACGCCCGCGCCACCGCGTCCCGTTCGGCCGGGACGGCGGTGGCTGCCAGGACACGGGGGCGGAGCGTGGTCAGGAGGCCTTCTTGAACTTGAAGGACCACAGGCCCTTGACCGTCTTGTCGCCCTCCTTGATGGAGACGACGGTCGAGCTGCCGGTCGCGCCGTACTGCGAGTTGAAGAACACGCTGCCGGGGATCGTCCGGTACGTCTTCTTGCTGGTGTCGGTGAGCGGCTGGCCGTTCATCAGGATCGTCCAGGAGCCGTCGGCGATCTTCGGGTCCACCCCGAAGCGCACCGTGGCGTCCGGGTCGACCGTCAGGGTCACCTTGGCCTTCAGGCACTTCGTCAGGTCGGCGGTCTTCACCGCGTCGCCGTCGTTGTAGCAGGTGGCCTCCGTGTGGACCGAGTCCCTGCCGACGGTGACCGTCGAGATCGGCGTCGGCTTGTCGCAGGCCGACAGGACGAGCAGTCCGGCGGAAACGGCACCGGCGGCGGCGACGGCGCGGCGGCGTCGCACAGCGGATTGCATGGTCATGGGGCGAAGGCTATCGGGCCGGTCGGGTCCGCTCCGCACGCGGGGTGCGGCGTGGCCCGGCGTTACGCCACTCGCGGCCGTCCGCCACTGCCGTGCCGGGCCGAGGCGAGCAGGCCGCGCAGGGTGGTCAGCCAGCCCAGGGCGATCACCGCGGCGGCGAGGAGGAAGCCCAGCGCGCCGTTCAGGGGCATCACGATGCCGATCGCGCCGCCGAGCACCCAGGCCATCTGGAGCATCGTCTCGGAGCGGGCGAACGCCGAGGTCCGCACCGCCTCGGGCACGTCCCGCTGGATCAGCGCGTCCAGCGACAGCTTGGCCAGCGCCTGGCAGAACCCGGCGACCGCCGCGAGACAGGCGACCAGGAACGCGCCGAAGAAGATCGCCGCGACGATCGCCGCGCCCAGCACCAGCCCCATCACCGTCACGATGATGATCTCCGGCGCGCGCTGCCGCAGCCACGAACCGACCGCGGTGCCCACCGCGTTGCCGACGCCCGCCGCGACGGCGACTATCCCGAGCGAGACGGCGGCGCTCTGGCCGGTCATCGGATGCTCGCGCAGCAGGAACGCCAGGAAGAAGGTGAGGAAGCCGGAGAGCCAGCGCAGGGCCGCGTTGGCGCCCAGGGCGTGGGTGACGGCCATCCCGACCGTGCGCAGTCCCGGCCGCTTGACCGACTTGAGGTGGGGGCCGTGCAGATGCTCCTCGTCCGCCGCGAGGAGGGCGGTGTCCTCGCCCTTGGCGGAGTCGACCTTGGGGTCGAGGGAGAACGACAGGACCGTACCGGCCACGAAGATCACGAACGCGCCGTAGAGCGGCCAGGGGTCGCCGACGGCGTGCAGGCCGCCCGCGATGGGCGCGGCGACGCCGGTGGCGAGGAGTCCGGCGAGGGTGACCCGGGAGTTCGCCTTCACCAGGGAGACGCGCGGCGGCAGCAGCCGGGGCACCACGGCACTTCTGACGACTCCGTACGCCTTCGAGGCGACCAGCGCCCCCAGGGCGGCCGGATACAGCTCCAGGCTGCCGGTGGCGACCGCGCCGGAGATGATCAGCGCGAGCAGGGCGCGGGCGAGCATCGCGGCGGCCATCGCGGCGCGGCGGCCGTGCGGGAGCTTGTCCAGGAGGGGGCCGATGACCGGGGCGAGGACCGTGAAGGGCGCCATCGTGATGGCGAGGTAGAGCGCGACCCGGCCGCGGGCCTCGTCGGTGGGGACCGAGAAGAAGACGGTGGAGGCGAGGGCGACGGTGATCATGACGTCGCCGGCGCCGTTCACCGCGTGCAGTTCGATGAGCCGGCCGAGGCCGGACTCGCCGGCGCCGTGCGCGTGGGTCGCCTTGCGGATGCCCCGGGCGGCCCCCGTCACCGGCAGGTGCAGGGCATGACCGACCGCGCGGACGGCACCGCTGATTCGGCCCGATCCGCCACCTCGGATGCTCCCCTTGGCCCCACCGACCCCGGTGGCACCTTGGGGCGACCTCGCGGCTGCCACCCCGTCATAGTGCCCCGAGAACGGCGAACGTAGTGCCGTTACCGCGCCTATAGGGGCTGAGCGGGGCCGCGAACCAGGCTGCGGCACGCGCCTGTGGTGCTGGGCGGGCCGGATGTGTGAGGGGTTTGTGCGGGCTGCGGGGCGGGGCCGGCACGGGTGTACGCGGTCCGTGGGGAAGGTCGGTGCAGGGTTCTCGCCGGCCGGGGAGAGGTCGGCGCGCCGGGTGAACCGGCCGTCGGTGTGGGCGCACGCGCCGGAAGAAGGTAGCGTGCGTAGCGCGCCGTGGCGGTTGTTCTCGGCCGCGCGCCTCTCGGCCATCCCGCAGAATGGATGGCGTAGGTGCGCCCGAGCGCGATCGGGCGCGGACGTCGACGCGGCCCTCCTCCCGTCCTGCCGGACCTGGGAGGCGCATTTCAGCCGCTCCGTCCGCACCCCTCGCCAGAACCGGCGCACCCGTGAGACGGCGTAGGAGAGAAGCGATACCTGTGAGCGCAGCGACCACGCGAAGCCGCACCCCTGACCGTCTGTGCGCCGAGGCCGTCGGCCTCGCCCGCTCCGCAGCCGAGGAGGCCGCCGCCCCCGGCGTCGTCGGCGAGCAGGCGGGACTCCAGTCCGAGGGCGACCGCGTGGTCACGCACTTCTTCGAGTGCAAGGAGTTCGGCTACCGGGGCTGGCGCTGGGCGGTGACGGTCGCCCGCGCGTCCCGCGCCAAACTGGTGACCCTGAACGAGGTGGTCCTCCTGCCCGGCCCGGACGCGCTGCTGGCGCCGGAGTGGGTGCCGTGGAGCGAGCGGCTGCGCCCCGGGGACATGGGTCCCGGCGACCTCCTGCCGACGGACGCCGAGGATCTGCGCCTGGAACCCGGTTACTCCGGCGAGGACGAGCCGCCGCCCACCTCCGTCGTCTCGGCGGAGCTGGCCGAGCTCGCCGAGGCGGAGGACGCCGAGGTGACGCCCGGCTCACCGGCGAGCCTGCCGGCGGTCCCCACCCGCGGTTCGATCGCGGCGGTCGCCGAGGAGCTCGGCATGCGCCGCGCCCGGGTCCTCTCCCGTTACGGCCTGCATGTCGCCGCAGACCGCTGGGAGGAGTCCTTCGGCGCCGAGACCCCGATGGCGCAGGCGGCTCCGGCGTCCTGTGGCAGCTGTGGCTTCCTCGCGCCGATCGGCGGCTCCCTGGGCCAGGCGTTCGGGGTCTGCGCCAACGAGTTCTCCCCGGCCGACGGCCGGGTCGTCTCCTTGTCGTACGGCTGCGGGGGCCACTCCGAGGCCGCCGTCATGCCGAAGCCCCCGGTCCCGCCGCCTCCGGTGATCGACGAGACCCGGGTGGACCCCTTCCCGCTGCGCCCGGCGGCGGACGCGGGTTCGGTGTCCGCCGACTCCGACGAGGACGCGGGGGAGCTGGGGCACTCGTAGGGCTGCGCGGTGGGCCGGCGCCCCGGGGGCGTCGTGGCTCACGCGTCGGAGGGCTGACCGGCACCCCGTGTCCCGCCAGAAAGCGTGACACTCGGAGCGGAAGTGTCACGCTTTCGCAGCCGCACTGCCCTCCGCCTTGGGGCCGCGGGGGGAGTTGGGGCCCAGGTAAGGCTGCTGCGCGGTGCGCGGTGGGGTGGGCCGACCGGACGGGCCTGGTGGCGTGTACGCGTCGGCTGGCTGACCCGGCACCCCCTGTCCCGCCAGAAAGCGTGACACTCGGAGCGGAAGTGTCACGCTTTCGCAGCCGCACCCCTCCCCCCACCGCGTCGGCGGCCTTGATGACGTGCGCCTCCGATCGCCGGTCGGAGGTCCGGGCCGCGGTCTCCCCGCCGCGCGGTACCTTCGTGGTCACGCCGATGAGGAGAGTGAACGTACGTGAGCAAGTTCGTGCGGCCCGCTGCCGAGGGGGCCGATCCGTTCGGCACCGCCCGTCTGCGTCGCGGCGTGCTGGATGCCTGGGCCGCCGGCCCGGCCCGGTTCCGGGAGGACGCCAACGCCGAGGAGGACCTGGTCCTCGGCGGGTACCGGGACCGGCTCGTCGTCGAGCTCGCGCAGAACGCCGCCGACGCCGCCGCCCGGGCCGGCGTACCGGGACGGTTGCGGCTCACCCTCCGCGACGGCGTCCTGTGCGCCGCGAACACCGGCGCCCCGCTCGACGCGGCCGGTGCCGAATCGCTCTCCACGCTCCGCGCCTCCGCCAAGCGCGACGCCCCCGACAGCGCCGTCGGCCGCTTCGGCGTCGGCTTCGCCGCCGTGGTCGCCGTGACCGACGAGCCCGCCGTCGTCGGCCGGCACGGCGGTGTCCGGTGGTCCCTCGCCGAGGCCCGCGGACTCGCCACGGACACCGCCCGGAACAGCCCGGGACTGGGCGACGAGATCCGCCGGCGGGACGGCCATGTGCCGTTGCTGCGGCTGCCGTTCGCCGCCGAGGGGAGCGCCCCCGAGGGCTACGACACGGTCGTCATCCTCCCGTTGCGCGACCCCGCCGCCGAGGCTCTCGCCGAACGCCTCCTGAGCGCCGTCGACGACGCTCTCCTCCTCGCCCTGCCGGGCCTGGAAGAGGTCGTGGTCGAGGTCGGCGACGACGCGCCCCGCACGCTGCGCAGGCGCGGCGACGGCGCCGACACCGTCGTGGAGGACACCCGTGAGGGCACCACCCGGTGGCGTACGGTCTCCGCGCACGGGACGCTCGCGAAGGAACTGCTCGCCGACCGGCCGGTCGAGGAACGGCTGCGACCGCACTGGTCGGTCACCTGGGCGGTGCCCGTCGACGCCGACGGAACCCCGGCCCGGCCGCGCACCAGCCCCGTCGTCCACGCGCCCACACCGAGCGACGAACCCCTCGGCGTGCCCGCCCTGTTGATCGCGTCCCTGCCGTTGGACACCACTCGCCGGCACGTCGCACCCGGCCCGCTCACCGACTTCGTGGTGCGCTGCGCGGCGGACGCCTACGTCCAACTCCTCGCCGCCTGGCGGCCGGTGACCGAGGGCGTCATCGCGCTGGTACCCGGCCCGCTGGGCAAGGGCGAACTGGACGGCTCGCTGCGCCAGGCGATCCTGGACCGGCTGCCGCGGACCGCGTTCCTGCCGCCCGCAGCCCAATACGGCGACTCCACCGACCCCGCCGAGCACAGCGGTCACCCCGGTCACACCGAGCACAGCGGTCACCCCGGTCGCACCAACGACACCGACCACGCTGATCTCGGCGATCCCGGCGGCCTCGGCGATCCCGGCGCGCTGCCCGAAGCCCTACGGCCCCGCGACGCCGAGATCGTCGAGGGCGCTGGTGCCGACACCGTGCGCGTCCTGGCCGAGGTGCTGCCGACGCTGCTGCCCGCCGGACTCGAACGACGCGTGGAACTGCGGACGTTGGGTGTCTCCCGGGTGCCGCTGACCGACGCGATCGACCGGCTGGCCGGCCTGGAGAAGGAACCCGGCTGGTGGCATCGGCTCTACGAAAGCCTCGCGGGCGTCGACCCGGACCGGCTGTCCGGACTGCCGGTCCCGCTCGCCGGAGGTACCTCCCGGACTTTCGGCGCCAAGGGGCTACGGACGACGATCGGGCCCCGGCAAGTCCTCCTGCCGGGACCGGAAACCGCCCGGGTGGACCCCCGGGTGCTCGCCCGGCTCGGCCTCAAGGTCGCCCACCCGGACGCCGCCCACCCGCTCCTGGAGAAGCTGGGCGCCTTGCCCGCGACGCCGCGCGCGGTCCTCACGACCCCCCAGGTGCGGGCCGCCGTCGCCGCCTCCCTCGACGACGAGGGCGGCGCCGTCTGGGACGAGGACACCCCGGACGCCGAGGAGTTGGCCGACACGGTGCTCGCCCTGGTGCGGGACGCGGGCCTGGAGCCCGGCGACGAACCCTGGCTCGGCGCGCTCGCCCTGCCCGACGAGGACGGCGAACTCTCCCCGGCCGGCGAACTGGTGCTGCCGGGCAGCCCGTTCGCCCAGATCATGCGGGAGGGCGAACTCGCCCTGGTCGACGCCGAACTGGCCGGTCGCTGGGGCGAACAGCCCCTCGCCGCCTGCGGGGTCCTCGCCACCTTCACCCTCGTGCGGGCCACCGACGTGGTCCTCGACCCGGACGAACTGGAGCCCCGCGACGGCGACTTCGCCGAGCCGGACGACGCCGGCCTGCTGGACGCCGTGGACGTCTGGTCGGAGGACGTCCTCGACCGGTTCCCCGACACGCCCGTCCCGCCGGTCGCCACCGAACTCGTCGCCGTACGCGATCTCGACCTCGTCGACGACGACTGCTGGCCGCAGGCGCTCGCCCTGCTCGCCCGGCCGCCGCTGCGCGACGCGCTGACCCAGCCGGTGCGCGTCCTGCTGCCGGACGGCACGCACGAGATCGTAAGGCCCTACACCGCCTGGTGGTTGCGCGGGCACCCGGTGCTCGACGGCCGCCGCCCGGCCGGTCTGCTGGCGGCCGGCGGCGACCCGCTGCTGCGCGGCCTGTACGACGAGGCCGACGCGACCGGCTTCGACGACGAACAGGTGCTCCGGGCGCTCGGCGTACGGACCTCCGTCGCCGCGCTGCTCGCCGAGCCGGGCGGCGCCGCCGAACTGCTCGACCGGCTCGCCGACCCCGCCAGAACGGTGTCGGGCGGTCAACTGCACGCCCTGTACGGCGCGTTGGCCGAGCTGGACCCCGAGCTGGTGACCCTGCCGGACGAACTGCGGGCGGTGCTGGACGGCGAGGTGACCGTCGTCGACGCGGCCGACGCCGTGGTCGTCGACTCACCCGACCTGCTGCCCTTCACGACGGGCGTCCCGCTGCTGCCCGTACGGCCGGCCCGGGCCGCCGAACTGGCGGAACTGTTCCAGGTCCGGCGGCTGAGCGAGTCCGTCACCGGCGAGGTCGGCTCCGAGGGCACCGAACACGGCGTACCGGCGTCCGTGCGCGTGCTGCTCGGACCGCGGACGCCCGCCACCTACGTCGAACACGAGGAACTCCTCGTGGACGGCGTCGAGATCGACTGGCGGCGCACCCGGGACGGCGTGCTGCACGCGGCGACCGTCGAGGGGGTCGCCGCCGGGCTGGCGTGGGCCGCCGGACAGTGGCCGCGGCGGTTCGAGGTGGCGGCGCTGCTCGAAGACCCTTCGCGGACCGAGGAGTTGGCGCGGGACCGGTGGTTCGACTGAGCGGAAGCCGATCTTCACGAACGCCGCGAGAAATGTTCACGAGGTGTACAACCATTCGACCCCGCCACGGATCTGATCACGTGAGTCAACAGACTCGATGATCACTCGGGCCCCGGTGTCACCACGAGCCATGCGGTGGAAGACCCGCCGGGACCCCCTCCATGCAGGGGAACGCATGCGCATACGTCCCATCGTGGCCGCCGTCTCGGGTGCCCTGGCTCTCTCCGCCCTCGCCCTTCCGGCGGCCCACGCCGCCGACGCCCGGCCGAAGGCACCCGCGGACGTCGCCGGCGCCCTGGCCGCGGCCCACTCCGGCACGGGCGTCTCCGCCTACACCGCGGGGGTGGACGGCGAGCCGTACGTCCTGGACGCCTCCTTCTCCAACGTGAAGGTCAACAACGGCAAGAACATCGCCGTCGGTACGACCAACGTCGTCAAGGTGCCGGTCTCCTTCAAGCTGACCCACGGCGCCGACGTCAACATCCAGGCCTCCGACTTCGTCGCGGCGATCGACCTCTACCGCGGCTCGTCCTTCGAGGCGTCGGTGTGGGACTTCTCCAGCGACGACGCGACCTGCACGGCCTCGTCCTCGACGGTGGCCTCCTGCACCGCGACCGTCTCCATCGACCCGCTGTTCCTGCTCAACGAGGACGCGGGCGCCTGGAAGGCGGCCGGCTACGCCGTCGCGTTCAACGGCGAGGACCCCAACGACCCGAACCTGGACAACGTGGGCGTCGCGGTGACCGACAAGGTCGGCGCCTTCAACCTCCAGCGCTACTCCAAGCTGACGGTCAACGCCGCCCCGGAGCCGGTGAAGAAGGGCAAGACCGTCACCGTCACCGGCAAGCTGTCCCGCGCCAACTGGGACGACAGCGCCTACCGCGGCTACGCCACCCAGCCGGTCAAGCTCCAGTTCCGCAAGAAGAGCGCCACCACCTACACGACGCTCAAGACCGTCAACACCACCTCGACGGGCACCCTGAAGACCACCACCACGGCGACCGTGGACGGGTACTTCCGCTACAGCTTCGCGGGCACGACGACGACTCCGGCGGTCAGCGCCGCGGGTGACTACGTCGACGTGCAGTAGTCACACCCCGCCCGCCCCGGGGCTCGCACCCGGGGCCGGGCCCTGCCCGCACTGCCCGTACTCCCCGCGC
The DNA here is from genome assembly GCF_040606415.1 of Streptomyces sp. NPDC005423. Taxonomy (NCBI): domain Bacteria; kingdom Bacillati; phylum Actinomycetota; class Actinomycetes; order Kitasatosporales; family Streptomycetaceae; genus Streptomyces; species Streptomyces sp. NPDC005423. The sequence goes on along the minus strand of NZ_JBEXET010000009.1, from coordinate 178,728 downwards.
ATCGCCACTCATTCGCAATGAGTGCACAAATTTTTCCACCACTTGCACAACCAGTCGCTTCCCTCACGGATCTGATCAGTTGAGTCAACAGACTCCCTGATCACTCGGGCCCCTGCGCCGACGACGAGCCGTGAGGAACGACCAGCGCGCCGGGGCCCCCTTTCTCCACTTGGGGAACGCATGCGCATACGCGCCACCGTGGCCGCCGTCTCCGGCGCCCTGGTTCTCTCCGCCTTCGCCGTACCGGCCGCACAGGCCGCCGACGCCCCGTCCGGCAAGGCCCCGTCCGGGAAGGCCGCGTTCAGCGCCGCCACCGCGGACGGCAGCGCGACCGCAGCCGCGGCGCTCAACGTCACCTTCTCCAACGTCAAGGTCAACAGCGGCAAGGCCGTCGTCGTGGGCGCCTCCGCGAAGGTCTCCGTCCCGGTCACGTACACCCTGACGCACGCCGCGAGCCTCGACACCAGCAGCGCCAACTTCGCCAGCGGCCCGCTCATCTACCGCGGCACCTCGGTCAACAGCCCCACCAACGAGATCATCAGCGACGACCCGGGCACCTGCACCGCCGCGTCGACGACGGTCCTCACCTGCAAGGCCACCATCTACGTCCGCCCGGCCGACGGCGACCTGCTGAACACCGACGCCGGCGCCTGGAAGGCGGGCGGTCTCGCCATCACCTCCGCCGGTGCCACGAAGGTCCAGGGCGACCTGGGCGGCGTCTCCGTCCAGCGCCTCTCCCAGCTCACCGTCGACGCGGCGCCGGAGCCGGTGAAGAAGGGCAAGACCGTCACGGTCACCGGCAAGCTCTCCCGCGCCAACTGGGAGACCAACAAGTACGCCGGCTACGCCACCCAGTCGGTCAAGCTCCAGTTCCGTAAGAAGAGCGCCACCACGTACACCACCCTGAAGACCATCAAGACCACGTCGACGGGGACCCTGAAGACCACCACCACGGCGACGGTCGACGGCTACTACCGGTACAGCTTCGCCGGTACGTCCACCACCCCGGCGGTCAACGCGACGGGCGACTACGTCGACGTGCAGTAGACCCACCCTCGGTGCCCCGCGTCCCCCAGGGGCGCGGGGCACCGCGCGCCCGGCGGCGCCACGGCCCCCGCTACTCCGGCGCCCGCCGCCCCGCCAGTCGCCAGAGGACCTCCAGGGCCGCCGACGCCACCACCGATATCCCCACCGCGATCCACGGCATCGTCACCCCCACCAGCTTGAGCGCGAAGAAGTGCTGGAGCGAGGGAACGATCAGGACGACCATGAACGCGGCGCCCATCGAGACGACCAGGGCGACCCGCCACCAGGTGTACGGGCGGGCGATGATCGCCAGGATCCACAGGGAGATCAGGAACAGCGTCAGCGTCGCCGCGCTCGTCTCCGCTCCCAACGAGCCCGCCCCGGTGTAACGGTGACGGGCGATCAGATACGTCACGAAGGTCGCCACCCCCGCCACCACCCCGCCCGGTACCGAGTACCGCATCACCCGCCGCACGAAGTGGGGCCGTGCCCGTTCCGCGTTGGGCGCGAGGGCGAGGAAGAAGGCCGGGACGCCGATGGTCAGCGTGGACAGCAGGGTCAAATGCCGTGGCAGGAAGGGGTATTCGACCCCCCAGCAGACCACCAGCACGGCCAGCAGCACCGAGTAGACCGTCTTCACCAGGAAGAGCGTCGCCACCCGGGTGATGTTGCCGATCACCCGGCGCCCCTCGGCCACCACCGAAGGCAGCGTCGCGAAACTGTTGTTGAGCAGCACGATCTGCGCGACCGCCCGCGTCGCCTCCGAACCCGACCCCATGGACACCCCGATGTCGGCGTCCTTCAGGGCGAGTACGTCGTTCACCCCGTCCCCGGTCATCGCCACCGTGTGACCGCGGGACTGGAGCGCGCCCACCATCTCCCGCTTCTGCCGCGGGGTGACCCGCCCGAACACCGTGCCGGCGTCGAGCGCGGACGCCAGCTCCGTTTGCCCGGCGGGGAGTTGACGGGCGTCGACCACCTCTCCGGTGAGCCCCAGCTTCCCGGCCACCGCGCCCACCGACACCGCGTTGTCACCGGAGATCACCTTGGCCCGGACGTCCTGCTCGGCGAAGTAGCGCAAGGTCTCGGCCGCGTCGGGCCGCAGCCGCTGCTCCAGGACGACCAGCGCGGTGGGCGCGGCCCCGCGCGCCACCTCGGCGGCGTCCAGGCGGCCCGAGGCGCGGGCCAGCAGCAGCACCCGCAGCCCCTCCTCGTTCAGCCGTTCGGTCTCGGCCAGCGCCGGATCGTCGTCGGCGAGCAGCACGTCGGGGGCGCCGAGCAGCCAGGTGCCGGACCGCCCGTCGCCCTCGTCGAAGGACGCCCCGCCGTACTTGCGGGCCGAGGAGAACGGCAGCGACTCCTCGCACCGCCAGCCCGCCTCGTCCGGGCAGGCGGCGGCGACCGCCCGCAGCGACGCGTTCGGCCGCGGGTCCGCCGCCCCGAGCGCGCCGAGCACCCGGCGTACGTACGGCTCGTAGGCGCCCCCCAGGGTCCGCAGCTCGGTGACGTCCATGCCGCCCTCGGTGAGGGTGCCGGTCTTGTCGAGACAGACGGTGTCGATGCGGGCGAGGCCCTCGATGGCCGGAAGCTCCTGCACCAGGCACTGTTTCCGGCCAAGACGGATCACGCCGATGGCGAAGGCGACCGAGGTGAGCAGTACCAGCCCCTCCGGGACCATCGGCACGATGCCGCCCACGGTCCGTGCGACGGAGTCCTTGAACCCGTGCTGCTTGACGACGAGTTGGCTGATGACCAGGCCGATCGCGGTCGGGATCATCATCCACGTCACGTACTTGAGGATGGTGGAGATGCCGGTGCGCAGCTCGGAGTGGACGAGGGTGAACCGGGAAGCGTCCTCGGCGAGTTGGGCGGCGTAGGCCTCGCGGCCGACCTTCCTCGCCCGGAAGGCACCGCCGCCCGCGACGACGAAGCTGCCCGACATGACCTGGTCGCCGGGGTGCTTGACGACCGGGTCGGCCTCGCCGGTCAGCAGTGACTCGTCGATCTCCAGGCCGTCCGCCTCGACGCACTCCCCGTCGACCACGACCTTGTCGCCCGGCCCGATCTCGATCACGTCGCCGAGCACGAGCTCCGAGGTGTCGACGGCGACGGCGGCCCCGTCCCGGCGCACGGTCGGTCTCGACTCGCCGATCACGGCCAGCGAGTCCAGCGTCTGCTTCGCCCGCCACTCCTGGACGATGCCGATACCGGTGTTGGCGAGGATCACGTACCCGAACAGGCTGTCCTGGAACGGCGCGACGAAGAGCATGACCACCCAGAGCACACCGATGATGGCGTTGAACCGGGTGAAGACGTTGGCCCGGACGATCTCGACCACCGACCGGCTGCTGCGCACCGGCACGTCGTTGACCTCGCCCCGCGCCACCCGCTCGGAGACCTCGGCGGCGGTGAGCCCTCTGGCCCGCCCCGGGAGAGGCACCGGGTGCACAGGGTCGAGTTCGGCACCCGCGTCGATGTGCGTCATGCGTTCGACGGTACGTGCGGATCTACCGGTTCACCCGCCGAGTGCCCGGAAGATCCGACCTGGGGAGGACGGTCGGCGCGGCCGGGTGATGCGGTGGTTGTACGGGGGCGTCGTCACTCGGCGGCGGCGGAGGGGCCGGGGCCGGCGGGACGGGCAGGGCCGTCGGAGCCTTCGGGGACATCAGGGCCTTCGGGGCCGGCGGGGTCGGCCGCCGCCCGCTTCAGCGCCGCGTCGCGCCCCCGGACGTACCAGATGCCGATGAGCCCGAGACCGGTCCCGGCCAGGCAGGTCCACAGCCACCACAGGTGCCCGTGGCGGTCGAACCAGCCGTAGAACGGGAGCTGTGCCAGGAAGAGGACGAACCAGAGGATCGTGCCGCCCGTGACGGTGGCGACGACGGGGCCCTCCAGGGGCTCCGGCGCCTCGTGTGTCGGTGTCCGCTTCGCCATGGCCACAGCTTACGAGGCGCTGCCCCGGAGGCGATCGGGGCCGGGGGCCCACGGGTGTCTACGCGCGGAGATAGCGTCGATCGTGTTCATATGTTCATACTGAAACGGTTTCCGTCTGTCCGCTTCTGATCGTAGGAACCTCCAATGCCGACCGCGCTCGACCGTTACTTCAAGATCTCCGAGCGCGGCAGCTCGCTGCCCCGGGAGGTCCGCGGCGGTTTCGCCACCTTCTTCGCGATGGCCTACATCATCGTGCTGAACCCGATCATCCTCGGCAGCGCGAAGGACATGTACGGGCACCACCTCGACAACGGCCAGCTGGTCACGGCGACCGCCGTGACGGCCGCGTTCACCACCCTGCTGATGGGTGTCATCGGCAACGTGCCGATCGCGCTCGCCGCCGGTCTCGGCGTGAACTCCGTCGTCGCGCTCCAGCTCGCGCCCCGCATGTCCTGGCCGGACGCCATGGGCATGGTCGTCCTCGCCGGTCTCGTGGTGATGCTGCTGGTCGCCACGGGCCTGCGCGAGCGGGTCATGAACGCGGTGCCCTACGGGCTGCGCAAGGCCATCGCGATCGGTATCGGCCTCTTCATCATGCTGATCGGGCTCGTCGACTCCGGGTTCGTCTCGCGCATCCCGGACGCCGCCCAGACCACCGTCCCGCTCCAGCTCGGCAGCGACGGCCACCTCAACGGCTGGCCGGTCCTGGTCTTCGTCCTCGGGGTGCTGCTCACCCTGGCGCTGATCGTGCGCAAGGTGCCCGGCGCGATCCTGATCTCGATCGTCGCGATGACCGTTCTGGCGCTGATCATCGACGCGGTCGCCACCGTGCCGTCCTGGGGCCTGACCACCCCGAAGTGGCCCGGCAACCCGGTCGCCACCCCCGACTTCGGCCTGCTCGGCAAGTTCAGCCTTTTCGGCGGCTTCGGCAAGGTCGGCGTACTGACCGGCGTGCTCTTCGTCTTCACCGTCCTGCTGTCGTGCTTCTTCGACGCGATGGGCACCATCATGGGCATCAGCGACGAGGCCGAACTGACCGACGCCCAGGGCCAGATGCCCGGCATCAACAAGGTGCTCTTCGTCGACGGCATCGCGGTCGCGGTGGGCGGCGCCAGCTCCTCCTCGGCCACCACCTGCTTCGTGGAGTCCACGGCGGGCGTCGGCGAGGGCGCGCGCACCGGCCTCGCCAACGTGGTCACCGGCGGCCTCTTCGCCGTGGCGCTGTTCCTCACGCCGGTCGCCACGATGGTCCCGTCCCAGGCGGCCACCCCCGCGCTGCTCGCGGTGGGCTTCCTGATCCTGTCGGGTTCGGTCCGGGAGATCGACTGGGCCGACCTCACGATCGCGATCCCGGCCTTCATCACGATGGTGATGATGCCGTTCACCTACTCGATCACCAACGGCATCGGCATGGGCTTCATCACCTTCGTGGCGCTGCGCCTGGCGGCGGGGCGCGGCAAGGAGATCCCGGCCGCGATGTACGTCGTCGCGGCGGTGTTCGCCTTCTACTACCTGATGCCGGCGCTGGGTCTGACGTGACCCGGCGGGATCACCCGACGCCGTAGAACTTCTCCGTCCTCTCGACGGCGGTCTGGAACCGCTCGTCGAAGTCGTCGCGGACGAGCGTCCGGACCACGTAGTCCTGGACGCTCATCCCCCTCTTCGCCGCATGGTCCCGGAGCCGGTCGAGCAGCTCCCCGTTCATCCGCAGGCTGAGCACGCTGGTCCCCATGGAGACGAGCGTCGGGGCCGCCTTCCGGCATCGGGCGGGGTTCCGCGCCCGGATCACTCATATGGGTGAATCGAGAGCTCCGTGGCCGGGGTCACGGGCGCAGCGGCGTGTTTCCGGTGGTCTTTAGAGAGAGTAATGAGTTAAGCTAAGGACATGCCGGACCTAACCCATGGCGACGACGTTGCCGCCGTGAACTCCTTGAGATCAGCCGTGATGCGGCTGTCCCGTCGGCTCAAGCACCAGCGGGTCGACGAGTCGCTCAGCCCCACCGAGATGTCGGTGCTCGGCACCCTGTCCCTCTGTGGCAGTGCCACCCCCGGCGAGCTGGCTCGCAAGGAGCACGTGCAGCCGCCCTCGATGACCCGCATCGTGGCGCTGCTGGAGGCCAAGGGCCTGGTGCGGCTCGAACCGCACCCCGACGACCGGCGCCAGAAGGTCGTCACCAAGACCGAACAGGCCGAGGCGATGCTCGAAGAGAGCCGCCGCCGGCGCAACGCGTTCCTGGCCGGCCTGGTCGAGGCCCTCGACGAGGACGAGTGGGCGAAGATCGTCGCCGCCGCCCCCGTGCTGGACAAACTCGCACATCTGTAAGGAAACACGCTCTATTCAGGAGGCGACCTTTTGAGTTCGGGACCCGGAGCAGACTCCGCCCCCGCGCCAGCCATCCCCGACTCCCCGCCCGCCCCCACCGGCAGGTCCTCGATGTTCAGCTCGCTGAAGGTCCGGAACTACCGCCTCTTCTTCATCGGCCAGGTCGTCTCCAACACCGGCACCTGGATGCAGCGCATCGCCCAGGACTGGCTGGTCCTCAGCCTCACCGGCTCCTCCACCGCGGTCGGTTTCACCACCGCCCTGCAGTTCCTGCCGATGCTCCTCTTCGGCCTCTACGGCGGTGTCCTCGTCGACCGGCTGCCCAAGCGCCCCACGCTGCTCGTCACCCAGACGGCGATGGCGCTCACCGGCCTGGTACTCGCCGCCCTGACCCTCTCCGGCCACGTCCAGGTGTGGCACGTCTACGTCGCCGCCTTCGCCGTCGGCCTCGCCACGGTCGTGGACAACCCGGCCCGGCAGTCCTTCGTCTCCGAGATGGTCGCCCCCGACCAGCTGCAGAACGCGGTCAGCCTCAACTCGGCGAACTTCCAGTCCGCCCGCCTGGTCGGACCCGCCGTCGCGGGCCTCCTCATCACCGGCGTCGGCACCGGCTGGGCGTTCCTCCTCAACGGCCTCTCCTTCGTCGCGCCCCTGGTCAGCCTGGTCCTGATGCGCTCGCGCGACCTGCACGCCGTGCGCCGCGCCCCGCGCGGCAAGGGCCAGCTCCGCGAGGGCCTGCACTACGTCGCCGGCCGCCCGGACCTGATCTGGCCGATCGTCCTCGTCGGCTTCATCGGCACCTTCGGCTTCAACTTCCCGGTCTGGCTCTCGGCCTACGCCGACGACGTCTTCCACGCCGGCGCCGGCTCCTACAGCCTCTTCAACACCCTGATGGCGTCCGGCTCCCTGATCGGCGCCCTGCTCGCCGCCCGCCGGGGCACGGCCCGGCTGCGCCTGCTGATCGGCGCCGCGGCGGCCTTCGGCATGCTGGAGATCGCGGCGGCGCTGGCACCGTCGTACTGGCTGTTCGCGCTGCTCCTGGTGCCGATCGGCGTCTTCGGGCTGACGATCAACGTCACCGCCAACACCGCCGTCCAGATGGGCACCGACCCGGCCATGCGGGGCCGCGTCATGGCGCTGTTCATGATGGTCTTCATGGGCGGTACGCCCGTGGGCGCGCCGGTCGTCGGCTGGATAACGGACACCTACGGCCCCCGGGTGGGCTTCGCCCTCGGCGGTGCCATCGCGGCCGCCGCCGCCGTCACCATCGGCCTCGTCCTGGCCCGCGTCGGCGATCTGCGGCTGTCGGTCGGCTGGAACCGCGGCCACCCGCACGTCGCCTTCGTCCCCCGCGACCGGGAGCGACTGGCGACGGCCGCCTGACCACGTGACCGCCTGACCACGTGGCCGCCTGACCACGTGGCCGCCGGGTCCCGGTCCGCGGAACGCCTCCCGCCGCGGACCGGTACCACCGTCCCGCCTGCCCTGGCAGGCTGACCCCATGAGACTCTTCGCGGCGCTCCTGCCACCCGAGGACGTACGCGCCGAACTCGCGCTCGCCGTCGCGGAGTTGCGCGGCCTGCCGGGCGCCGCCGGCCTCCGCTGGACCGGCCCCCCGGGCTGGCACCTCACCCTCGCCTTCTACGGCGAGGTCGGCGACGACGCCGTAGCGGACCTGTCGGAGCGGCTGGCGGGTGCGGCCCGGCACACCGGACCGTTCCGGCTGGCGCTGCGCGGGGGCGGGCAGTTCGGGCACGGGCGGGTGCTGTGGGCCGGCGCGGACGGTGATCTGGCCGCGCTGCGGCTGCTGGCGGACCGGGCCGCGGCGGCGGGCCGGGAGGCCGGCCTGCCGATGGCGGACCACCACGCCTACCGGCCGCACCTCACGGTCGCCCGCGGTCGTGAGGCGACGGACCTGGACCCGTACCTGACCGCGCTCGAGGGCTACGCCGGCCGCCCCTGGACGGTGCACGAGCTGGCCCTGGTGCGCAGCAACCTGCCCGAGCCGGGGCAGGTGGGGCAGCCGACGCAGCCGGGCGAGCCGGGAGAGTCCGGGGAGCCGCCCCGGTACGAGACGGTCGCCCGCGAGCCGCTCGGGGCCGCCGGTTAGGCTCCCGGGGTGGACCCGAAAACCCGGAACCGGATCATGGCCGGTGCGCTTGTGCTGTTGTTCGTCCTGGTCGCGATGGCGGCGGCAGTCGGAAAGTAGCCGCCCCGCCGCCAACGCGCCCGTCCCGTAAGGGAGTTACCAGGCGAAGGCCTCCGGGGACGGTCCGCTCCCCGGGAAGATTTCCTCCAGGCCGGCCAGTACCTCCTCCGACAGCTCCAGCTCGACGGCCCGCAGCGCGGACGCCAGCTGTTCCCCGGTGCGCGGGCCGACGATGGGCCCGGTCACTCCCGGCCGGGTGAGCAGCCAGGCCAGCGCGGCTTCACCGGGCTCGACGCCGTGCTTCTCCAGCAGGTCCTCGTACGACTGGATCTGCGCGCGTACGGCGGTGTCCTTGAGCGAGTCGGCGGCCCGGCCGGAGGCCCGGCGACCGCCCTCGACCTGCTTCTTGATGACCCCGCCGAGCAGCCCGCCGTGGAGCGGGGACCAGGGGATCACCCCGAGCCCGTACTCCCGCGCGGCCGGGATGACCTCCATCTCGGCGCGGCGCTCGGCGAGGTTGTAGAGGCACTGCTCGCTGACGAGTCCGATGGTGCCACCGCGTCTCGCGGCGGTCTCGTTGGCCTGGGCGATCTTGTAGCCGGGGAAGTTGGAGGACCCGACGTAGAGGATCTTGCCCTGCTGTACGAGGGTGTCGACGGCCTGCCAGATCTCATCGAAGGAGGTGGCGCGGTCGATGTGGTGGAACTGGTAGAGGTCGATGTGGTCGGTCCGCAGGCGCTTGAGGCTGGCGTCCACGGCGCGGCGGATGTTGAGCGCGGAGAGCTTGTCGTGGTTGGGCCACGCGTCGCCCTCGGCGGCCATGTTCGCGTAGACCTTGGTCGCGAGGACGACCTTGTCGCGGCGCTCGCCGCCCTTCGCGAACCAGTTGCCGATGATCTCCTCGGTACGGCCCTTGTTCTCGCCCCAGCCGTACACGTTCGCGGTGTCGAAGAGGTTGATGCCCGCGTCCAGCGCCGCGTCCATGATCGCGTGGCTGTCCGCCTCGTCGGTCTGCGGGCCGAAGTTCATCGTGCCGAGGACGAGTCGGCCTACCTTGAGTCCCGTGCGTCCGAGCTGCGTGTACTTCATGGTCCCCAAGCCAACGGCTTGGAGTGCGCTCGACGCAAGAGGAGGCGGATTCAGTCGCGGGGGAAGGCGGCGGTGGCGAGGGTGAGCCCGAGGGCGGTGGCGGTCAGGTCGACGTCGTTTCCGTAGTCGACGCGCAACTCGCACTGATAGGCACTGTCCTTGGGTTCGGTGTACACCGTGCACCTGGCCAGATAGGGGTCGGCGACGAGATACACGGGAACCTCGGCGGTGGCATAGGCGGTCTTCTTGGGACCGTAGTCGTTGGGCGCGGTCCCTTTCGAGATGACCTCGGCGACGAACTCGATGTCTTCGTACCGCCAGCGCCCCTCCTCGTTCTTGGCCGCGCCGTCGCGGAACTTGGCCACGTCCGGACAGAAGCCGTTCTGATGACCGGGGAAGTCGATTCTGACGTCGGAGAGAACTCGGGCGCGCCTCCCGAAGGTGTCCTCAAGAGCCCACAGGATCTGACGGATGGTCTCCCAGTGAATGTCCCGCTGCGGAGTCATGTAGACGTAGCCCCCGACGATCTCGGCCTTGTATCCCTCGGGGACGGGCATCCGCTCCAGCCGCTCGAACCACTCGTCCAGGCGCTGCGTGTTGGCGTCGGCCATCGCGATCCTGTCTTCAAGGACGGTCATCGTTGGCGCTCCTCCCCGGCTGCCTTCGCACGAGTGCAGCCGCGCGGTACAACGATACGCACGGTGACAACGTCACGCGTTGACTGCTACCGCCCTCACCTGCGTCGGCGTCCGCCCCGCCCGCCGGAGAAGCCGTCCGGGGAGGGGAGGGCGTACACGTCGGTGCCGGTCCCGTCGTCGGCGTCGTACGTCCCGCCCAGCCCCCACGCCTGGTGCATCGCCGCCGCGAACGCCCCCGCGATCTTGTGCTCGCCGGCGCCGTTCGGGTGGGTGCCGTCGTACGTGTCGCGGTGGACGTCGTACGACTCCGGGAGGGAGGCGAGCAGGAGAGGGGAGCGCGGGTCGTCGAGGTCGGCGACCGCCTTGGCGAGGAGTTCGTTGAAGTGGGTGACCTCGGCGCCGAAGGCCGCGTCGGTGAGGGCGCGGACGTTCGGGATCACCGGCAGGATCACCATCCGTACGGAGGGTCCGGCGGCGCGGGCCTCGGCGACGAAGGCGCGGACGTTCTCCGCGGTCTGCCGGGCGTTGGTGTAGAAACCGAGGTCGATCAGGCCGAGCGAGACGAGCAGCACGTCCGCGCGGCAGCCGCGCACCGCCTCGCCGATCAGCGGCGTCATGTGCAGCCAGCCCTCGCCCCAGCCCGCCAGATGGAAATGCGGGAAGCCGGGGTCGGCGTACTCGTACGACGTAGGCGTGTCCGTCGCCTTGTCGTACAGCGTCTCGCGCGGACCGACGACGGCGAACGGCCCGCCGTGGGTCGCGCGCAGGTGCTGCCACATCCGGTAACGCCACGTGTGTTCGCCCGCGCTCCCGATCGTCATGGAGTCACCGACGGGCATGAACCTGAGCATCCGCTCATGATGGACGATCAGCGGGGCGGCCGGGGTGTGAGGCCCGCCACGCCCGGCACGGGCGGGGATGGCAGGCTGGGGCCATGCGTCGCTTCCTCGCGTTCCTCGGGGCCGGCTTTCTCGTCGGCGCCCTCGTCCTGCCCGCCGCCGCCGCCGTCGCCGTCGCCGCCGACGGAGGGGGCACGGGCGACCAGGGGTTCACGATCAAGGACCCCCGGATCACCGAGTCCAGCGGCCTCGCCGCCTCGCGGCTGCACCCCGGCATCTACTGGACGCACAACGACAGCGGCGCCGGCGCGTACCTCTACGCCGTCGACAGCGCCACCGGCAAGACCGTCGCCACGGTCACCTTCACGGGGGTCGGCACCCCGCGGGACGTCGAGGCGGTCTCCATCGGTCCCGGCAACGAGATCTACCTCGGCGACATCGGCGACAACCTCGACGGCACCTGGCCCTACGTGTGGATCTACAAGCTGCCCGAGCCGAAAATCCTCAAGGACCAGACGATCAGGGCGACCCAGTACGTCGTGAAGTACTCCGACGGCGCGCGCAACGCCGAGTCGCTGATGGTCCACCCCAAGACGGGACGCGTCTACATCATCGACAAGAAGGAGGACGGCGGCCACCTCTTCGAGGGCCCGGCCCACCTCTCCACCTCCGGCGCGAACATCTTCCGGCCGATCGCCCCCGTCGACCTCTGGGCCACCGACGCGGCCTTCTCCCCCAACGGCCGACAACTCGCCGTACGCGGCTACTTCGGGGGCATCTACTACGACTGGAACGGCGGGAAGATCAAACGCGGGGGCCGGCTGGACGTGCCCTTGCAGGGGCAGGGGGAGTCGGTCTCGTACTCGGTGGACGGTACGAAGCTGCTGTACGGCAGCGAGGGGGCGGACAGCCCGGTGCAGGCGAAGGGCGCGCCCGCCGGGTCCGGCTCCGCGAAGTCGCCCACTGGGGGCGGGAGTTCGGCCAGCGGTGCGGGCGCCGGTGCCGGCGGCGGGGGCGTCAGCTCGGGGACCCTCAAGGTGGGCGCTCTCGCCGTGCTGATCGTGTGCGGGGCGGTATTCGGAGCACGCAAACTGACCCGAAAGAGCTGACCCCGGGTCCCGGCCCCGGCCTTCGGCTTCGGCCCCGGTCCCGGTCCCGGCCCTCGGTCCTGGCCCTCGGTCCTGGCCCCCGGCCCCGGCCTTCGGCTTCGGCCCCGGCCTTCGGCTTCGGCCCTGGCCCTGGCCCCGGTCCCGGTCCTCGGCCCCGGTCCCCGGCCCTCGGCCCCCGGCGTCGGCCCCGGCCCTCGGCCCCCGGTCCCGGGACCGGTCCCGGGCATCGGGCTGCGGGCTGCGGTCGGTCCGGGCCGCCGAGCCTGCGTCCGGTCCCGGAGTCCTGGTCCGGGCACCGGGCTGCGAGCCCCGGTCGGGCGCCGAGTCCCAGTCCGATCGGGAACTCCTGGTGTGGACACATGGTCGCGGACCCGGCTCCGATCGACCGCCGAGCCTGCATCCGGCTCTGAATCCCCGGTCCCCGCACCGCAGACCCCTGCCTATCCCTTGACGAGGGCATGACCTATCGGTTTGCTGGACGGTGCGTGAGGTGGTGGGAGCGCTCCCATCCGTTCCGGGCCCGCGCCTTTCCGAGAGGAACGAGCCGCATGTTCCGTACGCTCCACTCGATCCGCAGACTGCGAACGGCGATGTGTGTCGCCGTGGCAGCCCTGCTGTTGCCGCTGGCCGGAACCGTTCAGCCGGCCCAGGCCACCGTCGCGCCGAGCGCTGTCCCCGGCGCCGGTTACTGGCACACCAGCGGCCGTCAGATCCTGGACGCGGCCGGCCAGCCGGTCCGTATCGCCGGGATCAACTGGTTCGGCTTCGAAACCGCCAACTACGTGGTCCACGGCCTCTGGTCGCGCGACTACAAGAGCATGATCGACCAGATGAAGTCGCTCGGCTACAACACGATCCGGCTGCCTTACAGCGACGACATCTTCAAGAGCACGGCCGTCCCCAACAGCATCGACTTCTCCGGCGGCAAGAACACCGACCTCCAGGGCCTGAACTCCCTCCAGATCATGGACAAGATCGTGGCCTACGCCGGTCAGGACGGCCTGAAGGTCATCCTCGACCGGCACCGCCCGGACGCCTCCGGGCAGTCGGCGCTCTGGTACACGTCGGCGGTGCCCGAGTCGACGTGGATCGCCGACCTCAAGTCCCTGGCGACCCGTTACGCCGGCCAGTCCACTGTCATCGGCATCGACCTCCACAACGAACCGCACGATCCGGCCTGTTGGGGTTGTGGGGACACCTCGGTCGACTGGCGGCTGGCGGCCCAGCGCGCGGGCGACGCGGTACTGTCCGTCAACCCCGACCTGCTGGTCTTCGTCGAGGGCGTGCAGACGTACAGCGGCGTCTCGGGCTGGTGGGGCGGCAACCTGATGGGCGCCGGCCAGTACCCGGTCCAACTGACCGTGGCCAACCGGGTGGTGTACTCCGCCCACGACTACGCGACGAGCGTGGCCCAGCAGAGCTGGTTCAGCGACCCCACGTTTCCCGCCAACATGCCCGGCGTCTGGGACAAGTACTGGGGCTACCTCTTCAAGCAGAACATCGCGCCGGTGTGGGTCGGCGAGTTCGGGACGACTCTCCAGTCCACGGTCGACCAGAAGTGGCTGGCGGCCCTGGTGACCTACCTCCGTCCGACGGGCACGTACGGCGCCGACAGCTTCTCCTGGACCTTCTGGGCGTGGAATCCCAACTCCGGTGACACGGGCGGCATTCTGAAGGACGACTGGGCGACCGTGGACTCGGTGAAGGACGGTTACCTGGCGAGCATCAAGGCGCCGGGCTTCCCCGCGACGGGCACGGGCGGCGGCGGTGGTGGCGGTGGTGGCGGAAGCACCGTCGCCTGTTCGGCCACCTACACCGTCAGCAGTGACTGGGGCAGCGGCTTCAACGCAGCCGTGACGGTGACCAACACCGGTACGTCGGCCATCAGTTCCTGGAAGGTGGCGTGGACCTGGTCCGGCTCGCAGCGGATCACGAACATGTGGAACGCGACGTACACCCAGAGCGGCCAGAGCGTCACCGCCGTGAACGCGGACCACAACGGCGGCCTCGCTGCCGGGAGTTCGGCGAGCTTCGGCTTCGGGGGCGCTCCTGGCGGCGGGAGCGTCCCGAGTCCGACCTGTACGGCGGGGTGACGACGGACCGGTCGGCTCAACTGCACAGCTCGAAAGGGCAGTTCGGGCCGCGCCCGGTTCAGGTAACAGGTCACCAGGGCCACGGAGAGATGTGAGGGCCGTACGAGACAGCAGCCGAGCGCCGCGTTCCCGTCCGACCGGAGCCGCTCGACGGCGGAACCGGTCGGACCGGCATCGCACCGCGCCCCGCCCGATAACCGCGGCGCGTACACCGTCAGTTGCTCACGCGAAGGCAGGTCGACGGCGGGGGCTCCGCGGAGCCCGAGTACGTTTTCGTCGGTGATGTGGGCGCGGCGCTCATGATGGTCGACTCGCGGCTCAGGAGTGTGCACGGTGGCGAGACCGCGCCCGACTCCGAACAGCAGGAGCTGACGGACCGGTTCACCGCGTCACTGGGGCCGGACGGGCTCGACGGGCTGCTGGACGGCACGTGCCCCTCATCTACATGTTCATGACGTGGCATGATCACTCAGGCGCTGACCAGGTCGGGCGAGGGGTGAGAGCGCGCGGGAGCGTACGCGCTCATGGTTTCCCGTGATGTCGGCGCGGCTGGGTCCCGCCGTCCGGCCGTTCTGATGGCCCGGGGGGTGGACCCTTCCCGCAAAAAAGCGTGACACTTCTCGTGGAAGTGTCACGCTTTTTCAACTACACCCACCTACCCCCCACCCCCGCCGCCGGGCTCGGCCGGCGGGGAAGACGGCTAAAGCTTCTCGATCACGTAGTCGACGCAGCGCGTCAGCGCCTCGACGTCCGCCGGGTCGATCGCCGGGAACATGGCCACGCGGAGCTGGTTGCGGCCGAGCTTGCGGTAGGGCTCGGTGTCGACGATGCCGTTGGCACGGAGGACCTTGGCGACGGCCGCCGCGTCGATCTCGTCGGCGAAGTCGATGGTGCCGATGACCTGGGAGCGCTGCGCGGCGTCCGTGACGAACGGCGTCGCGTGCTTCGACTCCTCCGCCCAGGTGTAGAGACGCGTCGAGGAGTCCTTCGTGCGCGCCGTCGACCAAGCGAGGCCGCCCTGGCCGTTGATCCACTTCAGCTGCTCGTTGAGGAGGAACAGAGTGGCCAGCGCCGGGGTGTTGTACGTCTGGTTCTTGCGGGAGTTGTCGATCGCGGTCGGGAGCGAGAAGAACTCCGGGACATGGCGGCCGGAGGCGTGGATCCGCTCGGCACGCTCGATCGCGGCCGGGGAGAAGAGGCCGATCCACAGGCCGCCGTCGGAGGCGAAGGACTTCTGCGGGGCGAAGTAGTAGACGTCCGTCTCGGAGACGTCCACCGGGAGACCGCCCGCGCCGGACGTGGCGTCCACCAGGACCAGCGCGCCCTCGTCGGCACCCGCGACCCGCTTGATCGGCGCAGCGACGCCCGTGGACGTCTCGTTGTGCGTGAACGCGTACACGTCCACGCCCTGCTCGGCGGCCGGCTCCGGGTGCGTGCCCGGGTCGGAGGAGACGACGGTCGGCTCGGCCAGCCAGGGCGCGAGCTTCGCGGCCTTGGCGAACTTGGAGCTGAACTCGCCGAAGGTCAGGTGCTGCGACTTGTTCTCGATCAGCCCGTGGGTCGCCACGTCCCAGAACGCGGTGGAGCCGCCGTTGCCGAGGACGACCTCGTACCCCTCGGGCAGCGAGAACAGCTCGGCGACGCCCGCGCGGACCTCACCGACCAGGTTCTTGACCGGGGCCTGGCGGTGGGACGTGCCCAGCAGAGACGTACCGGTGGCGGCCAGCGCGTCCAGCGCCTCAGTCCGCACCTTGGAGGGGCCAGCGCCGAATCGTCCGTCGGCGGGCTTGATGTCAGCGGGGATCTGGATATCAGCCACGAGCCGGAGGGTA
The DNA here is from genome assembly GCF_040606415.1 of Streptomyces sp. NPDC005423. Classification (NCBI taxonomy): domain Bacteria; kingdom Bacillati; phylum Actinomycetota; class Actinomycetes; order Kitasatosporales; family Streptomycetaceae; genus Streptomyces; species Streptomyces sp. NPDC005423. The sequence continues at coordinate 162,696 of NZ_JBEXET010000009.1, read as the reverse complement.
TCTCTTCGGAGAAACCGGACGGAAACGTGTCCGTTCGATGAGACGGGATCTCCGGCCCGTGGGCCTGTGGGATCAGCCGAGCGGGGTGAGCCGCACCGGCAGCTCGAACAGGTCGTTCTGGGTCACCACCGGCTTGTGGCGGAGTTCGCTCGCCGGCACAGCCAGGTCGAGGTCCGGGAAACGGCCGTACAGGGCCGGCAGTGCCACCCCCGCCTCCAGGCGGGAGAGGGCGGCGCCCGGACAGACGTGCGGGCCGTGGCCGAAGGAGATGTGCCGGTTCTCGCTGGTCCGGGTGGCGTCGAAGGCGTCGGCCGTCGGGCCGTGCGCCTGCTCGTCGCGGCCGATCGCCGCGTACGACACGATCAGCGCGTCCCCCGCGGGCAGCACCTTCTCGCCGACCTGGACGTCCTCCGTGGCGAACCGGATCAGCACGTGCGAGGTGGGGGTCGAGTGGCGCAGGGTCTCCTCGATCACCGATGCCCAGTCGGTCTCGCCGGCCAGTACCAGGGCGCGTTGGTCGGGGTGGGCCGACAGGTTGACGACCGCGTTGACGATGAGCGAGATCGTCGTCTCGTGACCGGCCGCCACCATCAGCTGGAGGGTGGAGACGATCTCCTCGTCGGTGAGGTGGTCGCCGTCCTCGGAGGCCAGGATCAGCGCGGACGTCAGATCGTCGCCGGGCTCGGCGCGCTTGGCGGCGACCGTCTCGGCCATGATGCCCGCGAGCTCCGTCAGCGTGGCGATGACCTCCGCCGGCGGGGTCTGCGTCGAGAAGAACTTCTCGAACAGCACCTTGAGGCGCGGGAGTCGGGCTTCCGCCATGCCCATCAGGTCGGCGATGACGTACATGGGGAGCGGATACGCGAACGTCGCCTTCAGATCGACGACTTCACCCTCAAGAGTGTCGAGCAACTCCTCCGTGAGCTTGGTGATCCGCTCCCGCATCTGCTCCACCCGCCGCGGAGTGAGCGCCTGCGCGACGAGCGTGCGCATCCGGCGGTGGTCGGCGCCGTCCACGGTGAGCATCGAGCGGCCCGGGTTGACGAGCCCGATCAGCGGCCAGTCCGGCGGGATCTCGCCGCGCTGCCAGGCGCCCCAGACGTTGATGTCCTTCACCAGCCGTGGGTCGGTGAGGAGTTGCTTGGCCTCCGCGTGGCGCGTGACCGCCCACACGGCCACCCCGCCGGGCAGCTCCACGGCGGCCAGCGGTCCCGCCTCGCGCAGTCGGGCGCTCTCCCCGTCCAGGTCGCCGACTAAGGGATCGAGGACGATACGGGGCTCTTGACGGTCAATGGCGCTGGTCATGCGGAAGTGCCTCCTGGGGCAGGGGGGTGCGTCGGACCGGCGGGGCGGGTGATCAGATCTTGGGAACGGGCGTGAAACGTACGGGCAGTTGGGCCAGTCCGCCCAGCCATGGCGAGGGGCGCCGGACCAGGGTGTCCGCCGGGACGGCCAGGTCGATGTCCGGGAGACGGTCCAGGACGACCTCGATGCCGGTCCGCGCGATCACCTCGGCGACCTCCTGCGCGGGGAACGGGCAGCGGTGCTCGCCATGCCCGAACGAGAAGTGCGCGTTGTTGCCGCCGGTGAGGGCGGAGCCGTCGGTGCGCACCTGGGGATCGGAGTTGGCGCCCTGGAGACCGAGGAGGAGCAGGTCGCCAGCGCGGATACGGCGCCCGCCGAGCTGGGTGTCGCGGGACGCCCAGCGGCCGGCCACGGTCTGGCTCGGGGTGTCCTCCCACAGGACCTCGTTCATCGCCTCGGCGACACTGTTGCGGCCACCGAACAGGGAGGCCGCGAACCGCGAGTCGGTCAGCATCAGCCGCAGCGAGTTGCCGATCCAGTCGGCGGTCGGCTGGTGGCCCGCCGCCATCATCACCATCAGGTCCTGCGCGATCTCCTCGTCGTCGAAGCCGCTCTTGTCGGCGAGCATCCGCGACACCACGTCGTCGGCCGGCTCGGCCTTCCGGTCGGCCAGCAACTGCGCCATGGACGTGCCCAGATGGGTCTGGCCGGCGATCGCCCGTTCCCGACCGTCGATCATGTCGTTGAGCGCGGTCACCAGGCCCGGACCCTGCTCGTCCGGGAAGCCGTAGAGACGGGCCAGGACCCGCACCGGCAGCAGCATCGCGTAGTCGGCGATGAGGTCGGCCGTGCCCTCGGCGCAGACCGCGTCGAGCAGCTCGTCGGCGAACTTCTCGGCGTAGGAGCGGAGTTCGGACGGGTCCACGGCCTCCAGCGCGTCGCTGATCATCCCGGCGCGCTGACGGTGGCGTTCGCCGACGGTGTAGAGGATCGACGGCTGCTTGCGGCCGATCATCGGCAGCAGCGGCCAGTCGTCGGGGATGCGGTCCCACTGGTTCCACAGGTCGGAGTCCCGACTGAACAGCACTGGATCGCCGGTGACTTGGTGCAGTTCGCGGTAGCCGAGCACCAGCCACGCCGGCACTTCGCCGTCCAGCGTCACCGGCGTCACGGCACCGTGCTCGCGCCGCATCTCCCGGTACAGCCGGGCCGGTTCGGTCTGGAACCTGGGTCCGTTGAGCGGTACGGGGGCGGTCACAGCGCCAACTCCTTTGTCTCGGGTTTCTCAAGTACGGCTTGGGAGGCGTGTCGGCGCTGGACATGCTCGACCAGCGTGATCAGGACCTGCTTGGCGGAGGCCCGGGAGCGCGCGTCGCAGTCGACGAGCGGCACGTCCGGGTCGAGGTCGAGCGCCTCGCGGATCTGCTGCGGAGCGTAGGCCGTGCCGCCGAAGTCGTTGCACGCCACGATGAACGGCGTTCCGTGGTGTTCCAGCCGGTCGATCGCGTACCAGGAGTCGTCGATACGGCGGGTGTCGACGAGGACGACCGCGCCGAGCGTCCCGGAGAAGAGCCGGTCCCACAGGAACCAGAACCGTTCCTGCCCGGGTGCGCCGAAGAGGTACAGCACATTGCGCTCGTCGAGCGAGATACGGCCGAAGTCGAAGGCGACGGTGGTCGACGTCTTGCCGCGCACCTCGCTGATGTCGTCGACGGCCTCGCCGGCCCGGGTCATCGTCTCCTCGGTGTTGAGGGGACGTATCTCGCTGACCGAACGGACCAGCGTTGTCTTGCCGACGCCGAAGCCGCCGACGACCACGATCTTGAGGCCGTTGTCGGCGGAGGCACCCAGTGGGGTGCGCGCGTCAGAGGTTGCGGAGTCCAACGAGCACCTGTTCCAGGACGTCGGGATCGGGAAGGCCGGAGGTGATGGCCCTGCGGGGATGGCGGGCGCTGACCCGGCCCGCCGCGAGGAGATCGGACAGCAGGATCTTCGTGATGCTCACCGGCAGCCGCAGCTCGGCGGCCAACTCCACCACAGCGGTGGGGAGTTCGCTGAGCCGCAGGATGGCGGCGTGCTCCGACTGCATGCCGGGCACCGGATCGCACTCGGCGACCACCAGGGTCACCAGGTCGAAGGGGCTGTCGGGCCCGGAACTGGTGCGGCCACCGGTGAGGGTGTACAGGCGGTCGGGTGAGTCGTCCCTGCCGGGGCGGCTCATGACGTACGCGGTTCCGCGCGCAGGTGCTCGCCGAGCTGTTCCACGAGTTCGCTCATGTTGTGGCCGATGAGACCCGCGTCGGCGTCCTCGGCGGTGACGACGGCGAGATGCGCGCCCTCACCCGCCTCGACGATGAAGAGCACCCCGCCGTAGAACTCGGTCATCGCGGACCGTACGCCGCCGCTGCCGTCCCCGAACTCGACGGAGGCGCCGTGCGAGAGCGACTGGATGCCGGCGGCGATCGCGGCGAGCTGGTCCGCCTGGTCGACGGAGAGTTCCGGCGTCCTGCAGAGCTTCAGGCCGTCCCGCGACAGCACGAGCGCGTGCCGCGCCCCCGGGGTGCGCTCCAGGAGACCCTCGATGAGCCAGGTGAGCTTGTCGTCGGCGGTGGTCGTGCCGGTCATGAGGTGGGGTTGCCTTCCGGGTGCGGGTGGGAGGGGGCGGTCGGTTCGGAAGCGGAGGGTACGGAGTGGGCGGCGCTCCCCTGGTCGGATGGCGGGGCCGGGGTCTCCCGGATGTCGGTCTGGTCCGGGGCCGTACCGCGTACCGCCTGGCGGAAGGTGCTGAAGCGGGCGGTACGGGCCATGGTGTCGTCGGCGGAGGGGGCCGGACGCGCCGCGGGAGCGGGCGACTCGGCGCGCGCGCGGGCCCGTTCCCGCTCGGCCTCGGCGAGGGCGCGGCCCCGGCGCCGCTTGGGCAGGCCGTCCGGGAACGCGTCACCGGAGGACTCGTGGGAGGGCGGCTCGGGGGAGGAGGAGTCCCGGGCCGGCGGCTCGTGGGCGGGGGACTCGTGGGTGGGGACCGGGTCCGGGTCCAGCTCGGCGAGGTCGCGGGCGGCGGCGTACGACACCTGCCGTTCCTCGGCGGCGGGCTCCGGCCAGGTGGTGGCGGGCGCCTGCCCGATGGTCTGCGGTCCGGCGGGGGCGGAAGCCGCCGGGTCGACCAGGGTGATGGTCAGCGGGCCCTGCGGCCGGGGCGCGTCCGGGGGGACCAGGATGTCCTGCGGAACGAGCATCAGGACGCCGGTGCCACCGCGCGCGGACGGCCGGTAGGACACCTTCAGGCCGTACTTGACGGCCAGCCGGCCGACGACCGCGAGGCCGAGCCGGGTGCCGGTGAGGCCGCCCAGTTCGGTGCCGTCCCCGGAGACGGCCCGCTCGGCGCGGCGCAGCTGCACGTCGCCCATGACGAGGCCGCTGTCCTCCACGGAGACGATGACACCGGCGGGCACCTCCTCGACGTAGACATGCACCTCGGCGGTGGGCGGCGAGAAGTTGGCCGCGTTGTCGAGGAGTTCGGCGAGCGCGTGCATGACGCCCTCGGCCGCGTGTCCGGCGATGGCGGCATCGCTGGCGGAGTGCACGCGGACCCGCTGGTAGCCGCTGATCCGGCCCATCGCGCCGCGCAGGATCGACTCCATGGCGATGGGGCGGGCCCAACGGCGGCCGGAACGGGCGCCCGAGAGGACGGCCACGGAGTCGGCGAGGCGGCCCGCCTGCGCGGTGCGGTGGTCGAGGTGGAGCAGGTCGGCGAGGACCTCCTCGTCGGCGTGCCGGTCCTCCATGGAGCGCAGGTCGGCGAGCATGCCGGTGGCCAGGGCCTGCATCCGGCCGGCCGCGTTGGCGGTCGCGGAGAGCGCGGCGGCCCGCTCGTGGGAGGCCCGGCGGGCCTGCTCGGTGAGGCGGGCGTTCGCCGCGGTGAGGCGGGCGCGCTCCTCGTCGATCTCCGCGGTGAGGCGGGCGCGTTCCTCGGTGAAGGACGTGGTGAGCCGGGCCCGTTCCTGAGCGAAGTCGGAGGTGAGGCGGGCCCGTTCCTGGGACAGCTCCGTGGTCAGCCGGGCCCGCTCGTGCGTGAGTTCTTCGGTGAGGCGTACGCGCTCGTGGTCGAACCCGGCCGAGAGCCGGGTCCGTTCCTGGAGCAGCCGGGCGGCGTCCAGGGTGATCGTTTCGAGCCGGCGGCGGGTCAGCCGGGCGCTCAGCAGGGCGTGCGCGGCCACGGCGACGGCCAGGCACAGCAGCACGGCGCCCACGGCGGCGCCGCAGGCGAGCGGGGTGCGCGTGGAGGCGGGCGCCGACGCGACGGCGGCTCCGACCGCGAGCGCGGCCAGCACGGCGGTGATCAGCGGGGCGGGCAGCACGGCACGGAGAGTGGGGCGGTCACCGGGAAGGGAGGGGGCGGTCATGAGTGGGGTCCTCGGTCGGGTCCTCGGGCGTCGTTGGTCAGGGTCCTGAAGTCGTCCTCGGTCGTGTCCTCGGGAGGTGCTCATCGGGTTCCTGGTCGAGAAGCGACACCGGGTGCTCAACTGAGGGTCACTATATGAGAGTTCGTGATCGAATTGGGGAGGTTCCGGCAGCGGTCCGGAATGGGCCGGTGCTCCGACGCGGTGCACTCAGACCGACGAGGTGTCACTGTCAGTGGTCGGGTGCATGCTGGGGGCATGAACGATCTGGCGGGGGAACTGCGCGGCGCCGTACGGGGTGAGGTCGCGTTCGACGTCACCTCCAGGGCACTGACCACGATGGACGCGTCGAACTACCGGCGAGTGCCGCTGGGCGTCGTGGCGCCGCGCGACGCCGACGACGTGGCGGCCGTACTGGCGGTCTGCCGTGAGCGGAGAGTGCCGGTCGTGGCGCGCGGCGGGGGCACGTCGATCGCGGGCCAGGCGACGGGCGCCGGGGTGGTGCTGGACTTCACCCGCCACATGAACCGTCTCGTCGCGCTCGACCCGGCGGCCCGTACGGCCGTGGTCCAGCCGGGGCTGGTCCTGGACCGCCTCCAGGAGGCCGCCGCTCCGCACGGACTGCGCTTCGGCCCCGACCCCTCCACCCACAGCCGCTGCACGCTCGGCGGCATGATCGGCAACAACTCCTGCGGTTCCCACTCGGTCGCCTGGGGCACCACGGCCGACAGCGTGGCCGAGCTCTCCGTGCTCACCATGCGCGGCGACCGGCTGCGCCCCGGCCGCGACTGGGCGGGCGCCCCGGAGGGTCTACGTGCGCTGGTGGAAGGCGAGTTGAGCCTCCTCCGCACCCGTTTCACGGATCTCCCCCGGCGGATCTCCGGCTATGCCCTGGACGCCCTCCTCCCCGAGAGGGGCGCCGACGTGGCCCGTTCCTTCTGCGGCAGCGAGGGCACGTTGGGCATCCTCACGGAGGCGGTCGTACGACTCGTCGAGGCACCCCGCGCGCGTGCCCTGGCCGTGCTGGGCTACGCCGACGAGAGCGCGGCGGCAGACGCGGCGGCCGGACTGCTTCCCCTGCGGCCGCTCACCGTCGAGGGGATGGCCGCCGACCTGGTGCGCTCCACGGCCGGACTGCCCCGGGGCGGGGCCTGGCTCTTCGTGGAGACGGGCGGCGACACGGAGGCGGAGGCACGCGCGCGTGCGGAGGCGATCGTCCGCGCGGCCGACGTCGTCGACGCCCTGGTGGTCACCGACCCGGCCGGCCAACGCGCCCTGTGGCGGGTCCGCGAGGACGCGAGCGGTACGGCGACCCGGCTGCCGGACGGCTCCGAGGCCTGGCCCGGCTGGGAGGACTGCGCGGTACCGCCGGCCCGACTCGGCGCTTATCTGCGGGAGTTCAGGGGCCTGCTCGCCGCCCACGGCCTGCGGGGCGCGCCGTACGGGCACTTCGGGGACGGCTGCGTCCACGTCCGCATCGACTTCGACCTGCTGACCGAGGCGGGCATCGGCCGCTTCCGGCACTTCTCGCGCGAACTCGCCGAACTCGTGGTGGCGCACGGCGGCTCCCTCTCCGGGGAGCACGGCGACGGACAGGCCCGCGCGGAACTGCTGCCCACGATGTACGGCCCCGAGGCCGTCGCCCTCTTCGAGCGGACGAAGGGCGTCTGGGACCCCGACGATCTGCTCAACCCGGGGATGCTGGTGCGCCCCGCCCCCCTCGACAGCAACCTCCGCTTCGCCGTCCTGCCCCGCCGCCCGGTCGACGTGACGTTCGGGTATCCGTCCGACGGCGGCGACTTCTCGGCGGCGGTCCGGCGCTGCGTGGGCGTCGCCAAGTGCCGTACGGCGGAGGTGTCCGGGACGGCCGTGATGTGCCCGTCGTTCCGGGCGACCGGCGAGGAGGCGCACTCCACGCGCGGACGGGCCCGGCTGCTGCACGAGATGCTCGCCGGTGAGGTGGTCACCGACGGCTGGCGGTCGACGGAGGTGCGGGACGCGCTGGACCTCTGCCTGTCCTGCAAGGGCTGCCGTTCGGACTGCCCCGTCGAGGTCGACATGGCCACGTACAAGGCGGAGTTCCTGCACCACCACTACGCGGGCCGGCGACGGCCGGCGTCCCACTACACGATGGGCCGGCTGCCGCGCTGGCTGCGGCTGGTGTCCCGCACGCGTACGGCCGGACTCGTCAACCACCTCGCCGCGATCGGCCCGTTGGCGGCGCTGGCCAAGCGGCTCGGCGGCATCGCGCCGGAGCGGCGGATCCCGCGGGTGGCGGGGGAGACGTTCAGCCGGTGGTGGCGGCGCCGGGCGCGGGCGGCGGCCCGGCGGGGCGATGGGGCGGGCGCGGCGTACGGGGAGCGTCCCGCTGGTGGTCCGTCCGCGCGGGTGCTGCTGTGGCCGGACACCTTCACCGAGCACCTCTCGCCCTCCGTCGGAAAGGCGGCCCTACGGGTCCTGGAGACGGCCGGACTGGAAGTGCTCCCGGTCCCGGCCACGGACGGCGGAGCAAGCGTCTGCTGCGGACTCACCTATGTGTCGACCGGCCAACTCGACCGGGCGAAGAGGGAGTTGCGCCGCACACTCGACACCCTGGGTCCGCTCGTGGACCCCGCGCCCGGCGAGGGGACGCCGTCCATCGTCGTCCTCGAACCGAGCTGTGCGGCGGCGCTCCGCACCGACCTGCCCGAGCTGCTCCACGACGACCCGCGGGCCGCCCGTCTCGCCGCCTCGGTCCTCACCTTCGCCGAGGCGCTGGAGCGGCTGGCCCCCGACTGGACGCCGCCCCGCGTCGACCGTCCGGCCGTCGGCCAGACCCACTGCCACCAGCACGCGGTCCTCGGCGACACCGCGGACCGCCGCCTCCGCGCCCGAGCCGGCCTCACCGGCGAACTCAGCGGCGGCTGCTGCGGACTGGCGGGCAACTTCGGCTTCGAGAAGGGCCACTACGAGGTGTCGGCGACCTGCGCGGAGGACCAACTCCTGCCGGCGGTGCGCGAGGCCCCGCCCGGCGCGGAGATCCTCGCCGACGGCTACTCCTGCCGCACCCAGCTGGACCAGCTGGCGGGGACCCGGGCCCGACACCTGGCGGAGGTCCTGGCCGAAGCCCTGGAGAGCGAGAGCGGGAGCGGGAGCGGGAGCGGAAGTGGGACCGAGGCGGCCGGGAGCGGGAGCGGGAGCGAGACGTGAGCGGGAGGGGGAGCGAGGCCTGGAGCGGGAGCCGGCGCGGGGTCTCGCCCGGCCGGGGCCGGCGCGGCCGAGGGTGGCGCGTGGCGCCCGGCCCCAGCCGACGCGGCTCCTAGGCTGACGGGTGATCACCCCGTCCCCCGAAGGAGTCCCCCGTATGCCGAACCTCAGCCTCCGCCCCATCGGACGGGACGAGCACCTCGCGTTCGTCGCGGGCCGTCCCTCCGTCAGCCATATGCAGGTGCCGTCCTGGGGGGACGTGAAGCCCGACTGGCGGGCGGAGAGCCTGGGGTGGTTCGAGGAGGGCGGGCGGCTGGTCGGAGTGGGGCTGGTGCTGTACCGGCCGGTGCCCAGGCTGAGGAAGTACCTCGCGTATCTGCCCGAGGGCCCGGTGATCGACTGGGGTGCCGCGGACCTCGATGACTGGCTCGACCCGATGCTCGCGTACCTCAAGAGCCAGGGCGCCTTCTCGGTCAAGATGGGGCCGCCCGTCGTCGTACGCCGCTGGAGCCCCGACGCCGTGAAGGCGGCGATCGCCGATCCGGCGGTACGACGGCTGCGGGACGCGGAGGCGACGTCGTACGAACCGCGGGCCTTCGACGTCGCCGACCGGCTGCGCCGCGCGGGCTGGCGGCAGACCGAACCCGGCGGGGAGGACGGCTTCGCCGCCGGACAACCCCGCTACGTGTGCCAAGTCCCTTTCGAGGGACGCACGTTGGACGACATCCACCGCGGCCTCAACCAGCAGTGGCGGCGCAACGTCAAGAAGGCCGAGAAGGCCGGGGTGAAGGTGGTCAGGGGCGGCTACGACGATCTGCCGGTCTTCTACGGGCTCTACGCCGAGACAGCCGAGCGCGACCGTTTCATCCCCCGCCCGCTGCCCTACTTCCAGCGTATGTGGACCGCCCTCACCACCGAACACCCCGACCGTATGCGGCTCTACCTCGCCCACCACGACGGTGACGTCCTCGCCGCCGCGACCATGCTGACCGTCGGCACGCACGTCTGGTACTCCTACGGCGCCTCCACCGCCCGCAGCCGCGAGGTGCAGCCCAACAACGCCATGCAGTGGCGCATGATGGCCGACGCCCACCAACTGGGCGCCGCCGTATACGACTTCAGGGGAATCACGGACACCCTGGAGGAGTCCGACCAGCTGCTGGGGCTGCTGCGCTTCAAGGTGGGCGCGGGCGGCGAGGCCGTCGAGTACCTGGGGGAGTGGGACTTCCCGCTCAGCCGGCTGCTGCACAAGGCGCTCGACCTCTACATGACCCACCGCTGAGGACACTTCCGGGGCACTTCCTTGAGGGCGGACGCACAGCCACGTAAAGGCTGCTCTCAGCTTTATCAGAGAACTCTCAGGTTCGCCGCCCTCACTCAGGTTTCACCCAGGTATTCACAGCACCTGCCTGCCCTTCGCTCGCCGACTTTGCCGCTCCGTGGGCTCATGGACGTGTAAGTTCATCCGTGTCGGGAATTCCCCGGGCGGTAAAACGCCCGACTTTCACGTACTGAACACGCACACCAATAGGAGTTCGGAATGAGCCTCAAGAAGCTTGCCCCGCTGCCCCCCAAGCCCAAGTCGAAGCAGCTTCCGCCGCCGCCCCCGAAGCCGAAGAAGAAGCACAAGCCCGCCCCGCCGGCGCCCAAGCCGATCCCCGGCCAGGACCGCTGACCCGCTGGTAGGAGGAGGGCCGACCCGCGCGCAGTCGGCCCTCTCAGCGTTCCTGAGTCCAACGCGGGCAACGCGTTACGGGGACTTCGGCGAATTTCGAGGAACTCCACTGAATTCGAAGAGTTCTGCCGAGTTCCGGCGAGCCCGTCGCATTCCGGCGACAATCCGTCGTGCTCTCGGTCATAGAGGCAGTGGCAGGGGTAGTCGTAAGGCAGGTTGAGGGCAGCCATGAGGCGGCCGAGGGGACCGGTGAAGCGGATATGGACGAGGAAGACCTCGAATACGAGGAAGACGAAACTCCCGCCATTCCCGCCCGAACGGCTTTCCGCCGTTTCTGGCCGCTGACCCGCGGTCTCAGAGGCTGGCTGGTCCTCGTCTGGATCTGCACGGTGCTCGCCGCGCTCGCCGAGACCGAGGCCATCCTCCTCTTCAGCGACCTCACCGACCGCGCCCTGGCGAAGGGTTCGCTGAGCGCGTTCTGGACCCCCGCCGTCCAGTGGCTGGGCGTCGCCGTCGTCGGCGCCGTCGTGGCGTACGCGGGCAACTCGCTGGCCGCCTGGGCCACCGAGCGCTTCGTGATGCGCCTGCGCGAGCATGTCTTCGACCACGTACAGCAGTTGCCCCCGCACTTCTTCCAACAGCACCGCCAGGGCGACCTGTTGTCCCGGCTGACGGGCGATGTCGAGGCGATCGAGACGCTCGTCGTGTCCGGCGTGGTCGGCACCGCCTCCGCCGTCTTCTCCGCGCTCTTCTACGCCGCCGCCGCGTTCTGGCTGCGCTGGGACCTGGCCGCGGCCACCTTCGTCCTGGCCCCCCTCTTCTGGCTGGCGGCCCGCCGTTTCTCCGGTTCCATCAAGGACGTCTCCCGGCAGGGCCGGGTCGCCGACGGCGCGATCACCTCCGTGGTCGAGGAGTCCCTCGGCAACATCGTGCTCACCCAGGCGTACGACCGCCGGGACGCCGAACGCCGGCGGCTGAACGAGGAGGCGGGCGCCTGGTTCCGCGCCTCCGTCCGCTCGACCCGGCTCAACGAGGCGTACGAGCAGCTCGTTACCGTCATCGAGACGGTCTGCGTGCTCGCCGTGATCGGCATCGGGGCCTGGGAGATCTCCACCGGCCGGATGACGCTCGGCCAGCTCCTCGCCTTCTCGGCCTTCCTCGGCTACCTCTACCCGCCCGTCCGCGGCCTGGCCCAGCTCGGCCTGACCGTCACCGCCGCCACCGCGGGTGCCGAGCGGCTGATCGAGATCCTCGACGTACGCCCGTCGGTCGCCGACCCCCGCCACCCCTCGGACACCGGCCGCCCCGACGGCACGGTCGACGTGCGGAACGTCTCCTTCGGCTACCCGGGCGCCGACACCGCCGTGCTCCAGGACCTCTCCTTCACCGTCGCCCCCGGCGAACTCGTGATCGTCACCGGCCCGAGCGGCGCCGGCAAGTCCACCGTCTCCAAGCTGCTGCTCCGCTTCTACGACCCCGACGCGGGCGCGATCCTCCTCGACGGCGTACCGCTGCGCGACCTCCCGCTCGCCCGGCTGCGCGAGTACGTGACCCTGCTCCCGCAGGAGACGCTGGTCCTGCACGACACCGTCCGCGCCAACATCGCCTGCGGCCGTTCCGGCGCGAGCGAGCAGGCCATCGTCGAGGCGGCGAAGGCGGCGGACGCGCACGAGTTCGTCCTGCGCCTGCCGGAGGGCTACGACACGAGGGTCGACCCCAACTCGGCCCGGCTCTCCGGCGGTCAGCTCCAGCGCCTGGCGATCGCCCGCGCGATCCTGCGCGACGCCCCGGTCCTGGTCCTCGACGAACCGACGACCGGACTGGACGCGATGGCAGCCCGGCGCGTGGTCAAACCGCTCCGCCGGCTGATGGCCGGCCGAACGACGATCATGATCACCCACGACCTCAACCTCGCCCCCGACGCCGACCGCATCCTCGTCGTGGACCGGGGCCGGATCGTGGAGACCGGCCGCCACGAGGAGCTGCTGGCACGGGGCGGCGCTTACGCGCGCCTCCACCGCTCGCAGAACAACTCGGTGATGGACACGGGCGAGCTGCGCATGCCGCTCTTCGCCGAGGAGAGCACCGGCCGCCCGCCACAGCCGTACCTCCCGCCCGCGTACGTCCCGCCCGCGTACGTCCCTTCGTCGTACGACCCCTCGTCGTACGAGCCCGCGTACTACGGGTTCCAGGGGTTCCAGGGGTCCCAGGGGTCGTACGACTCGTACGGGACCCCCGACCCCGATCCCCTCTTCGGCCCCCTGCCCGACAGCCGCCCGCTGTTCCGGGACGAGGTGCCCTGGAGCGGCGGCTGAGTCGCCGGTCGCCTCCCCGTGCGGGACAGTCGCATAAAGGGTTCACACGCCTGACTGAGTCCATTACTCTGGACTGAGTAGTGCATCGTGATGAACGAATGCATGATGAGGGAACGGACGGACTCCGACCGACTCCGTCCCCTCTCGTCCTGTCCCGTGGAAGGCCCCGTGAGTACCCCCAGCGCCGACGCAGCCTCGTCCGCCCCCGTCACGGCGGCGACCGTCACCGACGCGCCCGCCCCGGCCGGCGCGGTGCGGCGCCGCTTCGGCGTGCCCGGTCCGCGTGGTCCGCGTGGTCCGCGCGGGCCGCGGGGTTCGCTCGGCCCGGTGGGCCTGCTGCTGGCCGGCGGGGTCTCGGTCCAGTTCGGCGGCGCGCTGGCCGTGACGCTGATGCCGAGGGCCGGGGCGCTGGGGGTGGTGACGCTCCGGCTGTTCGCGGCGGCCGTGGTCCTCGCTCTGGTCTGCCGCCCGAGCCTGCGCGGCCACTCCCGCGCGGACTGGGGCACGGTCGTCGTCTTCGGCCTCACGATGGCCGCGATGAACGGTCTCTTCTATCAGTCGGTCGCCCGGATCCCGCTGGGCCTCGCGGTCACCCTGGAGGTCCTGGGGCCGCTCACGCTCTCGGTGCTGGCCTCCCGCCGGGCGGTCAACCTGGTCTGGGCTGGACTGGCCCTCGCCGGTGTCGTCCTGCTCGGCGGCGGAGGGTTCAGCAGTCTGGACCCCGCGGGTGTGGCTTTCGCCCTGGCCGCCGGTGCCATGTGGGCGGCCTACATCATCTTCAGCGCCCGCACGGGCCGCCGCTTCCCCCAGGCCGACGGGCTGGCGCTGGCGATGGTGGTCGCGGCGGTGGCGTTCCTTCCGCTGGGGATCGCGGAGGCGGGCACGAAACTCCTGAACCCCACCACGGTCGCGCTCGGCTCGGCGGTGGCGATCCTGTCCTCGGTCCTCCCGTACACCCTGGAACTGCTGGCCCTGCGCCGCCTCCCCGCCTCCACCTTCGCGGTGCTCATGAGTCTGGAGCCGGCCATCGCCGCGACCGCGGGCTTCCTCGTCCTCGGCCAGGCCATGAGCGCCCTCCAAGCCCTGGCCATCGCCCTCGTCGTCGCGGCGAGCATGGGCGCGGTACGCACCCAGACGGGCCCCGGCACGGCGAAGCCCGCGGAACCGGTCGCCTGACGCCCGCACCCCGGCCCCGCGCGCCCCCCGCCCGCCGCCCGCCGCCCGCCCCGGCGCCTGCCCACCCCTCTTCCACCCCCCCGTCCACCCCTCATCAATCATGCAAGCACGCTTGATTGTTTCTCACCCCCCTGCCATGCTCCCCCCATGTCAGATCCGACGCGCGTCTTCGATGATCTGCGTGAGGAGAGCGAGGAACTCGACCGCCTCGTGGGCGGGTTGAGGCCGGAGCAGTGGGCGCTCGCCACTCCCGCCCCTCGCTGGACCATCGCTCACCAGATCGCCCATCTGGCCTGGACCGACCACTCGGCGCTGCTGGCCGTGACGGACGCGAGCGCGTTCCACGGCCTGGTCGAGGAGGCGCTCGCCGCCCCGGAGACGTTCGTGGACGACGGGGCCGAACAGGGGGCCGCCAAGGCGCCCGGACAGCTCCTCGCCGACTGGCGGGCCGGCCGGCGCGCCCTCGCGGACGCCGTCCGCGCCGCACCGGCGGGCGCCCGCTTCCCCTGGTACGGGCCGCCGATGTCGGCCGCCTCCATGGCCACGGGCCGCCTCATGGAGACCTGGGCCCACGGCCAGGACATCGCGGACGCGGTCGGCGTGGTGCGGGCGCCCACGGACCGGCTCCGGCACGTGGTCCGCATCGGCGTGCGGGCCCGGGACTTCGCCTTCGGGGTCCGGGGGCTCACCCCGCCCGGCGCGGAGTTCCGCGTCGAACTCCGTTCCCCCACAGGCGAGTTGTGGACCCATGGCCCCGAGGACGCCGCGCAGCGCGTCACCGGCCCCGCCCACGACTTCTGTCTCCTGGTCACCCACCGCGCCCACCGCGACGACCTCGCCGTCCGGGCGGAGGGCCCCGACGCGGACCGCTGGCTGGACATCGCGCAGGCCTTCGCCGGGCCGCCCGGTGCCGGCCGCCCACCGAAAGAGGGGCCGCCCAGTGCCGGCCGTCCGCCGAAAGAGGGGCCACCCCGCGCCGGCCGCTCACCGAATGAGGAGGCCACCCCTTGACCGTCGCCCCCCTCCGCATAGGCAACTCCTCCGGCTTCTACGGCGACCGCTTCGACGCCATGCGCGAGATGCTCACCGGCGGCGAACTGGACGTCCTCACCGGCGACTACCTCGCCGAGCTGACCATGCTCATCCTCGGCCGCGACCGGCTGAAGGACCCGTCCGCCGGATACGCCCGTACCTTCCTGCGCCAGCTGGAGGAGTGCCTCGGGCTCGCCCACGAGCAGGGCGTACGGATCGTGGCCAACGCGGGCGGCCTGAACCCGGCCGGACTGGCGGACGCCGTACGGCGGTTGGCGGACCGGCTCGGCATCCCCGCGCGGGTCGCGCACGTCGAGGGCGACGACCTGACCGCGCGCCACCCGGACAGCCTCGCCGCCCACGCCTACCTCGGCGGCTTCGGCATCGCGGCCTGTCTGCGCGAGGGCGCGGACATCGTGGTCACCGGGCGGGTCACCGACGCGGCCCTGGTCACCGGCCCGGCGGCGGCCCACTTCGGCTGGGGCCCGGACGCCCACGACCGGCTCGCGGGGGCGGTGGTCGCCGGCCATGTGCTGGAGTGCGGGGCCCAGGCGACCGGCGGCAACTACGCCTTCTTCGCCGACCACGCCCCGGAGCTCCTGCGCCACCCCGGCTTCCCGCTCGCCGAGATCCACCCGGACGGCACGTGCGTGATCACCAAACACCCCGGCACCGGCGGCCTCGTCGACGTCGGCACGGTCACCGCGCAACTCCTCTACGAGACCTCCGGCGCCCGGTACGCGGGCCCCGACGTCACCGCCCGCCTCGACACCGTCCGCCTCACCCAGGACGGCCCCGACCGGGTCCGTATCGACGGCGTACGCGGGGAGGCGCCGCCGCCGACCCTCAAAGTCGGCCTCAACCGACTCGGCGGCTTCCGCAACGAGGTCACCTTCGTGCTCACCGGGCTCGCCATCGAGCGCAAGGCGGCCCTGGTCAAGGACCAGTTGGAGGCCGCGCTCTGGGAGGCCAAGTCCCGCCCGGCGGAGGTCCGTTGGGAGCTGGCGCGCACCGACCACCCGGACGCCGGCACCGAGGAGACGGCGAGCGCCCTGCTCCGTCTCGTCGTACGGGACGGGGACCCGACGGCCGTCGGCCGGGCCCTGAGCGGCGCCGCCGTCGAGCTCGCGCTCGCCAGCTACCCCGGCTTCCACGTCCTGGCGCCGCCCGGGAAAGGCGCCCCCTACGGGGTCTTCGAGGAGGCGTACGTCCCGCACGGCGACGCCGCCCACGCGGTCGTCCTGCACGACGGGCGCCGGGTCCCGGTGCCCCCGGCGCACGACACCCGCGTACTGGAGGACGTACCGGCCCCGGTCCTCCCGGAGCCACTGCCGGCGGGGCCGGTGCGCCGCGCGCCCCTCGGCCTCGTCGCCGGTGCGCGCAGCGGGGACAAGGGCGGCAACGCCAACGTCGGCGTCTGGGTCCGCACGGACGACGCCTGGCGGTGGCTCGCGCACGAGCTGACCGTCGCCCGGTTCCGCCAACTCATACCCGAGAGCGCGGAGTTGACGGTCGTCCGGCACATGCTGCCCGGTCTGCGCGCCGTCAACTTCGTCGTCGAGGGACTGCTCGGCGAGGGCGTCGCCGCCCAGCACCGCTTCGATCCGCAGGCCAAGGCCCTGGGCGAGTGGCTGCGCTCCCGTCGTCTGGACATCCCGGAGGCCCTGCTGTGACCGTCCTCGCGTCCGCCCTGGACACCAACGGCCCCGACTACCGGGCCCATCGCGAGGCGATGCTCGCCAAGCTCGCCGGTCTCGACGCCGAGCACGCGAAGGCGCTGGCGGGCGGCGGCGAGAAGTACGTCGAGCGGCACCGGCGGCGCGGCAAGCTGCTCGCCCGGGAGCGGATCGAGCTGCTCCTCGACCCGGACACCCCGTTCCTCGAACTGTCGCCGCTGGCCGCCTGGGGCAGCGAGTACCCGGTCGGCGCCTCGCTGGTCACCGGGATCGGCGTCGTGGCGGGCGTCGAGTGCCTGATCACCGCGAACGACCCCACTGTGCGGGGCGGCGCCAGCAACCCGTGGAGCCTGAAGAAGGCGCTGCGGGCCAACGACATCGCGCTCGCCAACCGGCTGCCCTGCGTCAGCCTCGTCGAGTCCGGGGGCGCCGATCTGCCGTCCCAGAAGGAGATCTTCATCCCGGGCGGTGCGATCTTCCGCGACCTGACGCGGCTCTCCGCCGCCGGAATCCCCACCGTGGCCGTCGTGTTCGGCAACTCGACGGCCGGCGGCGCGTACATCCCCGGCCTCTCCGACCACGTGATCATGGTCAAGGAGCGGGCGAAGGTGTTCCTCGGCGGGCCGCCGCTGGTGAAGATGGCGACCGGTGAGGAGAGCGACGACGAGTCGCTCGGCGGCGCTGAGATGCACGCGCGCGTGTCGGGCCTCGCGGACTACCTCGCCGTCGACGAGAGGGACGCCCTGCGCCAGGCGCGCCGGGTCGTCGCCCGCCTCAACCACCGCAAGGCGTACGGCGATCCGGGCCCCGCCGAGCCGCCCACGTACGACCCCGAGGAACTCCTCGGTGTCGTACCGGACGATCTGAAGACCCCCTTCGACCCGCGCGAGGTGATCGCCCGGCTCGTCGACGCCTCCGACTTCGACGAGTTCAAGCCCCTCTACGGCGCCAGCCTGACGACCGGCTGGGCCCGCCTGCACGGCTACCCGGTCGGCATCCTCGCCAACGCCCAGGGCGTGCTGTTCAGCGCGGAGTCGCAGAAGGCCGCCCAGTTCATCCAGCTCGCCAACCAGCGCTCCATCCCGCTCCTCTTCCTGCACAACACCACCGGCTACATGGTCGGCAGGGAGTACGAGCAGGGCGGCATCATCAAACACGGCGCGATGATGATCAACGCGGTCAGCAACAGCCGCGTGCCCCACCTCTCCGTCCTCATGGGTGCCTCGTACGGCGCCGGGCACTACGGCATGTGCGGTCGCGCCTACGACCCCCGCTTCCTCTTCGCCTGGCCCAGCGCCAAGTCCGCCGTCATGGGCCCCCAGCAGCTCGCCGGTGTCCTGTCGATCGTCGCCCGGCAGTCCGCCGCCGCGAAGGGGCAGCCCTACGACGACGACGCGGACGCCGCGCTGCGCGCCATGGTCGAGCAGCAGATCGAGTCCGAGTCCCTGCCGATGTTCCTGTCGGGGCGGCTCTACGACGACGGCGTCATCGACCCGCGCGACACCCGTACCGTCCTCGGCCTGTGCCTGTCGGCCGTCCACACCGCGCCCTACGAGGGCGCGCGCGGTGGCTTCGGCGTCTTCCGGATGTGAGGTCCCAGTGATCAGTTCCGTCCTAGTGGCGAACCGGGGCGAGATCGCCTGCCGGGTCTTCCGCACCTGCCGTGAGCTGGGCATCCGGACGGTGGCCGTGCACTCGGACGCCGACGCGAACGCCCTCCACGCGCGCGTCGCCGACGCGGCGGTACGGCTGCCGGGGGCGACGCCCGCCGAGACGTACCTGCGCGGCGACCTGATCGTGCGGGCGGCCGTCGCGGCGGGCGCGGACGCCGTGCACCCCGGGTACGGCTTCCTCTCCGAGAACGCCGGCTTCGCACGGGCCGTCCTCGACGCCGGTCTCGTCTGGATCGGCCCGCCCCCGGCGGCGATCGAGGCGATGGCGTCCAAGACGCGCGCCAAGAAGCTGATGGGCCTCGAACCGCTGGCGGCGGTCACCGCCGACGACCTGCCCGTGCTGGTCAAGGCGGCGGCGGGCGGCGGCGGCCGGGGCATGCGCGTCGTCCGCGAACTCGACTCCTTGGAAGCCGAGTTGACGGCCGCACGGGCCGAGGCGCTGAGCGCCTTCGGGGACGCCGAGGTCTTCGTCGAGCCCTATGTGGAGGGCGGCCGCCACGTGGAGGTGCAGATCCTGGCCGACACCCACGGCACGGTGTGGGCGCTCGGTACCCGCGACTGCTCCCTCCAGCGCCGCCACCAGAAGGTGATCGAGGAGGCCCCCGCCCCCGGCCTCTCCGCCGAACTCACCGAGCGCCTCACGGAGACGGCCGTACGGGCCGCCCGCGCCGTCGACTACCGGGGCGCGGGCACGGTCGAGTTCCTCGTCTCCGCCGACGGCCGCGCCCACTTCCTGGAGATGAACACCCGCCTCCAGGTCGAACACCCCGTCACCGAGGCCGTGTTCGGCATCGACCTGGTCGCCCTCCAGATCCGGGTCGCCGAGGGCACGCCCCTCGACGCCGAGCCGCCCCGCGCGGGCGGCCACGCCGTCGAGGCCCGCCTCTACGCCGAGGACCCGGCGCACGACTGGACCCCGCAGACCGGCACCCTGCACCGCCTCGCCGTACCCGACGGCGTCCGGCTGGACACCGGCTGCGCCGACGGCGACGAGATCGGCGTCCACTACGACCCGATGCTCGCCAAGGCCGTCGCCCACGCCCCCACCCGCGCGGAAGCCCTGCGCAAACTCGCCGGCGCCCTGGAACGTTCGGTGATCCACGGCCCGCGCACCAACCGGGACCTGCTCGTACGCTCCCTGCGCCACGAGGAGTTCACCGCCGCCCGCATGGACACCGGCTTCTACGACCGGCACCTCACCGGACTCACCGCCCCCGCCGCGGACCCGCACGCCCCGCTCGCCGCCGCCCTCGCCGCAGCCCACGGCCGCTCCCGCTTCGGGGGCTGGCGCAACCTCCCCTCCCAGCCGCAGACCCGGCGCTACGCCGTGGCGGGCGCGGAGGTCGAGGTCCACTACCGGCACACCAGGCAGGGCCCGAGCGCGGACGGGGTCCACGTCGTGCACGCCGACGCGGATCTCGTCGTACTCGAAGTGGCGGGCGTACGGCGGAGGTTCGAGGTCGCGCGGTACGGCGGCCAGGTCTTCGTGAACGACACCGCCCTGACCGAACTGCCCCGCTTCCCCGACCCGGCCGCCCAGCTCGCCCCCGGCTCCCTGCTCGCGCCGATGCCCGGCACGGTGGTGCGGATCGCGGCGGGGGTGGCCGCGGGAGCCGCCGTGACGGCCGGGCAGCCGCTGCTCTGGCTGGAGGCGATGAAGATGGAACACCGGATCACGGCGCCGGTCACCGGCACGGTCACGGCCCTCCATGTGACACCGGGCCGGCAGGTCGAGGTCGGCATGTTGCTCGCGGTAGTACAGCGCGCCCCGCAGGCGGGTGCGGGAACGGCGTGAACACCCCCGACGAAGGAGCCGCTTTGACCACCATCGAGACCGACGAGCACAAGGCCCTGCGGTCCGCCGTGTCCGCCCTCGGCAAGCGCCACGGCCGCGACTACGACCGGCAGGCGCTCTGGTCGGAGGCGGGCAAGCTCGGCTATCTGGGCGTCAACCTGCCGGAGGAGTACGGCGGCGGAGGCGGCGGCATCACCGAACTCTCCATCGTGCTGGAGGAGTTGGGCGCGGCCGGCTGCCCGCTGCTGATGCTGGTCGTCTCGCCCGCCATCTGCGGCACGGTGATCGCCCGCTTCGGCACCGAGGAGCAGAAGCGGACGTGGCTGCCGGGATTCACCGACGGCAGCCGGACCATGGCCTTCGGCATCACCGAACCCGACGCCGGTTCCAACAGCCACCGCATCACCACGACGGCCCGCAGGGACGGCGCCGACTGGCTGCTGACCGGCCGCAAGGTCTTCATCTCCGGGGTGGACATAGCCGACGCCACCCTCATCGTCGGCCGCACCGAGGACGCCCGCACCGGCCGCCTCAAGCCCTGCCTGTTCATCGTCCCGCGCGACACGGACGGCTTCGACCGGCGCCCCATCGACATGGAACTGCACGCCGCCGAGAAGCAGTTCGAGCTCACTCTGGACGACGTACGGCTGCCCGCGGAGGCGCTCGTCGGCGAGGAGGACGCGGGCCTGCTGCAACTCTTCGCGGGCCTCAACCCCGAGCGCGTCATGACGGCCGCCTTCGCGATCGGCATGGGCCGCTACGCGCTCTCCCGCGCCGTCGAGTACGCCCGCGAACGCACCGTCTGGCAGGCCCCCATCGGCTCCCACCAGGCCATCGCGCACCCGCTCGCCCAGGCCCACATCGACCTCGAACTCGCCCGCCTGATGATGCAGAAGGCGGCCGGACTCTACGACGCCGGGGACGACATGGGCGCGGGCGAGGCGGCCAACATGGCCAAGTACGCGGCGGGGGAGGCGTGCGTACGCGCCGTCGACCAGTCCGTGCACACCCTCGGCGGCAACGGGCTCACCCGCGAGTTCGGGCTCGCCTCGCTGATCACCGCCGCCCGCGTGGCCCGTATCGCCCCCGTCAGCAGGGAGATGATCCTCAACTACGTCTCCCACCAGACCCTGGGCCTGCCCAAGTCGTACTGACACCGCACCGGCACCACCCGCAACCGCCCGCACGCGCGCGAGGAGGAACCGTGTTCCGCAGCGAGTTCGCAGACGTCCCGCCCGTCGAACTGCCCATCCACGAGGCGGTGCTGGGCGGGGCCGCCGGGTTCGGTGACGCTCCGGCGCTGATCGACGGCGCGGACGGCACCACCCTGACCTACGCCCAACTGGACCGATTCCACCGGCGGGTGGCGGCCGGGCTGGCGGAGGCGGGGGTGCGCAAGGGCGACGTGCTCGCCCTGCACAGCCCGAACACGATCGCCTTCCCCACCGCGTTCTACGCCGCCACGCGCGCGGGTGCGGCCGTCACCACCGTGCACCCGCTGGCCACGCCCGAGGAGTTCGCCAAGCAACTGCGGGACTCCGCCGCCCGCTGGATCGTCACCGTCTCACCGCTGCTGGAGACCGCCCGCCGGGCCGCCGAACTCGCGGGCGGAGTACAGGAGATATTCGTCTGCGACGACGCGCCGGGGCACCGTTCGCTGCTCTCCATGCTCGCCTCCACGGCCCCCGAACCGCGGGTCGCCATCGATCCGGCCCAGGACGTGGCCGCCCTCCCGTACTCGTCCGGCACGACGGGCGTCCCCAAGGGCGTGATGCTCACCCACCGCCAGATCGCCACCAACCTCGCCCAGCTCCGGCCGGCGGTCCCCGGCGGACCGGGCGACCGCATCCTGGCCGTCCTGCCGTTCTTCCACATCTACGGGCTGACCGCCCTCATGAACGCGCCCCTGCGCAGCGGCGTCACCGTCGTCGTCCTCGCCCGCTTCGAGCTGGAGACCTTCCTCGCGGCGATCGAGACCCACCGCATCACCGGCCTCTACGTCGCCCCGCCCATCGTCCTCGCCCTCGCCAAGCACCCGGCGGTCGCGCGGTACGACCTGTCGTCGCTGGAGTACGTCATCTGTTCCGCCGCACCCCTCGACGCCGGCCTGGCCGCCGCCTGTTCGCAGCGGCTGGGACTGCCCCCGGTCGGCCAGGCCTACGGCATGACGGAACTCTCGCCCGGCAGCCATGTCGTCCCGCTGGCCGCCATGCGTGACGCGCCGCCCGGAACCGTCGGCAAGCTCATCGCCGGCACCGAGATGCGCATCGTCTCCCTCGACGGCGGCGACGGCGGCGACGGCGACGGTGACCGCGGCGACGGCGACGGCGAGGGTGGAGGCGGCGGCAAGGACCTGGGCGTCGGGGAGCCCGGCGAGATCCTCATCCGAGGACCCCAGGTCATGAAGGGCTATCTGGGGCGGCCCGGTGACACCGCCGCGATGATCGACGAGGACGGCTGGCTGCACACCGGGGACGTCGGCCAAGTGGACGCCGAGGGCTGGCTGTTCATCGTCGACCGGGTCAAGGAACTCATCAAGTACAAGGGGTTCCAGGTGGCCCCCGCCGAACTGGAGGCACTCCTGCTCACCCACCCCGGTGTCGCCGACGCCGCCGTCATCGGCGAGTACGACGACGACCACAACGAGATCCCGCACGCCTACGTGGTCCGTCAGCAGGCCGCGCCCGGCCTCTCCGGGAGCGAGGTCATGGCGTACGTCGCCGGACGGGTCGCGCCGTACAAAAGGGTCCGGCGCGTCACCTTCGTCGACGGGGTGCCGCGCGCCGCCTCCGGCAAGATCCTGCGCCGCGAGCTGAGGGAGCGGTCATGACGTCGGTCGGACGGGCCCGCGCGCGGGGCATCGAGACACTCAGCCTCGACTCGCCGGAGAACCGCAACGCGCTGTCGGCCGCGCTCGTCGGCGAGCTGACGGAGGCGCTCACCGCCTGCGCCGGGGACGACGGCGTACGGGCGGTCGTCCTCACGCACACCGGCAACACCTTCTGCGCGGGCGCCGACCTACGCGACCCGCCGCACCCCGACCGACTGGTCGCGCTGCTGCGGCTGTTGGTCGAGATGCCCAAGCCGGTCGTCGCGCGGGTGACCGGGCACGTACGGGCCGGCGGGCTCGGGCTCCTCGGGGCCTGCGACATCGCGGTCGCCGCCGCCCCCGCCACCTTCGCGTTCAGCGAGGTCCGCATCGGCGTCGCCCCGGCCGTGATCACCCTGACGCTGCTGCCCCGCACCGACCCGCGCGCCCTCGCCCGCTACTACCTCACCGGCGAACGCTTCGACGCGGCCGAGGCGGCCCGCATCGGCCTGGTGACGGCGGCGGCCGGGGACGACGGGGACGACGGGAACGGTGTGAACGGCGGGGACGGTGGGCAGGGCGGGCCCGGCGGGGACCTCGCGGGCGTCGACGCCGTACTCGCACCCGTCCTGGACGGACTGCGCCGGGCCGCCCCGGAGGCCCTGGCCGAGACGAAGCGACTGCTCACGGCTAGGGTGCTGGAAGCCTTCGACCAGGAGGCGGCCGGCCTCACCGCGCTCTCGGCGCGGCTCTTCTCCTCCGCGCCGGCCCGGGAGGGGATGACGGCCTTCCTCGAACGACGGGACCCCGCATGGGTGGTGTGAACACGGCGGACAGCGACCGGATGCCCAAGCAGGACCGCAGCCGGGCCACCCGGCAGCGGCTCCTGGCCGCCGCGGTCTCCTGTCTCGCCGAGCGCGGCTGGGCGGGCTCCACGGTCTCCGTCGTCGCCGAACGCGCCGGGGTCTCCCGGGGCGCCGCCCAGCACCACTTCCCGACCCGCGAGGACCTCTTCACGGCGGCCGTCGAGTACGTCGCCGAGGAGCGCTCGACGGCGCTCCGCGCCCTGTTCCCGGACGGCGCCGCCGACCGAGCCGCCGTCGTCACCGCTCTCGTCGACCTCTACACCGGCCCGCTCTTCCGCGCCGCCCTCCACCTCTGGGTCGCCGCCTCCAACGAGGAGCAACTACGCCCGCAGGTAACCGAGTTGGAGGCCCGCGTGGGCCGCGAGACGCACCGGATAGCCGTGGAGCTGCTGGGCGCGGACGAGTCGAGGGCGGGCGTACGCGAGACCGTGCAGGGTTTCCTGGACCTGGCGCGCGGCCTGGGCCTGGCCAACCTGCTCACCGACGACCGGGGGCGGCGGGAGCGGGTGGTGGCGCAGTGGGCCGTCCTGCTGGAGGAGACGCTGGGCTGAGGCCGCCGGGAGCGCGGGGCCGCGTCGGACCCGCGACCGCCCGCGCTCCCTCGGCCCGCCTCAGCCGGTGACGTGGGTGATGTCGGAAAATCCCTCGACCTCCCGCGGTCCCCGCGACGCCGGACCCACATAGCGGGCGGAGGGCCGCACCAGCCGCCCCGTCCGCTTCTGCTCAAGGATGTGCGCCGACCATCCGGCGGTCCGCGCACAGGTGAACATCGACGTGAACATGTGGGCCGGCACCTCCGCGAAGTCGAGGACGATCGCCGCCCAGAACTCGACGTTGGTCGCGAGCACCCGGTCGGGCCGGCGGGCGTGCAACTCGGCGAGGGCCGCCTTCTCCAGCGCCTCCGCGATCTCGAACCGCGGCGCCCCCAACTCCCGCGCGGTGCGCCGCAGTACCCGCGCCCGCGGGTCCTCGGCCCGGTACACCCGGTGCCCGAACCCCATCAGCCGTTCGCCCTTGTCCAGCGCCTGCCGGACGTACGCCTCGGCGTCCCCGGTGCGCTCGATCTCCTCGATCATGCCGAGCACCCGGGAGGGGGCGCCGCCGTGCAGCGGGCCGGACATGGCACCCACCGCGCCGGAGAGCGCGGCGGCGACGTCCGCGCCGGTGGAGGCGATGACCCGGGCGGTGAAGGTGGAGGCGTTCATGCCGTGCTCGGCGGCGGAGGTCCAGTAGGCGTCCACGGCGGCGACATGCTTGGGGTCGGGCTCGCCGCGCCAGCGGATCATGAACCGCTCGACGACGGAGTGCGCCTTGTCGATCTCGCTCTGCGGCACCATCGCCCGCCCCTGTCCGCGCGCCGACTGGGCGACGTAGGAGAGGGCCATGACGGCGGCGCGGGCGAGGTCGTCGCGGGCCCGCTCCTCGTCGATGTCGAGCAGCGGCTTCAGGCCCCACACCGGGGCGAGCATGGCCAGCGCGGACTGGACGTCGACCCGGATGTCACCGGAGTGCACCGGGATCGGGAACGGCTCGGCGGGCGGCAGGCCCGGGTTGAAGGCGCCGTCGACGAGCAGCCCCCAGACGTTGCCGAACGAGACGTGGCCGACCAGATCCTCGATGTCGACGCCCCGGTACCGCAGCGCGCCGCCCTCCTTGTCCGGTTCGGCGATCTCCGTCTCGAACGCGACGACTCCTTCGAGTCCGGGTACGAAGTCGGACATCAGGCGGCTCCTCATGAGGTGTGCGGGACGACGGGTGCGGGACGAGAGGTGCGGGACGGCGTACGGGACGAGACGTGCGGGCGGATGCCGAGAACGGGTACGGGGACCTGTGCGGCATCCGCGGTCGCTCCGCGGGACTCGCGGTCCGGACGGGTACCCCGGTCATGCCCCGCCCTACCGGCGCTCGTCCGACCGGAAGGACATCAGCACCATAGCGCCGAGTGTCACCTTTGGGGAGTGCGTGCGGCACTCAGTGCCATGTGACGTCTCCCGTGCGGCGGCGGGTACGCGGACACGTACGGCAGGATGACGGCGTGACCGACCGTGACCCGCAGTTCGACCCCGCCGCGATGCGCGAGCGCTACCGCTCCGAGGGCCTCGACGAGAGCGACCTGGCCGCCCACCCCATGGACCAGTTCGGCCGCTGGTTCGCCCAGGCCGTCGTACAGGACGTGATCCACGAGGCGAACGCGATGGTCGTCTCCACCGCTGACTCCGACGGCCGCCCCAGCTCCCGCACGGTCCTGATGAAGGGCTACGACGAGCAGGGCTTCGTCTTCTACACCAACTACGACTCCCGCAAGGCCCGCGAACTCGGCGCCAGCCCCTACGTCTCGCTGCTCTTCCCCTGGCACCCGATGGCCCGGCAGGTCATCGTCACCGGCACCGCCCGGCGCACCGGCCGCGAGGAGACCGCCGCCTACTTCCGCACCCGCCCGCACGGCTCCCGGCTCGGAGCCTGGGCCAGCGCCCAGTCCTCCGTCATCCCCTCACGGGCCCGACTGGAGTCGTCCTACGAGGAGTTGGCCGCCCGTTACGCCGAGGGGGAGGAGGTCCCGGTGCCGCCGAACTGGGGCGGCTTCCGGATCGCCCCGCGGACGGTCGAGTTCTGGCAGGGCCGCGAGAACCGGCTGCACGACCGCCTCCGCTACACCGCGGAACCGGACGGCGGCTGGCGCACGGAGCGCCTCAGCCCCTGACCCGGGGCAGCACGCAGACGACCCGCGAGCTCGGGTCCTCCGCCGGTGGCGGAGAGCCGGCCGGACGTACCGGCGAGCTCGCGGGTCGGGTGACTGCCTGGGATTGGGCCGGCTGCACGCAGCTGTCACGTACTGGTCCGGCACCGCACTCTGGATGTGGTGACGGGCCGCTAGCCCGCAGCCACCTCACGCGTCCGGTTCTGATACATCTGCCGAACCACCTCCCTTCTCGTGTGCCTCACACATTAAGAAGCCCTCGCCGCCGGATCAACCGTTTTTTTTCGGAGCGGTGCCGGACCGGGGGAGGACGAGGGGAACGGCGTCATCGGCCGCCGGGGCGGGCGGACCGCCTCGGATCGCGTCGCCACTGATCTGGAGACGCGCTTGCTGTCGTGGGACGATTGCTTCAATCTTGAGGGAACTCGGTGTGCGCTGCGTCACGTTCGAGTTGAATGAAGGCCAGTGAGCGAACCGTCGCGCCGTAACCGCGGACGCAGCCTGCAGGGGGTCCAGGTGAGTGCTTCACGGCGTAGTGGTACCACCGACGAAGTGGGACCGGACGAGCCGGACGGGTCGGGCGGCTCCGATCTGCTCGCCGCGCTGCTCGACGGGATGGACGCGGCGCTGTGCGCCTTCGACGCCGACGCGGTCGTGACGCACTGGAACCGCGAGGCCGAGCGCATCCTCGGCTGGACCGCCGCCGAGGCCGTGGGGCGGCACGGGCTGGCCGGGTGGGCGGTGCGGAGCGCGGACGCCGAGGACGTCGAGGGGCGGCTGATGTCCGCCATGCAGGCGCCCGGACGCCAGGTGCACGAGTTCGCCCTGCTGACCAAGGAGGGCGGACGCGTCCTGGTGCGGGTCCAGTCCGCCGCCGTACGCGGACCCGACGGAAAGCCCGCCGGGGTCTACTGCGCCTTCAGCGAAGTGCACACGCAGATCGACCTGGAGCGGTCCATCGCCCTCAGCGAGGCCCTGTTCCAGGACGCCTCCTGGGGTGTCGTGCTCGTCGACGCCGACCTGCGCCCCGCCGTCGTCAACGCGCACGCCGCGCGGGCGCTCGGCACCGGCCGCACCTCCCTGCTCGGACGGCCCCTCGGGGAACTGCTCGCCCAGGGCGTCGAGGAACTGGAGAGCGCCCTCACCCACGTGCTCTCCGAAGGCGCCCCGCCCGCCCCCGCCGAGATCTGGGTGAGCCTGCGCACGGCCGAGGGCGATCAGCGGCGCTGCTGGCGCAGCGGCTTCCTGCGGCTCGCCTCACCGCTCGCTGAGGAACCCGTGCCGCTCGGCGTCGGCTGGCTCTTCCAGGACGTCACCGAGGCCAAGCAGACCGAGCAGGAGGCCGCCCTCCTGCGCTTCCGCGCCAACCAGCTGCACCGCGCCGCCCGCGCCGCCGCCGAGTGCGAGAACCCAAGGGACGCGGCCACCGTCCACCTGGACTTCGCGCTCGCCGGCTTCGCCGACCACGCGCTCGTCGACCGGGTGCTGGGCGGGCCGCCCGCCGAGGGCGACGAACCGGGCGCGGAGGTGCGCCTCGTACGGATCGCCGCCACGCCCGCGGGAGCGCCGGGGCCGAGCCTGCTCACCGGGGCCGCCGGACTGCCCGTGCGGTACGGGCCCGCGCACCCCGCCCTCCAGTGCGTGGACCGGTCCGGTTCGGTGCGGGCCAGCATCGGCACCGTGCCGGCCGAGCAGGCCCGCGAGTGGGCCAGGGCCCGGCAGTGGCCGCTCGACGCCGTGCACTCGCTCTGCGCGGTGCTGCGCAGCCGGGGGCGCACGCTGGGCGTCGTGACGTTCCTGCGGGGCGGCGGACGGAGCCAGTTCGAACGGTCCGACGCGATGTACGCGGAGGACGTGGCGGTACGGATCGCCGCCGCGCTGGACCTCGCGGGACAGCTGCCCCGGCAGGGGCTGCCCGGACTCCCCGGCCCGTCGGAGGAGCGGCCCGGCGACCGGTAGGCCCCCGACCCCGGGCGCCGCGGCGACTCGGTCCGGGGGCGACTCGGTGCGGGCGGCCGGGCGCCGGTGGCCCGGTGCCGCAGCCGCCGCGCCGGCGGCTCAGTGCCCGTAGAAGATCCGGTCCCCGTACTCCGTCATCACCCGGCCGTTCCACTCGTGGCCGCCGTCCACGTTCCCCGAGCGCAGCAGCGGGGGTTCGACGCCCCGGTCGGCCAGGGTCGCCGCCGCCGTCGCCATGACCGCCTGGAGCAGGGCGGTGGTGACGACCGTGGAGGCGGGGGCGAAGGGGGCGGGGATGGTGTCGAGGGTGAGTTCCGCGTCGCCGATCGCGATCTTCGAGTCGAGGACGATGTCGCAGTGGTCCTTGAGATACGTCCCGGAGACATGCCGTGACGTCGTCTCCGAGGCGTACGCCACCGACGTCACGCCGATGACCCGGATACCGAGGGCGCGCGCGTTCATCGCCATCTCGACGGGCAGGGCGTTGCGGCCGGAGAGGGAGACGATCACGAGCGCGTCGCCGGAGCGGAGCGGCGAGGTGTCCAGGACGGCGCTCGCGAGACCGTCGACGCGCTCCAGGGCGGAGCCCAGCGTGGCCGGCCGGACGTCGACGCCGACGACCCCGGGGACGGTCAGCAGGTTCATCAGGGCGAGGCCGCCCGCGCGGTACACGAGGTCCTGCGCGGCGAGCGAGGAGTGCCCGGCACCGAAGGCGAAGAGCCTGCCGCCCGCCACGACGGTGTCCGCGAGGAGCGCGCCGGCCGCCCGGACGGGCTCGGCCTCTTCGTCGCGGACCCGCTGGAGCAGGGTGATCGCGGCGTCGAAGAACTGGCCGGCAGGCGTACGGTCGCTCATGCGGAAGCCCCCTGGGTGCGATTGCGTCGCGGATCACCGTGCGGTCTGGACCAGCGCGCTGTCAATACGGCGGCCACCGTGAACGAAGGGGCCCGGGAGGGGCCTTCGGGAAGCCCCGCGGGGCGTTCGTGACCGCGTGGTTCCCACGGCGCGGCACGGTTGTCAGTGGGATGCGCAAGAATTGAGTCCAGGGCCAGCGCACGCGCCGCGGAGCCACCGAGCTTCGGGCAGAGGTAATCGAGGGGCACGTATGTCCGGACTGATCGACACCACGGAGATGTATCTCCGCACCATCCTCGAGCTGGAGGAGGAAGGTGTGGTCCCCATGCGCGCCCGCATCGCCGAGCGGCTCGACCAGAGCGGGCCGACGGTGAGCCAGACCGTGGCCCGCATGGAGCGGGACGGCCTGGTGGCCGTGGCCAGCGACCGCCACCTGGAGCTGACGGACGAGGGCCGCCGTCTCGCCACGCGCGTGATGCGCAAGCACCGGCTCGCCGAGTGTCTGCTCGTCGACGTGATCGGCCTGGAGTGGGAGCAGGTCCACGCGGAGGCGTGCCGCTGGGAGCACGTGATGAGCGAGGCGGTGGAGCGGCGCGTCCTTGAGCTGCTGCGCCACCCCACCGAGTCGCCGTACGGCAATCCCATCCCCGGGCTGGAGGAGCTGGGCGAGAAGGACGGCGCGGACCCGTTCCTCGACGAGGGCATGGTGTCCCTGGCCGAACTGGACCCGGGCCTGGACGGCAAGACGGTCGTGGTGCGCCGGATCGGTGAGCCGATCCAGACCGACGCCCAGCTGATGTACACGCTGCGCCGGGCGGGTGTGCAGCCCGGTTCGGTGGTGAGCGTGACCGAGTCGGCGGGCGGGGTGCTGGTGGGCAGCGGCGGCGAGGCGGCGGAGTTGCAGGCGGCCACCGCTTCGCACGTGTTCGTCGCCAAGCGCTGACCGCGCGTCCGTTCTCCGTTCTCCGATCCGCTTATGCAACTGGTGGGGCAGGAGGGGCAGTTGTGGCGTTCCGTCGAAGCCGTCCGTTCCAAGATTCAGTGCGCCGAATCGCAGCGCTCCGCCGGTTCGCGTGCAAGGCTGTCGCGTGAGGCATATGACCTGGAGGGGGCCGGAGGATGTGCCGCAGAAACGTGGAGGGCCCCGGCGCCTCGCGGCGCCGGGGCCTGTCCTCCCCTGTGCTGACCCGGAGCCCCGAGCTCCCAGGGTCATTCCCGTCGGACCGTTTTCCCCGAGCGGTCCGCCTCCCGCTGAAGATCTCCCCTCGACAGCGACGATCATTCCTTGAGCGGGGTCACTCGAACGAGGGGTGTTATCGGCCGACACGGCATTTTCGAATTCATATTCGATAATCCGCGATGGTGAGACACACGGAATGTGAGCGGTAGAGAAGAGCCCGCGGAAGCAGAAGAGCGACAGAACAGCGGTACTACGGCAGGGGGGTGCCAGGACCTATGGCGCGGCGCATCGAGGTGACCGGAGCGGGCGGGATACACCTTGCCGCCTGGGAGTTCGCGGACCAGCCCAAGGCGGGGGAGCGTGAGAACGCTCCGGGGGTGCTGTTACTGCACGGGCTGATGGGCCGCGCCTCGCACTGGGCCGCCACCGCCCGCTGGCTCTCCGAGCGGCACCGCGCGGTCGCCCTCGACCAGCGCGGCCACGGCCGGAGCGACAAGCCGCCGCGGGCGGCCTTCACCCGCGAGGCCTACGTCGAGGACGCCGAGGCCGCGATCGAGCAACTCGGCCTCGCCCCGGTCGTCCTCATCGGCCACGCGATGGGCGCGCTGACCGCCTGGCAGCTCGCCGCGAAACGGCCCGACCTGGTGTGCGGGCTGATCATCTGTGACATGCGGGCGTCGCCGCTGGGCGCCGCCTCCCAGCGGGAGTGGGCGGACTGGTTCGCGTCCTGGCCCGTCCCCTTCGCGACCCTCGCCGATGTGCGGAAGTGGTTCGGCGAGGACGATCCGTGGGTGGAGCGGCCCAACCCGTCCCGGGGGGAGTTCTACGCCGAGGTGATGCGGGAGTCCGCCGACGGATGGCGGCCGGTCTTCGAGCCCGAGCAGATGCTGAAGTCCCGGGAGACCTGGGTGTACGACGCGCACTGGGAGGAGCTGGCCCAGGTGCGGTGCCCGGCGCTGGTCGTGCGCGGGCTGGACGGGGAGCTGGGCCGGGCGGAGGCGCAGGAGATGGTGCGGGTGCTGCCTCTCGGGGAGTACGCGGAGGTGGCCGAGGCCGGGCACCTGGTCCACTACGACCGGCCGGAGGCGTGGCGGGCGGCGGTCGAACCGTTCCTGGACGGTGCCTTCTCGTCCGCGTGACCGCTCCGCGCCGCCGTCGACCCAGCCGCCCCCTGAGCCGGTGGCTCCGGCCGTCAGCCGATCGTCCCGGCCGGAAGCCGATGGCTCCGGCCGTCGACCGTCAGCCCCTGCTCACCGCCGTAAGGATCTCCGGGAGCCGTCGCGCCGTCCGTGGCGCCGCCAGTCGTAGGCCCGCGTAGGTGAGGGCGCCCCCGTACGCCGCCCCCAGCGGCAGCAGCAGCGGGCTCCAGCCGTCGCCGTCCGCGCTCACATGGCACCAGATCGACAGGGCGATGACGGGGGCGCACAGGAGCGCCGCGGCGATCATGCCGCCGAAGATCGCGATCCAGGCGAGGCCCGCCTGCCCGGGGGCCACGTTCTTGTGGCCCTCCTGGGGGATGGAGTACGGGAAGCGGGCCGAGGTCCACGCGCCCGTCGACAGCATCGCCCCCAGCAGGGCGAAGGAGAGGCCGAGCACCTCCGGCAGCCGGGGCCAGTCACCGAGCAGCGCGGTCGTCACCACGGTCACGAGTGTCGCGTACGGCAGGGTGATCACCAGCAACGCCAGGGCGCGAGCGCGGAGTTCGACGTAGGCGTCGCGGGTGGAGGAGATCGTCATGGCGACCATCCAGAACGCGGAGGTGTCCTGGCCGAACTGGTTGTACATCTGGATGCCGAGCATGCCGGCGGCGAAGCAGGCGAAGTAGACCGAGCCGGTGCCCTGGACCGCGTTGAGCACCGGGACGAGCAGGCCGATCGCCAGTGAGGTCACCCAGGCCGCCTTGGTCTTGGGGTCGCGCCAGACGTAGCGCAGGCTGCGCTCCATCACCGTGCCGGTGCGGCCCGCGGGCAGCAGCCGCGAGGGCCGCCCGGAGGCGCGGTCCCGGGCGGCCGGTTCGGCGGCCTGGAGGGTGGAGCCGTCGGGTGCGGTCATCAGCCGGGTCAGGGTGCGCGACCAGAGCCGCAGCAGGGCCGCCAACGCGGCAGCGGAGAGCGCGAGTTGGACGACGGCGCGGCCGTAGGCGCCGTCGCTCACCGAGGCCACCGCGCCGATCGCCGACGCGGGCGGCACCCAGCGCACCACCTCGGCCGCCGGGTCGAGCTGGGCGAGACCCGACGAACCCAGTTGCCGCACACCGAAGTTGACGACCTGGATGCCGACCGCGATCACCAGCCCGCTGAGCACCGCCAGGTCGCGGCCCCGGCGGCTGGTCAGCAGCCGGATGTTGGCGGCGGCGACGGCCCGCGCCAGGGCCACGCAGACCAGCAGCGCCAGCGCCAGCGCGACGACACCGGTGACGTAGGCGGCCGGGCCGTGCGCCACGGCGAGTACGGACCCCAGGAGCAGCAGGAGGGTGAAGAGCGGGCCGATGCCGATCAGCGAGGCCGCCAGCAGCGCCCGGACCAGCGGGCGGGGCCGCAGCGGCAGCATCACCAGCCGGGTCGGGTCGAGGGTCTCGTCGCCGGTGGGGAAGAACACCGGCATCACCGCCCAGCCCAGCGCCACCACCGCCACCAGCAGGACGACCACGGAGACGGCGTGCGGGTGCCCGTGCAGGGCGATCAGCCCGGCCAGTTGGAGCGCCCCGAGGAGCAGCGCGACGACCGCCGACAGGACGTACGCGGCCCGCCGTCCGCCGGACAGCCGCAGCCCGTTGCGGAGCAGCGACAGCTTCAGCCGTACGACGACCGCGGTGACCGACCCGGCCGGACCGGCCGCGGTGCCGCTCACCGGGCCCCGCCGCCCAGCCAGTCGAGGTCGGCACCGTGGTCCCGGCCGCCCGCGCCGACGAGCTGGAGGAACGCCTGCTGGAGCGTGGGCGCCTCGCCGCGCACCTCGGCGAGGGGGCCGTGGGCGCGGATGCGGCCGGCCGCCATGACGGCCACCCAGTCGCACAGCGACTCCACCAGCTCCATGACGTGGGAGGAGAAGACGACGGTGGCGCCGGAGGCGGTGTACCGCTCCAGGACACCCCGGATGGTCTGTGCGGAGACGGGGTCGACGCCCTCGAACGGCTCGTCCAGGAAGAGGACTTCGGGGTTGTGGAGGAGAGCGGCGGCGAGCCCGATCTTCTTGCGCATGCCGGTCGAGTAGTCGACGACGAGCTTGTGCTGGGCGCCTGCCAGGTCCAGTACGTCGAGGAGCTGGGCGGCCCGTTTGTCGACCTCGGCGCCGGGCAGTCCGCGCAACCGCCCTGTGTAGCCGAGCAGTTCGCGTCCCGACAGCCGCTCGAAGAGGCGCAGCCCCTCGGGCAGTACGCCGATCCGGGCCTTGACGGCCACCGGGTCGCGCCACACGTCGTGCCCGACGACCTCGACGCTGCCCTGATCGGGCCGGAGCAGTCCGGTCACCATCGACAGGGTGGTGGTCTTCCCGGCCCCGTTGGGCCCGACGAGCCCGATGAACTTGCCCGCCGGCAGCTCCAGATCGATTCCGGCGACCGCGATCTGCTGCCCGAACCTCTTCCAGAGCCCCCGCACCCGTACCGCGCTGGAATCCACCCCTGCTCCCTCCGTCACCCGGCAACCCTACGGGGGAAGAGGCGTCCCGGAGGGGCGGGGCGGGGTATCGGCGCGCGGTCGCGTGCCCTGGTGCGAGCGGCCGGGAACGCCCGGGGACGGCGGGACCTACCGGTCCCTTCCGCACGCGTAGGCGAGCGGGGGGATCAGTTCCTCCGCGTCCGGCAGCCACCGGTTGGCGGGCGTGGGCCGGCGGGCCCACTGGACGGCGCCGCGCGAGGCGTACCGGGTCGGCGGGGCGGCCACGTACGCGCCCTCGCCGAGCACGGTCAGATCGAGCGAGGCGCGCGACCAGCCGATCCTGCGCACCAGGCCGGGCACCTTAGCGGCGGCGCCGGGCAGCACCAGGAACCGCATCCACCGGTCCGGGGTGAGCAGCACCGGACCGAGCGTCAACTCCATGCGCTCCATGCGCGCCAGCGCGAGGAAGCCCGCCGACTCGGGCACGCAGAGCGCGTCGAAGGTGCGCCCCGTCGGGAGCAGGATCGAGGCCGTGGGCCGCGTCGTCCACATCTCCCGGACGGCCGCCGAGTTGCCCGTCGCCTGGGCCGGCCAGTCCTCGCGCGCCGGGTGCGCGCCGGGAGAGGCGCACGCGGGGGCGGCGCAGGAGCACCGCTGCACCCCGTGGACGGCATCGAGCCAGGTGCCGGGGAAGACGTCCCAGTGGCGCTCTTCGACGTAGCGTACGGCTGTCTCCAGCAGCGATTCCCCGCGCTGCTTCGGAATCTGAGCGGCTTCGGTGCCCGCGGTCGTCTCTTCCACGGTGAACACAACTCCCGCACCCACCTGGAGTTACGGGCGTGGCGCGCGCCGGGGCGGGGCATCGATTCGGCGACCGGGGCGCATGGATGCATGTGCGGGGGCGCGCGGGAGGACCGAGGGCGGGCGATGGGTAGCCAGGTGTGGGGGCGGCAGCGGCCTTCACTCCGGCATTCCTCACATGCCTCGCATTTTCGCCGTATTGGCGGGGCATTGATCTTCACGGCCGGATCTTTTCGCTGGACGTGACTCGGTTCGGTCCGGAAGACACCTCAACCCGGTGCGTGGGCAGGCACCGCAGCCACAGGGGGTACGCCATGGCCGCAAGGCCACTCGTCGCGCGGCAGCCGAACGAACGGTTGCAGGCGCTCATCCAGGAGGCGGGGTGCTCGAACGCCGGGCTGGCCCGCCGGGTCAACATGTGCGGCGCCGAGCACGGCCTCGACCTGCGCTACGACAAGACGTCCGTGGCGCGCTGGCTGCGCGGACAGCAGCCGCGGGGACGCGCGCCGGCGATCATCGCCGAGGCGCTGGGCCGCAAGCTGGGGCGGACGGTCACGATCGACGAGATCGGCATGGCCAACGGCAAGAACCTCGCGTCGGGCGTGGGGTTGCAGTTCTCGCCGACCGTCCTCGGGGCCATCGAGCAGGTCTGTGAGCTGTGGCGCAGCGACGTGGGCCGCCGGGACTTCCTCTCCGGCTCGTCCGTCGCCGCGTCCGCGCTGGTCGAGCCGAGCCGCGACTGGCTGATCTCCTCCCCGGACTCGCAGGTGGCGCGCTCGGCGGGACCGCGGGTGGGCCAGTCCGACGTGACGGCCGTGCGGGCGATGACGCAGGCCCTCGTCGACCTGGACCACCAGTACGGCAGCGGTCATGTGCGGCCGGTCGTCGTGCACTACCTCAACAGCGTCGTCTCGGGGCTGCTGGCCGGCTCCTACCGGGAGGCCGTGGGACGTGAACTCTTCGCAGCGGTCGCCCGGTTGACGGAGCTCGCCGGATACATGGCGGTCGACACCGGTCAGCCGGGACTGGCCCAGCGCTACTACATCCAGGCGCTACGGCTGGCCCAGGCGGCCGGCGACCGCGGCTACGGCGGCTACGTACTGGCCGCGTCCATGAGCCACCTGGCCGCGCAGCTCGGAAACCCGCGTGAGATCGCCCAGTTGGCGCGCGCGGCGCAGGAAGGGGCACGGGGGCGGGTGACCCCGCGCGCGGAGGCGATGTTCTGTGCGGCGGAGGCGCGCGGGCACGCCCTGCTGGGGGACGCGCGCTCCGCCCAACTGGCGTCCTCGCGCGCGATGCAGGCGCTGGATGCCGCCGACGCGGCGTCGGGTGACGATCCGTCATGGATCGCGCACTTCGACGAGGCCTATCTCGCCGACGAGTTGGCGCACTGCCACCGTGACCTCGGCCAGGCCGAACCGGCGGCGCGCTGCGCACAGGAGTCCCTGGACGGGCATCCGGAGTCACGGGCGCGCCGCCGGGCCATCGGGTTCGTGCTGCTCGCCAGCGCGCAGGTGCAGCAGCGCGAGGTCGAACAGGCCTGCCACACCGGGCTGAAGGCCGTCGAACTGCTCGGCACCCTGCGCTCCAACCGGGGCGCCGAGTACCTGGAGGACCTGCAACAGCGGCTGGAGCCGTACCGGGAGGAGTCGGTGGTAAGGGAGTTCGGGGCGCGACTGGAGTTGCAGGCGGCGGCCTGAGGGGCGAGGGGGACCTGGATCTGTTACCGGAGTCACAGGGGACGGGGTCCGGCCCGGTGCTGCGTGGCACCGGGCTCGGGGTACCCGGTAGCGTGACCCGACGATCCCGCAGGTCCCCCATTCGTAGGAGTCCCGGTGACGCAGAGTGGACAGGGCGAGGAGCCCTCGCGACAAGCGCGCGAAGGCATCGTGCTGCCCTCCGACGGAGGCGAACCGCTGCTTCCGGGCATGACGGGCGGACGCTCCGGCCCGCGGCACTCCGGCGGCCCCGCCGGTCCGCAGCCGGGCGGGCAGCCCGGTCAACAGCCGCCCACCGCGGCCCCGATGGGCGGTCAGACCTGGGGTGACCCGTGGGGCCCCGACCAGCACCGGACCCCGCCCCCGCAGCCCGGCCAGGGCTGGGGAGCACCCCAGGCGCCCCAGTCACCCCACGAGCCCCACCAGGCCCATCAGGACCAGCAGGCCCACCAGGACCAGCAGGCCCACCAGGACCAGCAGTGGGCGGCCTCCGCGCAGCACGGGCCGGGGCAGTGGGGCGCGCCCGAGCCGACCGGGACCATGCCGTCCGAGGGCGCGCACTCCACGGGGTACGGCACGGACGGCTACGGCGCGCACTCCTCGGCGTACGGTGCTCAACCCCCGTACGCCGGCGAGTCGTTGCAGGCCGGGATACCGCGGGGCGGTACCGACGGGTACGGCCGGCGGCCGGCCGACGTGAACGGTTTCCCCAGCGCTCCGCTGCCCGAGGCCGGCGAGGGCGCCACCCAGTACATACCGCCGATCACCGACGCCTCCGAGGCGCCGGCCACGCATCCCGCGGACGAGGGCGCCACCCAGTTCCTGCCGCCGGTCCCGGCCGCCGCGGACGAGGGCGCGACGCAGTTCCTGCCGCCGGTGGTGCCGGGGGCGCTGCCGCCCGAAGTGTCGGCGCAGCCGCCGCACTACCCGAGGCAGAGCCCGCAGGGCGGCGCCGGTCCACTGCCGCCGGTCTCCCCTTCCGACGCGGAGCCCACCCAGTACATTCCGCCGGTCCCCGCCCAGGGCGGCCCCGGCCAGTACGACCTGCGGCAGGGCGAGCCCGGGGAGCGGCAGCCGCCCTCCGAGTTCGACAACCTCTTCCGCAGCGGCCCGGGCGCCGATCCGCAGGCGGGTTCGACCCAGCAGATGCCGCGCGTCCCGCCGCCCTCGCAGCCGGCCGGGCACGGCGCCGACCCGGCGTACGCGCAGCCGTCGTACGCCCCGCCGGGGCCGGGCGGCGGGCGGCGCGGCGGTTCGGACGGCGACGGCGGCCGGGGCGGACGGCGCGGGAACTCCCGGGTGCCGTTGATCGCCGGGGTCGGGATCGCCATCGTCGTCGTGGGCATCGGGGCCGGTGCCCTGCTCAGCGGCGGCGGGGACAGCGGCGACGGCGGCAAGACGGTCGCCGCCACGGCCTCCGCCTCCGGTGGTTCCGCCTCCTCGGGCGGGAACACGGCGAAGGACCAGGCCGTGGCGCTGGACAAGCTGCTGGCCGACAGCGGCAGCAGCCGGGCCTCGGTGATCCGGGCCGTGGGCAACGTGAAGGCCTGCAACGACCTCGACGGCTCGGCCTCGGACCTGCGGGACGCCGCCAAGCAGCGGGCCCAGCTGGTCACCCGGCTCTCCCAGCTCTCCGTGGACAAGCTCGCGGACAGCGCGGCCCTGACCACCGCCCTCAACAGCGCGTGGAAGGCGTCCGCGGCGGCCGACAACCACTACGCGGCCTGGGCCGACCAGGCGGCCGGCAAGCGGGGCTGCCGGAAGGGCCAGGCCCGCACCACCGGCCAGACCGCGGCCGGCAACCGGGAGAGCGGCACCGCCAGCACCCAGAAGTCCAAGGCCGCCGCGCTGTGGAACACGATCGCCGGGAAGTACGGCCTGACCCAGCGCCAGCCCACCCAGCTGTGACGCCGCGCGGGCCGGGCGCTCCGCCCGGCCCGCGCGGGACCTCAGCCCAGGTCCGCGTTCTCCAGCGGTTTCGTCATGTCGAGGAAGCCCTCGCGGGCCGAGACCAGTACGCCGTCCCGGACGACCTGGAGCGTCACCGAGGCGTTGACCAGGCGGGCCAGGCCGACCGAGGCGAGCGTGTCGTCCTTCTGCCGCCACTGGAGCGTCGGGGTGAGCCCGCCGGTGTCGACCCTGAGCCCGCCGTCGAGGGCCCGCCGCACCGTGTCGGCGCTCACCTCGCCGCTCCCGAGCGAGTCGACGACGGCCTTGAAGGCGGTGTACGCGATCCAGGTGGTCTGCGCTCCGGCGTCGGCGGGGTCGATGCGGTTGTCGCCGAACGCCTCCTCGTTGACGACCTTCTTCATCGCGTCCCAGCGCGGGTCGCTCGCCACCGGGTACCAGCCGGTGATGTACGACCCCTCGTACGGTCCGGACCGGCCGCCCGTGGAGTTGATCTCGGTCTGGTCGACGCTGCCGAGCACGGTCGCGGTGCGGACCGCCGGATAGCCGGTGCGGTCGCGGCGGAAGGAGTCCATGAAGGTGTCGGTGCGGTCGCCGAGCGAGGGCACCACGCACCCCTTCCTCGCCGGGTCCGAGGTCGCGCTCTTCAGCGCCCGCTCCGACCGGTCCGCGTACTCGGTGGCGTCGTCGGCCGCCAACTGGTCGCTGGCAGGCGCGTGTCGGCCCGCCTTGAGGCCCGCGTCGAGCAGCGCGGGCAGCGCGTCGCCCGCGATGGTGTCCGGCCGTACGAGGGCCACCGGGCCGCAGAGCGGGGCGAGTTCCCTGCCGAGGCCGGCCAGGAGGGTGGGCTGGCCGCCGTTGACCGGGTAGGACAGGGCGCGGGTGAACTCCTCGTTGGTGACGCCGTAGCCGCCGATGTAGGGGATGCCGGCGCTCTCCAGCGGGGCGAAGAAGGAGTCGCTGTGCTCGCTGTAGGAGCCGACGACCGCGACGACGTTCTCGTCCACGGCCCGGCGCGCGCACTTCGCGGCGGCCACGCCGCTGTTGTGGTCGTTGCAGGTCAGCACGGTCAGTTTGCGGCCCTTGAGGCCGCCGTGCGCGTTGATCCAGCGGGCGTACGCCTTCGCCATCGCGGGCATGCCGGGCTCGTTGGTCGCGTTGGTCTGTTCCGGCGCCCAGGTCATCACGGTGATCGTGTCGTTCCCGGAACCGCCCGTGACGCCGTCCACGGCCCCGCAGCCCGCGACGAGCGAAGCACAGGCGGCCAGCGCCCCCGCCGAGCGGACCGCGGCTCCGACGGGCCGGGTGCGGGTGCGGAGGGGGAAGGGGCTGCGGTTGCGTCGCCTGCCGGTCATGGACCCACACGCTTCCCTCACCTCACCAACCCGGGAGTTACTCCGGGTCAAGGAGCGGTGACGTTGCGGTGAAATGCGGGGGGTGGTGCGACGGGCGCGGCGGGGAACGTACGATCGATGACCGTGCAAGGTTCGGAGAACTCTTCCCGTCGCGGCGGTCGCTCATCCACCATGGGCGGCATGCCCCTCAACGACATGCCGTGGTGGCGCTGGCGCAGCAACGTGCGTTCCGCGCTGCACATGCTCTCCGATCCGCACTTCCAGCGGGACGTCTGGCTGGCCGGCGTCGACGGCTACGGGGACGTCACCGACGCCGTGTACCGGCTGGTCGAGGACACCTGGCTGGACAACTGGTCCGCCGAGAAGTACGTCGGCACGATCTTCCGCGACTCGCAGGAGGCGGCGCTCGTCGACACCGCGGTGCTGCGCGTCCTGCGCATCATGCACCAGGTCGGCCCGGACGCCCAGGTCTCCGCCTACCTCGAACACGAGGCGTGGCCGGAGGCGGTGCGGGCGGCGCGCGACGCGCATGTGCGGATGGCGGTGAGCGACGGCGAGGAGCCGGACGCGCCGCCGCGCACGCTCGAAGTGCTGAGGATCGTCACCAGGTCCGCGTAGCGGACGCCGCTCCGGGGGTCCGGGCGGATATGGGACCCTGTCCCGCATGAGCGAGCAGTCCACCCGCACCGCGGCCCGCGCCGACCAGTACGTCCTCACCCTGTCCTGCCCCGACAAGCAGGGCATCGTGCACGCCGTGTCGAGCTACCTGTTCATGACCGGCTGCAACATCGAGGACAGTCAGCAGTTCGGCGACCACGACACGGGACTGTTCTTCATGCGCGTCCACTTCTCGGCGGAGCCGCCGGTGACGGTGGACAAGCTGCGCGCCAGTTTCGCCGCGATCGGTGACTCCTTCCACATGGACTGGCAGATCAACCGGGCCGACGAGAAGATGCGCGTCGTCCTCATGGTCAGCAGGTTCGGCCACTGCCTCAACGACCTGCTCTTCAGGGCGTCGAGCGGGGCGCTGCCGGTGGAGATCGCGGCCGTGGTCTCCAACCACACCGACTTCGCCGAGCTGGTGGGCTCCTACGGCGTCCCCTTCCACCACATCCCGGTGACGAAGGAGACCAAGGCGCAGGCCGAGGCGCGGGTGCTCGACCTGGTGCGCGAGGAGAACGTCGAACTGGTCGTCCTCGCCCGCTACATGCAGGTGCTCTCCGACGACCTGTGCAAGCAGCTCAACGGGCGGATCATCAACATCCACCACTCGTTCCTGCCGAGCTTCAAGGGCGCGAAGCCGTACCACCAGGCGCATGCCCGGGGCGTGAAACTGATCGGGGCGACCGCGCACTACGTGACCGCCGACCTCGACGAGGGGCCGATCATCGAGCAGGAGGTCGAGCGGGTGGGGCACGGTGTGACGCCGGACCAACTGGTCGCCATCGGGCGGGACGTGGAGTGCCAGGCGCTGGCGCGGGCCGTGAAGTGGCACGCCGAGCGCCGGATCCTGCTCAACGGACGACGGACGGTCGTCTTCCCCTGACCGCCCTGACCGCCCTGACCGCCCTGACCGCCCTGACCGCCCTGACCGCCCTGACCGCCCTGACCGGACTCGGGCCGCCTCCGCCCCGAGTCCGGTCACCGTCTCAACGACCCTCAGCCGAGGGTGAGTTGAGCCCGCCTACAGCCGGCTCAGCGCCGCCGCCGCGAACAGCACGTCCCTGATCGCCCCGCGGTCCCCCGACTGTCCCGCCGCCGCCTCCGCGGGCGCCACATGGCCCGCGGCGAGGCGGCAGAACTCCACGCCGTCCAGGGCGACATGTGCCACCTCGTGGTCGGCGGAGCCGGCCGCCGCGGGGGAGTCCAGCGGGATCAGCCACTCGCCGCCGCCCGAACCCTCGATCTCCAGCCGCAGGCTGCGCCCGGGACGCCCCGCCGGGACCAGGTGACGCCCCTCGCCGGGCGCGGCCTGCCCCGCCTGCCGACGGGCGGCGAGCACCAGGGGGAGCATCCGGGCCGCGAGGTCGATCATGCGGTTGAGGTGGGGCGGGGCCGGCGGCGGGTAGGGGTAGTCGACCGCCTCCGCGATGTCCTCCGCGTGCACCCAGCACTCGAAGGCCCGGTCGAGCATCGCGTCCCGCAGCGGCAGCTCGAAGTCGCCGTACGACACCGGACGCCGCCCGGCTTCGCCGCCGGTGAAGGCCACCGTGCGCACCAGGTCGTGACTCTGCTCGCGCCACGGCCCCCGGACCGAGCGCGTCGGCGGGAAGGGCGACGCCCGCCAGTACGCCTCGGTGCGCGACGCCGGGCCGGCCGCCCCGCCGGACCCGTCGGCCAGCGGGTCGTCCAGCCCCAGGGCGACCGCGACCAGGCCGTCGACCGACAGCAGATGCGCGATGACCCCGGCCACGGTCGTACGACGGCTGGTCGGGCTGTCGCCCTCGAACCAGCGCAGCCGCACCGGCGCGTGCCACTCGGCGTCCCCTATGTCCTGCAACAGGGCGTCCAGCCGCGCGCTCTCCGCGTCGTAGGGCGCGGCCCACCGCGGGAGCGGGATGCGCGGCGGGCGCCGGTCCAGGCAGCTGTCCAGGACCCGGGTGCGCAGCGCCGGGTCGAGGTCGAGGCTCTCGGGGCGGTGCAGCAGTCCGACCGCCTCGCGCAGCCGCAGCGCCTCGTCCGCGCAGGGACCGCACTCGCCGAGGTGCTCCTCGACGCCGGTCGTCTCCTCCGCCGAGCAGGCGGCCAGCGCCCAGGCGCCGAGGAGCGCCTTCAGCACCGGGTGATCGAGGGCCGGCGGCACCGGCCGGGCGGCGAACGCGTCCAGTGCGGGCAGCGGCCGTCCGGTGTCCTCCACCGAGGAACGCGGCACCGGTACACGCGGCGGCCCGGCCCCGTCCAGGGACCCGCCGGACGGCCCTACGCCCTCGTCGCCGCCCTCCGCGCTCTTGCCGCTCCCGGCGCTCTCTGCGTTCTTCTCCTTCTCCTCCTCGGGATCCCCGTCGTCGTGGGCCCCGAGGCCGTCCGTCCCGCTCACACCGCGCCCCTGTCGCCGGGCGGGGTGCCGATGTCGTGGGCGGTGGCGAGCAGTTGGAGGCCGAGGCGGAGCCGACGGCGGGCCTCGTCCTCGGTGACGCCGAGGTCGGCGGCGGTCTGCCGGTAGTCGCGGCGCTGGAAGTAGGCCAGATCGAGGGCGGCGCGCAGCGGGGCGGGCATGGAGGTGACGATGTAGTCGGCGCGGGCGGCGACCGAGGCGCGGCGCACCCTGTGCTCCAGTTCCTCGGCGGAGCCGCAGGTGCTTCGGGCGAGCGCGGCGGTCTCGGTGGCGCGCAGCCGCTGCACGGCGAGCCGGTGGGCCAGGGTGGCGACCCAGGAGCGCAGCGGGCCCTGTCCGGGGTCGTAGGCGTCGGGGTGCTCCCAGACGTGGGCGAAGACGTCGCGGGTGACGGCGTCGGCGGCGTGCTCGTCGCCGAGGACCCGGTGGGCGAGACCGTGCACGAGGGAGGCGAACCGGTCGTACAGCTCACCGAGGGCCGCCGCTTCGCCGCGGGCGAGTCGCTGCTGCATCTTGCGGTCCCAGCGGGGCGGCAGGTCCCTCGCCGTCATACGACTCCCTCCCCCCAATCCTGCTGCCTGTGCTGTCCGTGTGAACCGCGCTGTCCGTGCCGTTCTCGGTGGTGGTGCTCTCCGGGGCCCGGTCCAGCCTGCGCCCCTCGTCCCCCCGAATGTAGTCGGCACCCAGGAGAGCGCACGCCCCTTTGTGCCAACGTGCGCCCTCGAAGGACCGCAGGTGATAGTGGGCCTTCGGCTACTCCGTCCACATCTGATCGAACAGGATCGAAGGCGGCCGGAACAAGTTTTTCCTGACCGGTTTCCGTTTCCCGCCCCGCGTGCCGGGAACGGCCGGTGTTTCAGGAAAGGTCCGTTGGGCAGCCGCGCTGGAAGGAAGCGCGGCAAACGCTTCCGCTTCCGGCGAGCGAGAGGCGTGGTCGTGGCGTTCGAAGTGACCGACGGCGGGCGCGGCGACTGGTCCGTGCTCCTCGTCTCCGGCGAACTGGACCTGATGACCTCGCCGGTCCTGCGCCGGCGGGTCCACGATGTGGTGGCCGACGGTCAGCACAGTCTCGTCCTGGACCTCTCCGAAGTTCTGTTCTGCGACTCCACCGGCGTCGGCGTCCTCATCGGGTCCCGCCAGTTGATCCGGTCCTGCCGTGGCCGGCTCCGGCTGATCCTGCCGGCCCGGGGCGCGGTGGAGGGTTCGCACGTCAACCGGGTGCTCGGGGCGCTGGGGGTGCGCCGCCTCTTCGAGGTGTTCCCCGACGTGATGGCGGCGACCGACGAGCGGGCCGAGCCCCTCGCCGTGTGACGCCGTTGTTTCGGATTTCCCCCGGCCTTGGCACAACCGACGTTTTCCCGCTTCTCGCCCGCTCCGGCGTCGTACGCTCCGTGCGAGGACACCCCACCGGACGTAAGGCGGCCCGAAGAACATGGTCAGCAGCGAGTACGAGCGCAGGATCGCCGCCCGCTTCGCCGTCTTCGACCAGGACGGCAACGGCTTCATCGACCGCGAGGACTTCAGCGGGGCGGCCAAGGCGCTGCTCGCGGAGTTCGGCACGGCGGCCCGCTCCGACAAGGGGCA
Organism: Streptomyces sp. NPDC005423; assembly: GCF_040606415.1. NCBI lineage: Bacteria > Bacillati > Actinomycetota > Actinomycetes > Kitasatosporales > Streptomycetaceae > Streptomyces > Streptomyces sp. NPDC005423. The sequence goes on along the minus strand of NZ_JBEXET010000009.1, from coordinate 118,076 downwards.
GGCGCTCTACATCGGCGCCGAGGCGTTCTGGCAGGGCCTGGCGGGGATCGCGGACCGGGACGGCGACCAGCTCATCTCCCGCGAGGAGTTCGTGAACGGCGCGGTCAAGCGGCTGCGGGACAACCCCGAGCGGTTCGCCGAGATCGGCCGCCCCTTCCTGCACGCGACCCTCGACGTGGCGGACCCCGACGGCGACGGTTCGGCCACCGTCGAGGACACCGTGCGGGTGCTCGGCGCGCTGGGCGTGCCGCACGAGGTCGCCGTGACGGCCGCCTCGACCCTCGACACGGACGGCGACGGCAAGGTCGGCGAGGCGGAGATCGTCTCCGCGTTCGCCCGCTACTTCACCGTGCCGGAGTAGTCCCCGTACTCTCCGCCGGTCCCGAATAGCGCTCCCGCAGCCGGTACTTGAGCACCTTGCGCAGGGTGTCGTTGCGCGGCAGGGCGTCCACCACCTCGAGCCGCTCCGGCAGCTTGTGCACGGACAGTCCTGCCGCGCGCAGGTACGACGTCACCGCCGCCAGGGTCAACACCGGTTCCGCGGGCGCCTGTTCGGCCGCCTCTACGACGGCGCAGACGAGTTCCCCGCGCTCGGCGTCCGGCAGGCCGACGACGGCCACGTCCGCGACCGCCGGGTGCCGGTGCAGCAACTCCTCTATCTCCTTCGCCGAGATGTTCTCCCCCTTGCGGATGATCACGTCCTTGAGCCGGCCGGTGAGGACCAGATGGCCGCTCGCGGTGACGTCGCCCAGGTCACCGGTGCGCAGGAACCCCTCCGCGTCGAACGCCTCCGCCGTCTGCGCCGGATCCAGGTACCCCTGGCACACGGCCTCCCCGCGCAGCCGTACCTCCCCGTCGACGATCCGTATCTCCATGCCCTCCGGCGGCCGTCCCTCGGTCGTCGCGAGGTTCTCGGCCGTGTCGTCCGGCGCACCCATGGTGATCATCGGCACCTCGGTCATGCCGTAGCCGTGGGTGAGCTGTACGCCCATCTCCCGTACGACGCTGTGGTAGAGGTCGGGCGGCTTGGGCGCCCCGCCGCCGGCGAGCAGCCGGAGCGTCGGGATCACCTTCTCGCCGGGCCGCCGGCGCTGTTCGGCGAGGAACATCGAGTAGAAGGCGGTGGAGCCGCCGGCCACCGTCACGCCGTGCCTGCGGTAGCCCTCCAGGGCGTCGGGGAGCGCGAAGTGCTCGAACAGCACGGCGGGGAAGCCGTAGAGCAGCAGCATCACCGTGTAGTCGGGGCCGGCGATGTGCGCGTAGGGGAAGGCCATCGAGCCCACGTCGGCCGCGGTGAGCCGCAGTGCGTGGGCGAGGCAGGAGCCGCCCGCGATCAGCGAACGGTCCGTGTGCAGGACGCCCTTGGGGTCGGAGGTGGTGCCGGAGGTCCAGTAGATCCAGCGCACCGAGGTGCCTTCGGCGGGCGGCGCGGGCAGTACGGCCGGGTCGCCGTCGGGGAGGCCCTCGTCGTCGTAGACCTCGAAGACGCCCTTGGCGCCGAGCCGTTGGGCCATCGCCGGGTGGTCGAAGCCGCGCCAGGTGCCCGGGACGGCGAAGTACTCGGCCTTGGACTCCCGTAGCGCGAAGCCGACTTCGCGGTCCCGGTAGAAGGGGATGACCGGTGTCTGTACGGCGCCCAGGCGGGCCAGCGCGAAGGAGAGCAGGGCGGTCTCGATCCGGGTGGGCAGCTGCCAGGCGACGACCGTGCCGGGGCGTACGCCCATGCCGTACAGGCCGGCCGCGACGCGTTCGGCACGGTCGCGCAACTGCCCGAAGGTCAGCACCCGTTCGTCCTGGAGGAGGACCGGGCGGTCGGGGGTGCGGGCGGCCCGGCGGGCGGCCAGCTCCCAGAGGGTGCGGGACGCGCTCAGTGCGTGGGCGGTGTCGTTCACGGCGGCTGCCCCCAGCTCTCCCGGCAACCAGCTGACGGTACGTCAGATGGTGGGCAGAGCGTAGGGCTCGGCGCCTTGTCGGTCCATAGGCGCGGGACTAGCCTGCTTACGGGCTCGTATCTGACGGGCCATCAGATAACGTGCCACCGGGTGCGTACGCCGGACGGAGCGGAACATGACCGAACTGCCCCGCATCATCAGCGTCGACGACCATGTCATCGAACCCGCGCACCTCTTCGAGACCTGGCTGCCGAAGAAGTACCGCGACCGCGGCCCGCAGGCACTGACCGCCGGCATCGGCGAACTCGCCTACGTCGGCGGCAAGTACCAGATCACCATGGACCCGGACGGGCCGCCCACCGACTGGTGGATCTACGAGGACCTCAAGTTCCCGTACAAGCGCAACATCGCCGCCGTCGGCTTCGACCGCGACGAGATGACCCTGGAGGGCATCACCCGCGAGCAGATGCGTCCCGGCTGCTGGGACCCGGCCGAGCGGCTCAGGGACATGGACCTCAACCACGTCGAGGGCTCGCTCTGCTTCCCGACCTTCCCGCGCTTCTGCGGGCAGACCTTCGCCGAGGCGCACGACAAGGAGGTCGCGCTCGCCTGTGTGCGCGCCTACAACGACTGGATGGTCGAGGAGTGGTGCGGGGACAGCGGCGGCCGTCTCATCCCGCTCTGCCTGATCCCGCTGTGGGACGTGCGGCTCGCGGTCGCCGAGATCCGGCGGAACGCGGCGCGCGGGGTGCGGGCCGTCACCTTCTCCGAGATCCCCACCCATCTCGGGCTGCCCTCCATCCACTCCGGGCACTGGGACCCGTTCTTCGCGGTCTGCCAGGAGACCGGGACGGTCGTCAACATGCACATCGGCAGCAGCTCCCAGATGCCGGCCGCCTCCCCCGACGCCCCGCCCGCCGTCCAGGCCTCGCTCTCCTTCAACAACGCGATGGCCTCGATGATGGACTTCCTGTTCAGCGGAGTCCTGGTGAAGTTCCCCCGGCTCAAACTGGCCTACTCCGAGGGGCAGATGGGCTGGATCCCGTACGCCCTGGAGCGCGCCGACGACGTCTGGGAGGAGCACCGCGCCTGGGGCGGGGTGCGCGACCTGGTCCCGGAGCCGCCCTCGACGTACTACTACCGGCAGATGTTCTGCTGCTTCTTCCGAGACCGGCACGGCGTCGCCTCCCTCGACGCCGTCGGCCGCGACAACGCCACCTTCGAGACCGACTACCCGCACGTCGACTCGACCTTCCCGCACACGAAGGAAGTCGCCCTCGACCATGTGAAGGGCCTCGACGACGAGACCGTCTACAAGCTGATGCGCGGCAACGCGATCCGCATGCTGGGCCTGGACCTCGACCGCTGATGGACCTCTCGTACACGCCCGAGGAGGAGGAGTACCGCGCCCGGCTCGGCGAGTGGCTGGCCAAGACGCTCCCCGCGCTGCCCGCGCGACCCTCCCCCGACGACTGGCCCGCCCGGCGCGCGTACGACCTCGGCTGGCAGCGGCTGCTCCACGACGCCGGATACGCCGACGTCCACTGGGACGCCTCGCCGACCGTCCGGCTGATCTTCCTGGAGGAGACCGAGAAGGCCGGCGCCCCCTACGTGGGCGCCAACTTCGTCGGGCTGCTGCACGCCGGGCCGACGATCGCCGCCGAGGGGACGCCCGAGCAGCGGGCCCGCTGGCTGCCGCCGGTGCTGCGCGGCGACGAGGTGTGGTGCCAGGGCTTCAGCGAACCCGACGCGGGCTCCGACCTCGCGGCGCTGCGCACCCGCGCGCGGCGCGACGGCGACGACTACGTGGTGAGCGGCTCCAAGATCTGGACCTCGCACGCCGAAGTCGCCGACTGGTGCGAGCTGTTGGTCCGCACCGACCCCGAGGCGCCCAAGCACCGCGGCATCAGCTGGCTGGCCATGCCGATGGACGCGCCGGGCATCACCGTACGGCCGCTGCGGACGCTCGCCGGGTCGGCCGAGTTCGCCGAGGTCTTCCTCGACGAGGTGCGGGTGCCGGCCGCCAACCGGGTCGGGGAGGAGAACGACGGCTGGCGCGTCACCATGGTCACCCTCTCCTTCGAGCGCGGCACCGCCTTCGTCGGCGAGGTCGTCGCCTGCCGTCGCGTCCTGCGCGAAGTGGCCGCCGAGGCACGGCGGAACGGCCGCTGGGACGACCCTGCCCTGCGCCGTCGGCTCGGCAGGCTCGACGCCGGGTTCCGCGCGCTGTGGCGGCTCACCCAGTGGAACGTGAGCGCCGCCGAGAGGGACGGCGGGGTGCCGGGGGTGGGCGGTTCGGTCTTCAAACTGGCCTACTCGCACGCCCGTCAGGAGCTGTACGACACCGCGGCCGACGTCCTGGGCCCCGACTCCCTGGACCTGGACCGCCCTTGGGTGCTGGAGCGCCTCTCCTCCCTCTCCTACACCATCGCCGCCGGCACCTCGCAGATTCAGCGGAACATCGTGGCCGAGCGCGTCCTCGGCCTGCCGAAAGGGCGGTGACCCCTCGTATGCGATTCCAACTCACGGGCGACCAGCGGGCGTTGCGCGACGGCGTACGAGAGGTGCTGGGCCGGCACTTCGACGCCGGGGCGCTGCGGGCGGCGGTGGACCGGCCCGGCCTCGACCGGACGCTCTGGCGGGAGCTGGGGCGGGCCGGGTTCTTCGCGCTACGGCTGCCGGAGGCGGCGGGCGGGGTCGGACTCGGGCTGCCCGAGGCGGTGTTGGCGTTCGAGGAGGCGGGCCGGGTGCTGCTGCCCGGCCCGCTCGTGGCCACCCACCTCGCGGCGGGCACCGTGCCGGGAGCGGCCGAGGGCGAGACGGTGGTGGCGGCCGTCGACGGCGTCCTCGTGGAGTGGCTGGCGGCGGCCGACGTCGTCCTCGGCGAGCCTGCGGACGCCGTGGCGCTGCGCTCGGCGGACCCGCTGACCCCCCTGCACCGGGTGTCCCGGGCGGCCCCGGCCGACCCGGTGACCGTGCTGCTGACCGCCGCGGAACAGCTCGGCACCGCCGGGCGGAACTGCGAGCTGGCCGTGCAACACGCCCGGACGCGCGAGCAGTTCGGCCGCCCGATCGGGGCCTTCCAGGCCGTCAAGCATCTGTGCGCGCAGCTCCTGGTGCGGACCGAGGTGGCGCGCGTCGCCGTGTACGCGGCGGCCGTCACCGCGGACCCGGCGGACATCGCGGCGGCCCGGCTGCTCGCCGACGAGGCCGCCGTCCAGGGCGCCCGCGACTGTCTCCAGGTGCACGGCGGCATGGGTTTCACCTGGGAGTCCGAGGTCCACCTGCACCTCAAACGGGCCTGGACCCGGGCCCGGCGCGGCGGCGGCGGAACGGACGCCGAGGAGCTGCTCGCGGCGGAGCTGGCGGCTGCCGCGGGGTGAGCCCGGTGCCGGGCCGTGGGGCCGGTGGGACAGCCGGGGCGGATGTCGTTGATCGTGGCGGCACGGCGTCACGGAGCGTGGGTATCGAGTTGTGTCGCAGACGTGACTTGTCACAGCCCGGAGTCGGTGTCGGCTCCGGTACCTTGGGTGCGATGCGAGGGGTTCAGCGTACGAGCCATGCCGGAGCGGCCTCCACAGCGGCTCCGGATCAGGCGGTGCGCTCCGCCGCTCGCCGGGCGGAACGCCTTTGTGGCGCCGCTCGTTCGACTCCCCCCGATGAGCGTCGCACAGTATGCCGCACGCGTACTCCTTCGCGCTGGAATATGCCCGAAGCGCTTGTTGAGGTGACGGTACGTCAACCATGCTGTGGCGTAAGGGAATCACGTTCCGTGACTCTTGCTCTGGCTGTTGTTCTGGCCATGCAGAAAATGGCTACGATCGTGGCCCTCGTGAGGCGCGAGGCTATGTGTCCGCCGGTTCGGATGGTGTGAGCGGTGCAGGTGCTTCAAGTGCAGCTGGAGATCCGACCCGACCCCGCGGAGGCGGGGCGGGCCCGGCGGTGGGCCCGTTCCCGGCTCGCCGGCTTCGGGATAGGGCCCGACGAACCGCTCGCGGAGACGTTGCTCCTCCTCGTCTCCGAACTCGTCACCAACGCCGTGGTGCACACCGGTTGTCCGGCCCTGCTGCGGCTCTCCCTGCCCGGCGCGGCGGACGAGGCGGTGACCGTCCGCCTGGAGGTGACCGACGGCAGCTGCCGCGCTCCGGTGCCCCGTTGGGTCGACGGTGAGCAGACGGGGGGCCGCGGGCTGGCGCTGGTCGACGGCCTCGCCGACCGCTGGGGCTGGACCCGTGAGGGCACCGGGAAGCGCGTCTGGTGCGAGCTGGACCGCTGCTCGGAGCCGCGGGAGGTCCCGGCGCCCTTCGGTGACGGCGTCTCGACGTACGAGGGCTTCGCCTACGAAGTCGTCTGACCCCTCCTGCCTGCCCTGACCGCCCCACCTGCCCTGCCTGTCCTGCCCGTCCGCTCCGTCGGACGACCGGGGCGGTGCGCCGGGGTCTGCTTCCGTGCGCGCCCCCGGGAGAATCAGGACGAACGCGGCAAACCCCCCGTCCGGGCGTTGACGGCAGGTCACCGTCTGGTCACGCTGGTGGTCAGCGATTCGCCGCGAGGGGACGACGCGGGCTCCGGTGACGGGAGCCCTCGGCGAGTGCGGGTCGTGATTCGGCGTCGGTTCCCTCACGGGCGGGGGAAGGCGGGGCGGCTGCGCCGGAGCCGGACGGCGGCGCGCGGTGCCGTGCTCGGGGCGGGCGTCGCGCGCCGCCGTCCGGCCTTTGCCCGGCCCTCGTCAAACCGGACTCGCCCTACAGGACGGCGATCGGGGCCACCGGGGTTCCCGTCCCGCCGGTGAAAGGTTCGGGCATCGCCGAGAGCAGGAACGCGTAGCGGCCTTCTTGTCCACAGGCTGTGGACAACTCTTCGAGATTCCAGTTCTGGCCCTGGAGCATGCCCATCTCGACCAGGTGGAGCGCGTGCACCGGCAGCCACAGGTCGTCGATCTCCGGCGGGAAGATCTCGAAGGTGAGGGTGTCGTTGGCGACCGCCGCCACGTCGCGCGCGTGGAACCACTCCGGTGTGCGCAGGGAGAGCCCCGGCGACGGATAGCCGTAGCCGTGCTTGTCACCGGCGAGGAGAAGCTGGATCTGCCCGGTCCGTACGAGCACGATGTCGCCGGCGCGCACCGTGGTGCCGGCCAGTTCCTCGGCCGCCTCCAGGTCCTCCGGCGTCACCGCGTGCCCGCCCGCCAGCCGGTCCACCCCGCGTGCGCGTGCCACGTCGAGGAGCACCCCGCGCGAGACGACGTGCCGGGCCTTGTCGATGCCGCTGAACTCGGCGCCGCCGTGCGGGGTGACGGAGTCGGCGGGGCGGCCGTTGTAGAGCCTCCCGGAGTGCGAGACGTGGGGCAGCGCGTCCCAGTGGGTCGCGGCCTGGAGTCCCATCGTCACGGCGTCGTCGCTGCACGCCACCGTCCCGGGGCCGAAGATCTCCTGGTTGATCTGGACCATGGTGTGCAGGGGGTTGATCCGCCCCGGGATCAACCCGGTCTGCACGCCGTCCTGCTGGAGGGGGAGGGCGAGCGGCACCCGGCGCCCGCTGCGGACGGTCGCCGCGGCCTGCCGTACCACCTCGTCGGTGATCAGGTTGAGGGTGCCGATCTCGTCGTCCGGCCCCCAACGGCCCCAGTTGTTCACGCGCTTGGCGATGTCGTGGAACTCCGGGCGAAGTGTCGGCTCTGACATCGGTCCTCCGCGGGGCTTGTCTCCGGGCAGCTGACGGGTCGTAGAATCCGAGAAGGAATCTAACGGACCGTCAGATACTGCGGGAGGGGCCGGGCGTGGGGAACTTCTTGGCGGGCAAGGTCGTCGCCGTGACGGGCGCGGGCCGGGGGATAGGCCGGGCGGTCGCCCTGCTGGCGGCGGCCGAGGGCGCCCGGGTCGTCGTCAACGACTACGGGGTCGCGACGGACGGCGCCTCGCCGACGAGCGAGGTCGCCGAGGCCGTCGTCAAGGAGATCGGGGCGGCCGGCGGGGAAGCGGTGGCGGTGGCCGACGACATCTCCACCATGGCGGGCGGGCAGCGCGTCGTCGACGTGGCGCTGGAGTCGTACGGGCGGCTCGACGGTGTGGTCTGCGTGGCCGGCATCCTGCGCGAGCGGATGCTGTTCAACATGGGCGAGGAGGAGTGGGATCCGGTCCTCGCGACGCACCTCAAGGGCACCTTCACGGTGTTCCGGGCGGCCTCGGCGGTGATGCGGAGGCAGCGGACGGGCACGCTGATCGGCTTCACCAGCGGCAACCACCAGGGCTCGGTCTCCCAGGCCAACTACAGCGCGGCCAAGGGCGGCATCATCTCGCTGGTCCGCAGCGCGGCGCTGGGCCTGCACAAGTACGGCGTGACGGCGAACGCGGTGGCGCCCGTCGCCCGGACCCGGATGTCGGCGAACGTCCCGATGGAGCTGACGGAGATCGGCGAACCGGAGGACGTGGCCGCGTTCGTGGTCTACCTGCTCTCCGACCGGGCCCGGGAGCAGGAGGTGACCGGGCAGGTCTACACGGTGGCCGGCCCGAAGATCGCGGTGTGGGCCCAGCCGAGGGAGCTGCGGGCCGGATACGCCGACGGCGGCTGGACGCCGGAACGGATCGCGGAGTTCCTGCCCGCGACGGTCGGCGTGGACCCGATGCCGATGCTGGGGCGGCTGCGCGAGATGGAGCGGGCCGCACGGGACGGCGAACGGCCCAACGCCTGACCGTACGACCGTGGTTGAGGGACCCAGAGGGTGTTCGCGAGGGAAGGGGGAGCCGATGGACTTTGGATTCGGTGCCGAGGACGAAGGCTTTCGGGCCGAGGCCCGGGCGTGGCTCTCCGCACACGCCGAGGCCGGGCTGGAACGGCGCGACTGGGAACGGACGCTCGGCAAGGACGGCTGGATCGGCCTCGGCTGGCCCGCCTCCGGCTACGGCAACCGCAGCGTCACCCTCACCCAGCAGGTCGTCTGGGCCGAGGAGTACGCGCGCTCCCCGGCGCCGGCCCGGTCCGGCCACATCGGGGAGAACCTGCTGGCCCCGACCCTGATCGCACACGGGACGGACGAGCAGAAGACACGCTTCCTGCCGCCGGTCGCGGCCGGGGACGAACTGTGGTGCCAGGGGTACAGCGAGCCGGGCGCGGGCTCCGATCTCGCCGGGGTGCGGACGGCCGCCGTACGGGACACGGACGGCACCTACCGGATCACCGGGCAGAAGATCTGGACGTCGCTCGCCCACGAGGCGGACTGGTGTTTCGTGCTGGCGCGGACCGAGGCGGGGTCGCGGCACCACCACGGGCTGGGCTTCCTGCTGGTGCCGATGGACCAGCCGGGGCGGGTGGAGGTCCGGCCGATCCGGCAGCTGACCGGCACGAGCGAGTTCAACGAGGTGTTCTTCGACGGGGCCCGCGCCCGGGCGGAGCACCTCGTGGGGGGCGAGGGCGGCGGCTGGAAGGTCGCGATGAGCCTGCTCGGCTTCGAACGCGGGGTGTCGACGCTGGCCCAGCAGATCGGTTTCGCGGCGGAGTTGGGGCGTGTGGTGGAGACGGCGGTGGCGACCGGTGCGGTGCGTGATCCGGTGCTGCGCGACCGACTGGTGCGGCAGTGGGCGGAGTTGCGCACCATGCGCTGGAACGCGCTCCGCACGCTGGGGAGTTCGGGGGTGGCCGGGGCGCCGAGCGTGACGAAGCTGCTGTGGGGCGGCTGGCATCAGCGGCTCGGCGAGTTGGCGACGCAGGTGCGCGGCGCGGCGGCGGCGGTCGGTCCGGCCGACTGGACCGCGCGGGCGCCGTACGAACTCGACGTGTCGCAGCACCTGTTCCTGTTCTCCCGGGCCGACACGATCTACGGCGGCTCGGACCAGGTGCAGCGCACGATCATCGCCGAGCGGGTGCTCGGTCTGCCCAGAGAGCCCAGAGAGCCCAGAGAGCCCAGAGAGCCCAAGAGATAAGGGAGTTGGCCGTGGCGCGTGGCGTGGTCTTCGACGGCGGGCGGATCGAGGTCGTGGACGACCTGGAGGTGCGGGAACCGGGGCCCGGCGAGGTGCGGGTCGATATCTCGGCGGCCGGGCTCTGCCACAGCGATCTCTCCGTGGTGGACGGCACCATCCCCTTCCCGGTTCCGGTGGTGCTGGGCCACGAGGGCGCAGGGGTGGTGGAGTCGGTCGGCGCGGGCGTCACCCATGTCGCGCCCGGCGACCCTGTGGCGCTCTCCACCCTCGCCAACTGCGGTACGTGCGCGGAGTGCGACCGGGGCCGGCCCACGATGTGCCGGCAGGCGATCGGGCGGCCGGGGCAGCCCTTCTCGCGCGAGGGCCGGCCGGTGTACCAGTTCGCGTCCAACTCCGCTTTCGCCGAACGGACCGTGGTCAAGGCGGTGCAGGCCGTCCGCATCCCCGACGACATCCCGATGCCGTCGGCCGCGCTGATCGGGTGCGGGGTCCTGACGGGGGTCGGGGCCGTGCTGAACCGGGCGCGGGTGGACCGCGGGGAGAGCGTGGTCGTGATCGGCACCGGCGGGATCGGCCTCAACGTCCTCCAGGGCGCCCGGCTGGCGGGCGCCCTGCGGATCGTGGCCGTCGACTCGAACCCCGAGAAGGAGGCGGTGGCCCGGCAGTTCGGGGCGACGGACTTCCTCACCTCCACGGACGGCGTACGGGACCTGCTGCCGACCGGCGCGGACCACGCCTTCGAGTGCGTCGGCCGCGTCGAGCTGATCCGCCAGGCGATCGACCTCCTCGACCGGCACGGCCAGGCCGTCCTCCTCGGCGTCCCGCCCGCCACGGCCGAGGCGTCCTTCCTCGTCTCCTCGATGTACCTGGACAAGTCCGTCCTCGGCTGCCGCTACGGCTCCTCCCGCCCCCAGCGCGACATCGCGCTCTACGCTCGGCTCTACCGCGAGGGCCGCCTGCTCCTCGACGAACTGGTCACCCGGACCTACCCGGTCGAGGAGTTCGAGAAGGCGGCGGCGGACGCGGCGGCGGGGCGGGTGGCGCGGGGAGTCCTGACGTTCTGACCCGCGGAGCCCCCGAGCGGGTCGGCGGTCGTGCGGAAGGTGCGGCGGTAGGCGGTGGGGGTGACGCCGAGCACCGACTGAAGGTGCTGGCGCATCGACTGGGCGGTGCCGAAACCCGCCTCCGCGGCCACCTGGTCGACGGAGAGGCCGGTGGACTCCAGGAGGTGCCGGGCGCGCTCCACGCGCTGCTGGGTGAGCCACTGGCCGGGGCTGACGCCGACCTCCTCGCGGAAGCGGCGGGTGAAGGTGCGCACGGACATCGCCTCCCGTTCCGCCATGTCCCGCAGCTGGACCGGCTCGTGCAGGCGGCCGAGCGCCCAGGCGCGGGCGGCGGCCGTGGTCGCCTGCCGGGGGTCGGGGACCGGGCGGTGGACGTACTGCGCCTGGCCGCCGTCGCGGTGCGGCGGTACGACGGTGCGGCGGGCCACGTCGTTGGCGACGGCGGTGCCGTGGTCGCGGCGCACCATGTGCAGGCACAGGTCGATGCCGGCCGCGACGCCCGCGGAGGTGAGGATGGAGCCGTCGTCGATGAAGAGCACGTCCGCGTCGACCCGGACGGCGGGGAAGAGCCGCTGGAAACGCTCGGCCTCGGCCCAGTGCGTGGTGGCCGGGCGGCCGTCGAGATGGCCGGCGGCGGCGAGGACGTAGGCACCGGTGCAGATGGAGGCGAGACGGGTGCCGGGGCGGATGTGGGCGAGGGCGGCGGCGAGTTCGTCGGTCAGGACGCCCTTCTCGAAGACCGGGCCCAGCTCGTAGGAGGCCGGCACGATCACCGTGTCGGCGGTGGCCAGCGCCTCCGGGCCGTGCGGCACGTGGACGGCGAAGTCGGCGTCCGTCTCGACCGGGCCGGGCGCCCGGACCGAGCAGGTGACGACCTCGTACAGCGGGCGTCCCCCGGCGTCCTTGGGGCGGCCGAAGATGCGGTGCGGGATGCCCAGTTCGAAGGGGAGGAGACCGTCGAGGGCGAGGACGACGACGCGGTGCGGCCGGGGCTCGGGATCGTCCTGCGGACGCGCGGGGGACAGCGACTCACGGCTCATGGCCCGATCCTAGCGAACACTGTCCTTCGGGCCAGTGGTCGGGCGGGACCGGGAGACCGGATGCTTTATGGCGTGACCCAGACAACCGAAGCCGCCGCGGACGGGGCACCCGCCCCCGGCGCGCGGACATCCGGCGCCGCCCGCACGGACCGCCCGCGGTGGCGCCGGACGACGCCGCACCGCGCCTGGTTCGTCGCCGCCGTCACCTTCGTGACGATCATCGGCGCGGCGGCCTTCCGCTCCCTGCCCGGCCTGCTCATCGATCCGTTGCACCAGGAGTTCGGCTGGTCCCGCGGCACGGTCGGGGCCGCGGTCTCCGTCAACCTCGCCCTCTACGGACTGACGGCGCCCTTCGCGGCGGCGCTGATGGACCGGTTCGGCATCCGCCGGGTGGTCGCGGTCGCGCTGACCGTCATCGCGCTCGGCTCGGGCCTGACCGTGTGGATGACGGCGGCCTGGCAACTGATGCTGTACTGGGGCCTGTTGGTGGGTCTCGGCTCCGGCTCGATGGCCCTCGCGTTCGCCGCGACCGTCACCAACCGCTGGTTCACCGAGCGCAAGGGCCTGGTCACCGGCATCCTCACCGCGGCCTCGGCGTCGGGCCAGCTGATCTTCCTGCCGGCGCTGTCCTGGCTCGTCGAGGGGCACGGCTGGCGTCCGGCGGCGGTCACGGTCTCCCTCGCCGCCCTCGTGGTCGTCCCCTTCGTCTGGCTGCTGCTGCGCGACCATCCGGCCGACGTGGGCGTGAAGCCGTACGGCGCGACCGTGTTCGTACCGAAGCCGGCACCGGTCACGGGCGCGGCCCGGCGCACCGTGGGCGTCCTGGCCAAGGCGGTCCGCACCGGCCCCTTCTGGCTGCTGGCCGGCACCTTCGCGATCTGCGGCGCCTCGACCAACGGCCTGGTCCAGACCCACTTCGTGCCCGCCGCCCACGACCACGGCATGCCCATCACGGCGGCGGCCTCACTGCTCGCGGTGATCGGGGTGTTCGACGTGGTCGGCACGGTGGCCTCCGGCTGGTTCACCGACCGCTTCGAACCGCGCCGCCTGCTCGCCGTCTACTACGCCCTGCGCGGCGTCTCCCTGCTCTTCCTCCCGATGCTCCTCGCCCCCACCGTCCATCCGCCGATGCTCTTCTTCATCGTCTTCTACGGCCTCGACTGGGTCGCCACGGTGCCGCCCACCCTCGCCCTCTGCCGCGAGCAGTACGGCGAGGACAGCGCCATCGTCTTCGGCTGGGTCCTCGCCTCGCACCAGATCGGCGCGGCCCTGGTCGCCTTCCTCGGCGGGGTGGCCCGCGACGCGTTCGGCTCGTACGACATGGTCTGGTACACGTCGGGGGCGCTCTGCGCGGCGGCGGCCCTGATGGCGCTGGTGATACGCCGGCGGCCGGTCGCCGGGGTGCTCGGCGCGCCGGTCTAGAGGAAGCGGCCGTTGTGGAACAACAGGGGCGGGGTGTCCGGGGCGTTGGTGCCCAGGGCGGTCACCCGGCCGACCACGATCAGGTGGTCGCCGCCGGTGTGGACGGCGTGCACGGCGCAGTCGATCCAGGCGAGGGCCTCGGCCAGCCGGGGGGCGCCGGAGACGGGCGCCCGGTCGTACCCGACGCCCGCGAACTTGTCCGTGCCGCTGCGGGCGAAGCCCCGGCACAACTCGCCCTGGTGCGCGCCGAGGACGTTGACGCAGAAGGCGCCCGCGCGAGCGATGCGCGGCCAGGTCGTGGAGGTCCGGCCGACCATGAAGGCGACGAGCGGCGGGTCGAGGGAGAGGGAGGAGAAGGACTGGCAGGCGAAGCCGGCCGGGCCGGTCCCGCCGTCGGCGGCCGGGGCGGTGATCACGGTCACGCCGGTCGCGAAGGACCCCAGCACGCGCCGGAACTCCGCCGGCTCGACCGGCGCCCGCTCGTCGTCCCCGACACACCGCAACTCCGGTCGGGGGAGCGCCTCCACGGGCCGCGCGACCGGTGGTCCCTGCGCCGACCTGAGGTAGCGGACCGCCGCTGCCGCCATTCCCGCGTGTCCCATCACACTCCTCATTGAAGCTGACGGAACGTCAGATAGGAAGGGCTCACCGTCCCCGGTACTCCGCGCTCCGTCGTTCCGTGAAACTCGCCACGCCCTCCTGGGCGTCCCGGGTGGTCATGTTGATCTCCTGGGCCGCCGCCTCCGCCGCGAAGGCGGCGGCGCGGTCGCTCTCCAGGGATGCGTTGAGGAGTTGTTTGGCCAGGGCGAGGGCGCGGGTCGGGCCGGTGGCCAGGCGCTGTGCCCACGCGCGGGCCGTCTTCTCCAACTCCCCGTCCGGAACGGTCCGGTTGACGAGTCCCAGGCGCTCCGCGTCCGCCGCGCCGAGCGTGTCCCCGAAGAACATCAGCTCCTTCGCGCGGTGGGGGCCGACCAGGCGGGGGAGGAGGTACGCGCCGCCGCCGTCCGGTACCAGCCCGCGCCGTACGAAGGCCTCGACGAACGTGGCCGATTCGGCGGCCAGGACCAGGTCGCAGGCGAACGCCAGGTGCGCGCCGATGCCCGCCGCCGTGCCGTTCACGGCGGCGATCACCGGCTTCTCGCAGTCCAGGACGGCGGCGATCAGGCGTTGGGCGCCCTCGCGGATCATCCGGCTGACATCGCCGGGGACCCGCTCGCCCGTGACGGTCGCGCCGCCCCGCAGGTCCGCGCCCGCGCAGAAGCCCCGGCCCGTACCCGTCAGGACGACCGCCCGTACGGCCGGGTCGGCCGACGCCCGGTGCAACAGGCCGATGACGACGTCCCGTTGGGCGGGGGTGATGGCGTTCAGCGCCTCGGGGCGGTTGAGGGTGATGCGCGAGACGTGTGCCTCGGTCGTGTGCAGAACCAGGGTGTCGGCCATGTCAGCGGCACACCGCCAGCGCGTCCAGGGCCACCGCGCCCTGTCCCCGTTCCAGCACCATCAGCGGGTTGATGTCCAGCTCGGAGAGGACGTCGCCCAGCTCCATCGCCATGCGCTGCACCCGCAGGACCACCTCCACCAGCGCGTCCAGGTCGGCCGGCGGGCGTCCCCGTACCCCGTCCAGCAGGGCCCGGCCGCGCAGCTCCGCGAGCATGGAGCGGGCGGCGTCCTCGCCGAAGGGCGGTACCCGTACGGCCGCGTCCCGCAACACCTCCACCAGCACTCCGCCCAGGCCGACGGTCACCGTCGGCCCGAACAGCTCGTCCTGGGTGACGCCGACGACCATCTCGACGCCCCGTTCGACCATCTGGCAGACCAGCACGCCGTCCAGCGCGACCTCCTCGTAGCGGGCGATGTCTGTCAACTCCCGGTAAGCGTCACGGACTTGACTGGCCGAGGTCAGGTTGACCTTGACCAGGCCGAGTTCGGTCTTGTGGGCGATGCGGGCGCCGGACGCCTTCATCACCACGGGGTAGCCCACCAGGCCCGCCGCCCGTACGGCCGCCGCCGCGCTGGTCACCAGCTGCTCGCGCGGCACCCGGATGCCGTAAGCCCGCAGGAGCTGTTTGGCCGCGTGCTCGCTCAGCTGCTGGCCGGGGCGCATCAGGGCCTGGGCCTTGCGGTAGGAGGGGGAGAGGGTGCGCGGGGCCTCGTCGAAGGGGGAGCGGTAGGCGCGGACGAAGCGGTGGTGGTCGAAGTAGGCGCGCAGCGCGGTGATGCAGTTGCCCACCGTGCGGAAGGTGGCGACCCGGGAGGAGCCCAACAGGACGTCGCGGTAGGCCGGTTCGGTGCCCACCGGTGAGCCCCACACCACGCACACCAGCTTGTCCGTGTGCTCGGCCGCGTCCACCAGGTCCTGGACGAGTCTGTCGCTGAGCGGGGGGAACGGGCCGGTGACGGGGCAGACCAGGACGCCGACCTCGGGGTCGTCGAGGATCGCGTCGATGATCTTCCGGCCGCGCCAGTCGCCCACCGGGTGACCGCCGTTGTCCACGGGGTTGGCCACGCTCAGGTACGGGGGGATCCACTCGTGCAGTGCGGCCTGCCGGGCCGGTGAGAGCGAGGGGAGCCGCAGACCGGCCTCGGTGGCGAGGTCGGCGAAGTGGGCGCCGGTGCCGCCGGAGATCGAGTAGACCACCACGCCCTCGGCGCGTGGAGCGCGGGCCCGCGCCAACAGGGCGGCGGCGTCCTGGAGTTCGTCGAGGGCGTCGACGCGGATCACGCCGTACTGGCGCATCGCCGCGTCCACCACCGTGTCCGCGCCGGTGAGTTTGCCGGTGTGGGTGGCGGCGGTGCGGGCGCCGGTCTCGGTGCGGCCCACCTTGACGGCGACGACGGGCACCCCGCGCCGGGCGGCCCGGTCGGCGGCGAGGAGGAAGGCGCGGCCGTCCTTGAGGCCCTCCACGTAGCAGGCGATGGCACCGACCTCGGGGCGCTCGGCGAAGTAGGAGATGAAGTCGGCGGTCTCCAGGTCCGCCTCGTTGCCGGTCGGGGCCCAGTGCGAGAGGCGGATGCCGAGCTGCTGCGCGGCGAAGACCGGCCTGCCCTGGTGCCCGGACTGGGTGATCAGGGCGATCGCCGGGCCGGTGAGGTCCTGCCGGAACTCCTCGAAGGCGTTCAGGTTGGTGTTGGGTCCGAGCAGGCGCAGCCCGGACCGGCCCACGGCCGCCGCGAGCCGTGCCTGCGCGAGGGCGCCCCGCTCGCCCGTCTCGGCGAACCCGGAGGCGAAGGCGACCGCGAACCTCACCTTGGCGTCCGCGAGTTGGCTGATCACCGGCAACGGGTCGGCGATCAGCAGGACGGCGAGGTCGACCTGCTCGGGCAGCTCGGCGACGGACCGGTGGCAGGGGATGCCGAACACCGTCTCGCGGGTGGGATGCACCGGGTGCAGCCGCGCCCCGACCCGCTCGGCCCAGGCGACGATCTGCCGGGTGATGCCGGTGTTGGGGCGGCCCTCGGTGTCCGAGGCGCCGACGACGGCGACGGACTCGGGCCGGAAGAAGCGGTCCAGGTCGGGCACGCCGGCGTAGAGCGGACGGCCGCCGACGTCGAGATCGCCTACGTCGGCCGGCCGGCCGTGGACGGCGGGTCCGGGTTGCTCACCGCAGGCGATGACCCGGGCCCGGCGGGAGTCGGTGGTGAGGGTGCCGTGGGTTGATCCAAGCATCGGTCCGCCCGTTCCCGTGTGACAGCACAACAGTTCCTGACGCCCTGTCAGATTACTGAACTGACGGAGCGTCAGGAACACTTGTGCACGCAAAGAACGGGCGGACCCGTCGCGCGGGACCTGTTCCCGGGACGCGGTCCCCCTACGCCCCGCTCTTCCCGTCCGCCTTCCTGATCACCCTCGCCACGGTCCTCGCGATCCGCTCCGCGTCGATGCGCAGTTCGCGGAACATGCCGCTGATGGGGTTGGTGAAGCCGGTGAAGTAGAGGCCGGGCGCGTCCTTGGGGGCGCGGGCGCCGTGCACGACCGGCCGGCCGCGCGCGTCCAGCACTCCGAGGTGACCGACGAGCCCCTCCAGGGCGCGGACGTATCCGGTGGCCGCGACGACCACGTCCGGGCCGACGCGGGTGCCGTCGGCCAGCACCACCTTGCCGTCCTCGAAACCCTCCACGGCGGCCACCACCTCCACCCGCCCCTTGCGTACGGCGTCGATCAGGCCGACGTCCTGCACGGGGACCGCGCCCTCTCTGACCCTGCTGTAGAGGCCGGTGTCCGGCCGGGGCAGCCCGTGCGCGGAGAGGTCGGGCACGCTCAGCCTGGCCATCGGCCCGGCGAGCCGGTCGACCAGGCCGACCGGCAGCCGTCGTACGAGAATGCCCGTGTACTGGGCCGCCCAGCCCGCCGTGGACCGGCGGACGATGTGCGGGGCGGTGCGGACCGAGAGGCGGACCCGGGAGGCGCCGCCCTCCACGAGGTCCACGGCGATCTCGGCGCCGGTGTTGCCGACGCCGACGACCAGCACGTCCCGGCCCGCGTAGGGGGCCGCGTCGCGGTACTCGCCCGCGTGCAGGAACTCGCCGGTGTAGCCGGTGCGGCCGGGCCAGTCGGGTATCCGGGGGGTGTGGTTGTAGCCGGTGGCGACGACGACCGCGCGCCCGGTCAGCTCACGGCCGCCGGTGGCGTGCAGCAGCCAGCCGGAGCCGTCGGCGGTCCGCTCGATCCGGGAGACCTCGACGCCGGTGACGATCTCCAGTTCGTGCACCTCGGCGTACTTCTCCAGGTAGCGCACCACGTCGTCCCGCTTCACCCACCGCCCGAACCGGCGCGGCATCGACAGCCCGGGCAGCGCCGAGAGCCGCCGGGTGGTGTGCAGGCGCAACCGGTCGTAGTGGCGCCGCCAGGACGCGCCGACCTGGTCGGACTTCTCCAGGACGACGGCCCGGACACCCCGGGCGCGCAGCGCGGACGCGACGGCGAGGCCGCCGGGGCCGCCCCCGATGACGTACACGGGTCGGTCTGCGGGGTTCTGCGCGGCGGTGTCCGCGGACGCTGTGGAGTCGGCCATGAGCGCGAGCGTAATCACGCACCGGGTTGATGGGTCTCAGTCAAGCCCGGAATCGGTTGCGGATTGATCACGGGTGAGGAGAGGCGGCTCGCACCGGTGACGTAGGCGTGCTACTTCCCGGCGCGGTAGCCGGTGACCTCGGCGATCCACGTTATGAAGTCGCCCGGGTCGGTGTTGGAGCCGTGGCCCTCGTCCCAGTAGTAGAGGTGGTTCACGTCGTCGCCCAGCCCGGCAGCGGCGGCGGCGAGGTTCGCGGAGACCGTCAGCGCGGTGTCGGTGTCCTTGGTGCCGAGCCGGATCCACCAGTGCTTGGAGCGGCCCTGGTTCTTCAGCGCGAGGTGGTGCATCGGGTTCATCAGGTCGAGCTTGGCGGGGAGGTCGCCCGCCACCCGCTTGGTGCTCAGCCCGGTGGAGTCGTTCTTCGCGCCGTACGCCGTGAAGTGGCGGGCCAGGGTCGTGCCCGCGCCGAACTCGTTGTTCTCGCCGGCCGACAGGTCGAAGGCGTCGAAGGCCGGGGCGGTCTTCTTCCGGGCGCCGACGTGGGCGAGGTAGTCGGACCAGGTGAAGGTGGCCCGGCCGGCGGACCAGGTGATGAAGGGGTTGGCGGTCAGGTAGGCCGTACGGTCGGCGGCCGAGAGTGCGGCCAGGTACCGGGTGGCCGACGGCCGGATATAGGTCTCCAGCAGGTAGTCGTCCAGGTTGCGGGCGGTGAGCGTGCCGAAGCGGTTCAGGCCGCGCAACTTCAACGACGCCTGGTATTCGGCGAATTGAGCTCGCAGCGCCTTGGAGACCGACTGGTCCACGACCTTGCCGGTGGACTGGGTGACGGTGCCGCCCCAGTTCCACTCGTAGGCGCCGTCGGCGTGCTCCAGGTCGGTGATCGGGCACCAGGCGCCGGTCGCGAAGACCGCGTCGGAGGCGTCGGCGGCGCCCAGTTCCCTGAGGTAGGAGTCGTAGGCCGGGCTGTCGCCGGACGCGCCGAGCAGCGAGGAGAGGGCGCCGCCCGCGCTGGTGCCCGCCGAGACGATCCTGTCGGTGTCACCGGGGATGCGGCCCTTGTTGGCCCGCACGTACCGCACCGCCGCCTTCAGGTCGACGATCGCGGCCGGGGCGGTGCCGTAGTAGTCGCCGGCGGAGTTCTTCAGGGTCCGGCCGCGGGCGCCGGGCTCGACGACGACGTACCCGGCGGCCAGGGCGAGCAGCTGGTTGGTGTCGAGGGCGCCCCCGGTGCCGTTGGTGGCGCCCGTGGCGCCGGAGGCCGAGGCGCTGGGCGCGGGGCTGCCGGACGGGGCGCCGCTGGAGGCCGCGCCGCCGCCCATGGCGCCGCTGCCGCCGCCGATGCCGGTGGCGTCCGCGACGGAGGAGGGCATGTAGCCGCCGACGGAGTTGGCGAAGAGGATCGGCGCGTCCGTGGCGTCCACGGCCCTGCCGTCGATCTCGACCGGCACGCTGACATTGAGCGACTGGTAGGCGGCGTCGACCGGCTTGGCGACGTAGGTGATCGCCTTCCAGAAGTGGTACGTCACGGAGTGGTCGGCGCCGTCCGTGTCCGTGACCGTCGTCGTCAGCTTCGTGTAACTGTCCGGGTCGAAGACCAGGCCGTCCGCGGGGGACGCGGCCTTCGTGGAGGTCCCGTCGCTCGCCGCACGCGCGCTGAGAGCGAGGCCGCCGGCCGCCGCGACCCCGGCACCCGCGCCGATCCCCATGACGACCGTCCTGCGCTTCACTGCCCTGTGCTTCACCGTGCTGCCTCTTCCGCTGTTCCGGCTCCCTGACCTTGCGACGGCGAACGTATTCGGCGGCTGACAAAATCGTCAACAATCTGCCGCGCATTCATGGCGGACCCACAGAGACCCGGGCGGCGCACAGGAAATTCCTGGGCCCCTCTCGGCTTTCCCTCACTTCTGACGTACCGTCAGATTCGTGGACGCGATCTGGCTCAGTGGAGCGGAATGGCTGGCCGTGCTGCGCATAGGGCTCGGTCTGTGGTGGCTGGAGAGCTGGCGCCACAAGGACAAGAAGGCCTGGTTCGAACGCGGTTCGGGCATCAAGTGGGCGGCGGACATCGCCGCCGAGCACCGCTGGAGCGCCGTACGCTCCGGCTTCGACACCGTCGTCGCGCCCCGCCCGCGCACGATGGCGTACGTCGTCGCCTACGCCGAACTCGCCCTGGGACTCGGCCTGATCGCCGGCTTCCTCACCCCGGTCGCCCTGGTCGCCGGAGCGCTCCTCAACCTCGTCTACTTCACGCTCATGATCCACGACTGGGCCGAGCAGGGGCAGAACTCGATGATGGCGCTGATCTCGCTGGTCGCCCTCTTCGCCATGGCCTGGCAGACCTGGTCCCTGGACAGCGCCCTGGGCCTGTTCTGATGGGCGGACGGCGGTGACCGGCGGCGCGCGGTCCGACCTGCCCGAGGCGGACGCCTTCACCCGGACGTACTGGGCGGCGGCGGCCGAGGGCCGGCTGCTGGTGCGGCGGTGCGCGGAGTGCGGGCGCGCCCACCACTACCCCCGCGAGTTCTGCCCGCACTGCTGGAGCACCTCCGTCACCTGGGAGACCGCGAGCGGGCGCGCCACGCTGTACACCTGGTCCGTCGTCCACCGCAACGATCTGCCGCCCTTCGACGAGCGGGTCCCCTACGTCGCAGCCGTCGTCGACCTCGCCGAGGGGCCCCGGATGATGACGGAGGTCGTGGGCGGCGCGCACGCCCTGCGGGCCGGGATGGAGCTGGCGGTGGCGTTCCGGGACGGGGTGCCGGTGTTCCGCGTCCCGTCCGCCCCGGGCGCGGGTGCGGGGGCGGGCGCGAGCGCGAGCGCGAGCGCTGAGAGTCGGCCGGACCCGACCGCGGGACGTTGACCGGAGCCGATCGCGAAGGAGCGGTCCGGCCGGGCCCGGGCGTGGAGTATCGGTCGGCCGGACCCGATCGCGGGCGGCTTGCTTCAATGGAGTGATGGCCCACATACGCGAGCGGTCCCTCACCCACCCCGTCCCGGAGCTCCGCGGTCACGGACTGCTGCTGCGCCCCTGGGACGCCGGCTCCGACGCCGAGGTGGCGGAGTGGCTGCGCGGAGTCTCCGACCCCGGCTTCCAGCAGTGGAACACCCCGCTCAACCCGGTCACCGACCTGGCCGGAGCCCGCGGCTCGCTGCGCGCCCGCGCCGAGAACGCGGCCAACGGCCTCAGCGCCTCGTTCCGGGTCACGGACGCGTCGAGCGGCAGGACCCTCGGCCACATCGGCGTCAACGAGATCGACCGCACCTTCCGCGTCGCCCGCGTCGGCTACTGGACCCTCCCCGAGGCCCGCGGCCGGCGCGTCGCCACCCGCGCCCTCGTCCTCGCCGCCCACTGGGCCCTGACCGGGCTGGGTCTGCACCGCCTCGAACTGGGCCATGCCCTCGGCCACGACGCCTCCTGCCACATCGCCGAACAGTGCGGATTCCGCGCCGAGGGGACCCTGCGGGGCGCGATGTTCGAGGCGGGCCGACTGGACGCGTTCCGCGACGTCCACCTGCACGGCCGGCTGGCGACCGACCCGGCGGTGGACCTCAAGTGACCGCTCCCGTCTGGTACTTCACCGAGGACCTGGACGACTTCCTGCTCCGCGCCGGTGACTTCCTGCGCTCCCGGCCCGCGCTGCACACGGTCCCGCTGACGGTGACCAGGGCGCTGCGGGACCGCGGCACGCGTCTCTACGGGGACGCGGCGCCCGTGTTCGGCGTACTGGAACGGGACGGCGCCGTACGCGCGGCCCGCCACCGCGGCTTCTCCCCGTCGGGGAGGTGACGGCGGTCCCGCGAGGCGATACTCGGGGTATGGGAACGGATCTTCACGAGCTGCTGAAGTCGCTTCGGGTGTGGGACCCGGAGACCACCGAGCTGCCACCGCTCGACCCGGACACCGTGCCGGACGAGCCGCTGGCGCTCTTCACCGCGTGGCTGGCGGAGGCGGTCGCGGCCGGCCAGCCCGAGCCGCACACGATGTCCCTGGCGACGGCGGACGCGGACGGCCGGGCCGACGTACGGATCGTGATGCTGCACGGCGCGGACGAGGACGGCTGGTCCTTCGCCTCCCACTCCACCAGCCGCAAGGGCACCCAGCTGAGCGGGCGCCCGTACGCGGCCCTGGCCTTCTACTGGCCGCGCCTGGGCCGGCAGATCCGGGTCAGGGGACCGGTCACCGAGGCCCCGTCCGTCGAGGCCCGCACCGATCTGCACGTCCGCTCCACCGGCGCCCTCGCCGCCGCCCTGACCGGCCGGCAGAGCCAACCCCTCGCGTCCCTCGCGGAGTTGGCGCGGGCGTCGGAGGCGGCCTGGGAGCGGGCGCGGGCCGAACCGGAGACCCCGGCCCCGACCTGGACGCTGTACCGGCTGCGCCCGGACGAGGTGGAGTTCTTCCAGGGGGACGAGCGGCGGCGGCACGTACGCGTCGACTACCTCCGTGCGGCGGAGGGATGGGACCGGGGACTGCTGTGGCCCTAGGCTTGCGTGCAGGTCGTCCGCGGTGAGCCGCGGGTCCTGCCGTGGCCGTCGGCGGCGGCCCTCGGGCTGAGCCCGCGCGACGCGCTCGGCCCCGGCCTGTACGACGTCGTGCGCGAGCGGTCGCAGGCGGGCGAGCGGCTCCACCCCACGCAGACGTCGGAGCCCCGGCGACTGCACTCCGCAGCCGCCGGGGCTCCTCTTGTACGTCCTCGGCGCCCACGGCCATCGGATTCGACCTTGCCGGGCGAGTAGTACCCGGTCTCGTCGTCTCCTCCCCGGGGCGGTTACATGACCTTGATGAAGGTCACACGCGGAAGGGACAGCCGCAGCGCGGACATGCCTCCGACCAGGTCACTTCTACCTCCCCCTGCCGGCACTGTGCTGATGGCCCTGCGGCTGGTAGGGCTGGTGAGGCTGGGAGGGATTCGCCCTCTCGCCGGAGTGCTGCCCTTGTCCCAGTCTGACCGCCTCGGGCAGCCACGGGAGGTCGCGGGAGTGGGGCACTCCCGGCTGGGCCGGCGCGTTCGCGCCCCTCCCAATCACATCGGGACCGACTCCCTGCTGGAGCATCATTTCGCCTGGGGCGACCCGAACGGCAGGTGTGGGCCGATTCGGCCGTTCGCCTGGGAGGGTCGCATGGGCAGGAAGGGGCGCTCGAGGTGCAGGTGTGTCCCAAGCCGCTGTGGGGTTCATCGGTGCGGCGAACTGGGCGGCGTAACTCGGCTGCGCTGGGCTCGCCGCTGTGGGGTTCATCGGTGCGGCGAACTGGGCGGCGTAACTCGGCTGCTCTCGGCTGGCCGCTGTGGGGTTGGCCGGTGCGGCGTACTGGGCGGCGTAACTCGGTTGCCCTGGGCTCGCCGCTGCGAAGTTCCTCGGCACGGCGTACTGGGCGGCGTAACTCGGCTGCTCTGGGCTCGCCGCTGTGGGGTTGGCCGGTACGGCGTATCTCTGTCCGTCCTGCCCCGGTTGGTTGGAAGGCGGCATTGCGTGATGTCCCATCGACTCGATGCTTGAGCTGGTAATCGCGTCTACGGGATTACAGACGTGATGGTTCACCCCGATCGCGTCCTGATGGGCGGGCGTCATACACCGTGAAGTCGCCCGTATTCGTCTCCGCCTTCGCCTGCATGCACGCCGATTCCGCCTCCCGCGCCTACTGCGGCCTGCGGCGAGCCCGCGGACGTCGAACTCGCCGCGTCACAGCGGCAGTTCCCATCACCCCGAGCCCGACCGGGCCGCCTTGGCGAAAGACAGAAGAGGCCCCCCCGGGGGGTCAGTCCGTGCCGGACTCCATCGCCGCGCGGTCCAGCAGTTCGTCGTCGGCGGAGACCTCGCCGCGCGAGGCGATCGCCTCGGCGCCGCCCTCCGGCATGGAGCCGATCAGGCCGGTCGCGGCGGCCTGCGCGGCGCCGATCGCCGTGTTGCCGCTGCCGATCAGGCCGAGCCCGGCGTACTGCTCCAGCTTGGCGCGGGAGTCGGCGATGTCGAGGTTGCGCATGGTGAGCTGGCCGATCCGGTCCACCGGGCCGAACGCCGAGTCCTCGGTGCGCTCCATCGACAGCTTGTCCGGGTGGTAGCTGAACGCGGGACCCGAGGTGTCCAGAAGCGAGTAGTCCTCGCCGCGCCGCAGCCGCAGGGTGACCTCGCCGGTGACCGCCGAGCCGACCCAGCGCTGCAACGACTCGCGGACCATCAGGGCCTGCGGGTCGAGCCAGCGGCCCTCGTACATCAGGCGGCCCAGCCGCCGGCCCTCGTTGTGGTACTGGGCGAGGGTGTCCTCGTTGTGGATCGCGTTCACGAGCCGCTCGTAGGCCGCGTGCAGCAGGGCCATGCCGGGCGCCTCGTAGATGCCGCGGCTCTTCGCCTCGATGATCCGGTTCTCGATCTGGTCGGACATGCCCAGGCCGTGCCGGCCGCCGATGGCGTTGGCCTCCATCACCAGGTCGACGGGGGAGGAGAACTCCTTGCCGTTGAGCGTCACCGGGCGGCCCTGGTCGAAGCCGACCGTCACGTCCTCGGCGGCGATCTCGACCTCGGGGTCCCAGAAGCGGACGCCCATGATCGGCTGCACGGTCTCCACACCCGTGTCGAGGTGCTCCAGCGTCTTGGCCTCGTGGGTGGCGCCCCAGATGTTGGCGTCGGTGGAGTACGCCTTCTCGGTGCTGTCCCGGTAGGGCAGCCCGTGGGCGAGCAGCCACTCGGACATCTCCTTGCGGCCGCCCAGCTCCGTCACGAAGTCCGCGTCCAGCCACGGCTTGTAGATCCGCAGGTGGGGGTTGGCGAGCAGGCCGTAGCGGTAGAACCGCTCGATGTCGTTGCCCTTGAAGGTCGAGCCGTCGCCCCAGATCTGGACGTCGTCCTCCAGCATCGCCCGGACCAGCAGCGTGCCGGTGACGGCACGGCCGAGCGGGGTGGTGTTGAAGTAGGCGCGCCCGCCCGAGCGGATGTGGAACGCCCCGCAGGTCAGCGCGGCCAGCCCCTCCTCGACCAGCGCCGCCCGGCAGTCGACCAGGCGCGCGATCTCGGCGCCGTAGGCCTGCGCGCGGCCGGGCACGGAGGCGATGTCGGGCTCGTCGTACTGGCCGATGTCGGCGGTGTACGTGCACGGGACGGCGCCCTTGTCGCGCATCCACGCGACCGCGACCGAGGTGTCGAGGCCGCCCGAGAAGGCGATGCCGACGCGCTCGCCGACGGGAAGGGAGGTGAGGACCTTAGACATAGGAAGAGTATGCACCCTCACGCATGATCATGCAAAAGGAGCTCCGGTCACCCTCCGTGTGTGGGCGGGGCGGTCACCGCCCCAGCACCACCGTCCCCGCCGAGCAGAACCACCCACCGGTCCCGGACGCCACCGCCAGCCGGGGCAGGCGCCCTTCCCGGCCCTTGCGCACCTGCCGGGCGCCCGCCTCGCCGCGCAGTTGTCTGACCGCCTCCACGAGCAGGAACAGGCCCCGCATTCCCGGGTGTTGGGCCGACAGTCCGCCGCCGTCGGTGTTCACCGGCAGGTCGCCGCCGGTGACCTCAAGACGGCCCTTCCCGACGAACGCGCCGCCCTCGCCCTTGCCGCAGAAACCGAGGTCCTCCAGTGTGACCAGGGTCATATAGGTGAAGGCGTCGTAGATCTCCGCGAAGTCGATCTCCGCGGGCCGTACCCCGGCCCGCTCGAAGGCCAGCCGTCCGCTCACCGCCGCCGGGGAGACGGTGAAGTCGGGCCACTGCGACATCGCGCCGTGCGAGACGTGCTCCCCGGTGCCGAGTACCCAGACCGGCTCGGTACGGCAGTCGCGTACGTACTCCTCGGCCGCCAGCAGGACCGCCGCCCCGCCGTCCGAGCGCAGACAGCAGTGCAGCTTGGTGAAGGGGTCGGCGATCATCGGGCCGGAGAGCACGTCGTCCACGGTGATCGGGGAGCGGAACATCGCCTCCGGGTTGAGCCCGGCGTTGGCCCGCGCCTGCACCGCCACCTCCGCCAACTGCTCGACGGTCGTGCCGTGTTCGACCATGTGACGGCGGGCCGCCATCGCGTACTTGGCGATCAGTGTGTGGCCGTAGGGGACCTCGAACTGGAGCGGGCCGCCGGCGCCGAAGGAGAGGTTCCCGGTGCGGCGGCCGGCCTTGATGTCGGCGCGGGCCGTCGAGCCGTAGGCGAGGAGCACGGCGTTGGCGTGGCCGGCCGCGATCGCGTCGGCCGCGTGCGCCGCCATGACCTCCCAGGTGGAGCCGCCGACCGAGGTGGAGTCGACCCAGGTCGGACGCAGGCCCAGGTACTCGGCGACCTCGACGGGGGCGAGCGTGCCGAGCCCCGCCGACGCGAAGCCGTCCACCCGGTCCCGGCCGAGCCCCGCGTCCGCCAGCGCCCGGCGGGCCGCCTGGGCGTGCAGGGCGTACGCGGTCAGGTCGTCCACCCGCCCGCAGTCGGAGAGGGCCACACCGACGACGGCGACTTTCCTGGTACCGGAGGCCATAAATCTGACGGTACATCAGATACGGGGTCCGGGGCAGCCGTCCTACCCCTGGGCATCCGTCGGCCGCCCACCTACCATGACGGACCGTCAGATCCGGAACGGCACTCCCGGAGGGTCGTCATGGACGCCAGCCTCACCGCCGAGCAGGACGAGATCCGCCGCACCCTCCGCGAGTTGCTCGCCGAACGCTGCGGCCCGGCGCAGTCGCGCGCCGCCCTAGCCACTCCCACGGGCCACGATCCGGCCCTGTGGACCGCCCTCTCCGGCCAACTGGGCCTGCCCGGACTCGCGTTCCCCGAGGCCTACGGCGGGGCCGGCTGCACCACGACCGAACTCGCCCTGGCCTGCGAGGAGACGGGCCGCGTCCTGGCCCCCACCCCGCTGCTGGCCACCGCCGTCCTCGCCGCGCCGCTGCTGCTCGCCCTCGGCACCGACGCCCAGCGCGCCGAGCTGCTGCCCCGCCTCGCCGCGGGCACCCTGACCGCCGCCCTCGCAGTGCCCGGCACCGCCCTCACCACCGCCCTCGCCCTCACCGGGGCCAACGACGGCGACTGGGCGGGCGGCGGACGCGCGGGCGGGGTCCAGGCGCGGGCCGCGGCGGACGGCGGCTGGCGGCTGTACGGACAGGCCGGGCAGGTCCTCGACGGGCACAGCGCCGGACTGCTGCTGGTCGCCGCCCACACCGGCGGGTTCGCGCGCTCGCGCACCCTGCTCTTCCTCGTCCCCGGGGACGCGCGCGGCCTGGTCCGCGTACGGCAGACCGCGCTCGACGCGACCCGGTCCCAGGCGCGCCTCGAACTACGGGACGTACCCGGGGAGTTGCTCGGCGCGGACGACGGCCGGGCGGTGCTCGACGCCCTCGCCGCGACCGGTGACACCGTCGCTGCCGTCCTCGCCTGCGAAGCCGTCGGGGCCGCCGACCGCGCCCTGGAGCGGACGGTCCGCCACGTCACCGCGCGCGAGCAGTTCGGGCGGCCCGTCGGCTCGTTCCAGGCGGTCAAACACCGGCTGGCCGACGTCTACGTACAGGTGCAGGCGGCGCGTTCGGCCGCCTACTACGCGGCCTGGGCGACCGGACACGGGGAGCGGGCCGGCGGACTCGCGCTCGCGCAGGGCCTCGACGCGCTGCGGGGCGCCGCCGCCGAGGCGATCCAGCTGCACGGCGGGATCGGTTTCACCTGGGAGCACGAGGCCCACCTCTACTTCAAGCGGGCCTCCGGCGACGAACTCCTCTTCGGCCCGGTGCACCGGCTGCGCGCCCACGCGGCCGGGGCGGCACGGCTCTTCGACTCCCGGGAGGTGACGGTCTGATGGCGGCCGTCGGAGTGCGGGTGATGGGGAAGATCTCCTCGACCCGGGCGTTCGCGCGGATCGCGCCGCACGTCGTCCCGGCGCTGGACCGGGCCGTGCACCGGATCACCCGGGGGAAGGTGCTGCTCAGCGCGCGCCTGCTGCCGGGGGCGATCCTCACCGCCACCGGGGCGCGGAGCGGGGCGCCGCGGCGTACGCCGCTGGCCTGCCTGCCCGAGCGGGACGGGCCCGGCTGGCTGCTCGTCGGCTCCAACTTCGGCCGCACCGGCCATCCCGCCTGGACCCACAACCTCCTCGTCCACCCGGACGCCGACATCAACTGGCGGGGCGAGGACATCCCGGTCACGGCCCGGCTGCTGGAGGGCGGGGAACGGGCGGCGGCCTGGCGGACGGCGCTGGCCTACTGGCCGCCGTACGCCACGTACCAGGCGCGGGTGGAGCGGGAGATCCGGCTCTTCCGGATCGTCCGGCGCCGGACCCGGCCGGAGGGGGACGGGCCGGAAGGGGAGGACGGGCCGGAGGAGAACGGGCCGGAGGGGGACGGGCCGGAGGGGGACGGGCCGGAGGGGGACGGGCCGGAGGGGAAGAAGGTGCAGGAAGGGGAGGGGCCGGCGTACCGGCGGGACGGAGGCTGACGCGGGCGGCCACGGACGGGCCGTCGTCCGCACAGCGCGGCAGGCGGCAGCCCACACCGGTGGACTGCCGCCTGCGTGACAGGAGGTGCCGTCGCTATTTCGTCGGCTTCTTGCCGGTCACGCCCAGGTGGACCAAGAGCGCCAGATTCGGCTTGAGTTCAGCCTGTTTGACCCCCCACGACTGGAAGCCCCGCTGGTGCGAGGCGACGGCCGCGAGCATCGCGACCAGGGCGCCGGCGACCGCGGCCGGGTTCACGTCCTTGTCGACCCTGCCCTTCTCCTGGAGTTCGGCGACCGCGTCCGCGAGGGAGTTGTTCACCGAGTTCAGGATCTTCATCCGGATCTTGTAGAACCGCTTGTCCCCCTCGGCGGCCCCGAGGTCGACGACCCGGAGGATCGCGTCGTTCTGCCGCCAGAACTCCAGGAACCCGTCCACGAGTTCCTGTGCGGTCTGCCAGCCGGCCTTGCCGACCCAGGTCCGCCCTTCGAGCAGCTCGGTCAACCCGGCGCCCGCGGCGGCCATTTGCTCGGCGATCTCCAGGACGGCGCCTTCGACGTCCGGGAAGTACTGGTAGAAGGTCGCGGGTGAAGTCCCCGCCTTCCGGGCGACATCGATGACCTTGACGTCCCGATAAGGAGAGGAGCTGAGCATCTCGCTGAGGCAGTCGAGCAGCTTCTGCCGGGTCGCCTGCCCACGCCGGCCGGCCACGCGGCCGTCGACGGTACGCACTTGTCCTGTCATGCCGTCAGCTTACCGAGGGGTGATGGGAGCGCGATTCGGCCGACTGCAAATGGGGTGCGAGG
The DNA here is from genome assembly GCF_040606415.1 of Streptomyces sp. NPDC005423. Lineage (NCBI taxonomy): Bacteria > Bacillati > Actinomycetota > Actinomycetes > Kitasatosporales > Streptomycetaceae > Streptomyces > Streptomyces sp. NPDC005423. The sequence continues at coordinate 88,533 of NZ_JBEXET010000009.1, read as the reverse complement.
GGGTCGGGAGGGTGGTGTGCCTGGTCTGCGGGGTGCGCGAGACGCCGTTACGTTGTCGGCATGGCCGAAAACAGGGCATCCGTGTACGGAGAGGGCGTCCCCTGCTGGGTGGACGCGCAACTCCCCGACGTCGAGGCGGGCGGGCGGTTCTACGGCGCGCTCTTCGGGTGGACCTTCGAGGAGTCGTACGACGGCTCCCTGTGGGCGCATCTGGACGGTGAGCCGGTCGCGGCGCTCGCCTGGAAGACCGACGGGCGGATGCCGACCGTGTGGACCGTGTACTTCGCCACCCCGGACGTGCGGCGGCTGACGAGGCGGATCGAGGAGGCCGGCGGACAGGTGGTCATGGCGCCGGTACCGGTGGGCGAGCTGGGCACCGCCGCCCTCGCGGCCGACCCCGAGGACGCCGTCTTCGGGCTCTGGCAGCCGTCCCGGCACCCCGGTTTCGGCCGCCGGCACGCACCCGGCACCTTCGTCTGGGCCGAGTTGTACGCCCGTGACACCGAGGCCGCCAACGTCTTCTACGGCGATCTGTTCACCGACGCCCTCTTCGGGCCCGGCGCCGCCCCGGACTTCGGCCGAGCGCCCGTCTCGGGCGTCTTCCCGGCGCAGATGCCGCCGCACTTCCTGGTCCACTTCCGGGTCGAGGAGCTGGCGGCGGCGCTGCGGACGGTGAGCCGGCTCGGCGGCCGGGTGCAGGTACCGCCCTTCGACACGTCGTACGGAAAAGTGGCCGTCGTCACGGACAATCAAGGCGCGTCGTTCGCCGTGCTGGAGCGGCCGGACCGGTGAAAGGGGCCGGTTTGGCAGGAGACACCCCGATTCGGGCCCTGGTTCGCAACCTGCGCCCGGGCGGGGAAGAATCGGGGTGCGTGCCGCCAGGGCGGTGCGGTGGTGAGACGCTGCACGGGGTCGCGTCCACACGTGGGTGACGTGGCCCGTACGGGGAGGTGGCAGGCAAGTGGTGGATCAGCTGACGCAGCACGATCCGCGGCGCATCGGGCCGTTCGAGGTGCTGGGACGGCTGGGGGCCGGCGGCATGGGGCTGGTCTATCTCGCGCGCTCGGCGTCCGGCCGGCGCGTGGCGATCAAGACGGTCCGGACGGAGCTCGCCGAGGACCAGCTCTTCCGCGTCCGCTTCACCCGCGAGGTCGAGGCGGCCCGGGCGGTCTCCGGCTTCTACACGGCCGCCGTGGTCGACGCCGACCCTCGGGCCGCCGTGCCGTGGCTGGCCACCGCCTACGTGCCCGCGCCCTCCCTCGAAGAGATAGTGAACGAGTGCGGGCCGATGCCGGCCCAGGCGGTGCGCTGGCTCGCCGCGGGCGTCGCCGAGGCGCTTCAGTCCATCCACGGGGCGGGCCTGGTCCACCGCGATCTCAAACCGTCCAACGTGCTCGTCGTGGAGGACGGCCCCCGGGTCATCGACTTCGGTATCGCCTCCGGCGTCTCGAACACCCGTCTGACGATGACGAACGTGGCGGTGGGCACGCCCGCCTACATGTCACCCGAGCAGGCCAAGGACTCCCGCAGCGTCACCGGCGCGAGCGACGTCTTCTCGCTCGGCTCGATGCTGGTCTTCGCCGCCACCGGGCATCCGCCCTTCCACGGCGCCAACCCCGTCGAGACGGTCTTCATGCTGCTGCGCGAGGGCCCCGACCTCGAAGGGCTGCCCGAGGAGCTGCGCCCGCTCATCGAGTCCTGCATGCAGATGGAGGCCACCGCCCGCCCCAACCCGGCCGACCTCCAGGCCCAGCTCGCCCCCCACCTCTTCGGCTCCGGCTCCGACGACAGCGGTACGGCGTCGGCGTGGCTGCCCGAGCGCGCGGTGGGCCTCATAGAGACCCGCCGCGGCGGACGCCCGCCGGCCAAACCCGCGCCCACGAGCGGCCGCAGTGGCGCCGGCCGGGCCGCGGTACCGCCCCCGCCGTCCTACGACCCGCTGCCCGTCCCGGTCGGCGCCCCCGACACCGGTCCCGTACGGCTGGCCGGCGCCCAGGTGCCCATCGGGCCGGGGCCGCGCGTCGCCGACGCCCGCGCCGCCGCCGTGAAGGCGCCCCCTCCCGAGGCCGGCCTGGTCGCCTCCTGGTCCCGGCCGCGCCCCGGCGTCAACGGCGCCGGCCCCGCCGTGGGCCCCGCCGTGCCCGTGCCCCCACCGCAGCCGCCGGAGAACGCGGCCGGCTGGCGCCCCTGGCGGTTCCGGATGTCGAACGACGTGTGGGGCACCCCGACCGTGGGCGGCGACCTCGTCTACGTCACCTCCTTCGAGGTGCACGCCCTGGACGTGGCGACCGGCCGGCGCAGCTTCAAGACGCGGGACGTCGCCTGGTCGATGGCGGTCTCGGACGGCCGTATCCACGCCTCCGACGGCCCGACCCTCTTCGCCCTGGGCGCCCGCGACGGCGCCGACCTGTGGCGGCTCTCCACCGACGCCTGGGTGTACTCCCTCAAGGCCGAGCGCGGCACCGTCCTCACCGGCACGCGCGGCGGCGGCGTCCAGGTGTGGGAGGCGTCCAACGGGCAGAAACTCTGGGAACTCAGCGGCGCTCAGACCGACTTCGAGTCCCCGGAGGCCGGCCCCGCACTGCACGACGGCACGGTCTACGTCTGGCAGGACGCCCGGCTGCGCGCCCTGGAGGCCCGGACGGGAGAGGAGCGCTGGTCCTACCCGATCGGCGACGCGGCCTCCTGCGGCGGAGTGCCGGTGCGGCTCGCCCACGCGCCCGACGGCCAGGTCTACGTCGCCGCCGGCACCCGGGTCCTCTCCGTCGACGTGGCGACCGGCCACGTCCGCTGGCACTTCGAGGCGCCCGCGGTCTTCCTCTCTCCGCCCGCCTTCGCACCCGGTCCGGCGGTCACCGGGGGCGGCGTCTACCTCGCCGACTACCTCGGCACGGTCTACGCCCTCGACGCCGCCGACGGCCGCGACCGCTGGCGCATCGCCACCGAGTCGCGGGCGTCGATCGACCCGGTGCTGGTGGCGGCCGGCCATGTCCACGTGGGCAGCGGCAAGGGGCTGTACACGCTGGACGCGGTCACCGGCACACCCAAGTGGCGGTTCCAGGCGGGCGGGGACATCGTGGGGGCGCCGGCGGTCGCGGAGGGCCGTATCCACTTCGGCTCCACCGACCACCTCCTCTACACCCTGAAGGCCGACGACGGCCGGCTGCGCTGGAAGCTGGCCACCGGCGGCGAGATCACCGGGGCGCCGGTGGTCAAGGAGGGTGTCGTGTACGCGTGCAGCAAGGACCGCTGTGTGTACGCGCTCGACGCGGAGAAGGGCACGGGGACGGCGAGAACGGCGTGAGCGGCGCCGATCGGGGTCGGTAACATCATCCTATGCAGGCACGGGGGCGCAGACTCAGGTTCACGGCGGTACTGGCACTGGTGGTGCTCACCCTCACCGGCTTCTCCACGGGACGGCACCGCGGCACGAGCCGGCACAGCGGGGGCGGCGGTGGCGGGTGCAGCAGCTCCGGCCAGGACCACGACACGTCGACGTCGTCGGGCGGCACGTCCGGCGGCGGCTCGTCCACCCGGCGGCCCAACTACCGCTCCACGCCCACCTCCACGCCCACCTCCGCGACCTCCTCCGGCAGCGGCCTGCTGGACGGTACGGCGAGGCTGGTGAGCTGTGCGACCGCGACGAAACGGTACGCGACGGTCGAGGTGAGCAACCCGAACAGCCGCAGGGCGGCCTTCTCCGTCGACGTCACGTTCCTGGACGCCCAGGACAACGAGGTCGACTTCAACTACGAGACCGTCAAGGTCCCGGCCAAGGGCAGGGCGACGGTCCGCGTGCCCGTGCTCGGCACCTCCACCCCGGTGGACCACTGTCAGGCCGACTCCCGGGCGACCGCCGGCGGCTGACGCTCACCGCGTCCGGAACGCACCGCTCCGGCGGGCGGCGAACAGCTCCGCCTGCCGTCCGGCCGGCAGGTTCCCGAGCGCGATGAGCGGCGGAGCCAGCGCGTAGGCCTGCGCCCGCGCCGCCTCCCGCACCGCCCACAACGCCCGCACGGTGCCCTGGACACCCTCCGTCGGATGTCCGGCGATGACGGTCGCGCACCGCACCGCCGCCGCCAACGCCTCGCCGGGCGGGGCGAGTTCGGAGACCAGCCCGATCTCGTGGGCCCGCCGCGCGCCGACCCGTTCCGCGCTCCCCATGAGCATCATCCGCGCCACCTCGCCGTACGGCATCCGGTGCGCCATGAGCACCGACTCGTAGGCGCTGACCATGCCGTAGGAGGTGTGCGGATCGAAGAACACGGCCGTGGGGTCGGCGACGACGAACTCGCTCTCGCCCAGCAGGTAGAAGGCCCCGCCGCAGGCCATCCCGCGCACGGCGGAGACGACCGGCTTCCACAGGTCGTTGGCCTTCGGGCCGACGGTCAGCAGCGGATCGTCCTGCATGTACGGGGAGCCGGGCTGCGGCACGACCGCGTCCCGGTCGAGCCCGGTGCAGAAGGCCCGCTCCCCGGCCCCGGTGAGGACGACCGCCCGTACGGTGTCGTCGAACCGCAACCGCCGCCATATGGCGGCGAGTTCGGCGGCCGTGGCGAGGTCGATGGCGTTGAGCTTCTCCGGCCGGTCGAGGGTGACGACGGCGACACCGGTGTCCTGGTCGGTGCTGACGCGGAGGGTCACGGCCGCTCCAGTACCCACTGCGGGAGTCCCCTGGCCGCGTCGAAGACGAACTGCACCCGGGCGCCGATCCGCAGCCGGTCCCGGGAGACGGAGTCGATGGCGGCGCCCGCCTCGCTGACGAGGTTGCCGACCAGCCGGATCCGCGGGGCGTCGGCCAGCTCCACCACGATCACGTTGTACGGGGCGACGGCCGCGTACTCGGGCAGCAGCGGCGGATGGGGGAAGACGTAGGACCAGACCCGGCCGCGCCCGCTCATCGGCCGCCACTCGCTCGCGAAGGACCGGCAGTGGGGGCAGCAGGGGCGGGGCGGGAAGCGGAGTTCACCGCAGTCGGCGCAGGACTGGACGCGGAGTTCGCCCCGGGCGGCGTACCGCCAGAAGGGGGCGCCGTCGTCGTCGACGAGCGGGGTCAGCATGGCATCGGCTCCTCAACTCCTCAGCAGCAGCGCGGATGTGGGGACTCCCTCACCCGCCGTGACCAGACAGGTGGTGGCGCCGGGGACCTGCGCGGTGCTGGTGCCGCGCAGCTGGCGTACGCCCTCGTTGATGAGGTTGAAGCCGTGCACGTACGCCTCCGAGAGGCCACCGCCGGCGGTGTTGAGCGGCAGGGGGCCGCCGATCTCCAGCGCGCCGCCCTCGGTGAACGCCCCGCCCTCGCCGCGCCCGCAGAAGCCGTAACCCTCCAGGGAGAGCGGCACCAGCGCGGTGAACGCGTCGTAGATCTGGGCGACGGAGACGTCCTGCGGGGTGAAGTCGGCGTGTTTCCACAGGTGCCGGGCGGCGGTCCAGGCGGGGCCGGTGAGCGGGTCGTCGTTCCAGTAGTTGACCATGCCGTGGTGCTGGGTGGGGAGGCCCTGGGCGGCGGAGTGGACGTAGACCGGGGTGTGCCGGCAGTCCCGCGCGCGTTCGCGGGAGACGACCACGCAGGCCAGCGCCCCGTCCGTCTCCAGGCAGTTGTCGAAGAGGCAGAGGGGTTCGCTGATCCAGCGCGAGGTCATGTACATCTCGCGGGTCAGGGGCCGCTCGTACATGATCGCGGCCGGGTTCTGGTTGGCGCGGTTGCGGCAGGCGAGGGCGACGTTGAAGAGGTGGTCGCGGGTGGCGCCGTACTCGTGCAGGTAGCGGCGGGTGAGCATGGCTATCTCGTCGGCCGGCCTGAGCAGTCCGAAGGGTCGCGTCCACTGGCCGGGCGTGCGGAGCTGGTGGGTGGTGTCGGTCCACGGGCGGGGGCCGCTGCCGCGTTTGCGGGAACGCCAGGCGACGCCGACGGTGGCCTGTCCGGCGGTGATCGCGGCGGCGAGCTGGGCGACGGTGGCGCAGGAGCCGCCCCCGCCGTAGCCGGTCCTGCTGAAGAAGGTGAGGTCGCCGAGGCCCACCGCCTTGGCCAGCTCGACCTCGTCGGTCTCCTCCATGGTGTAGGAGGCGAGGGCGTCGACCTCGCCGGGGTCTATCCCCGCGTCGTCGAGGGCGGCGAGCACGGCCCGGCAGGCCAGGGTCCGTTCGTCCTCGGGAAGGTGCTTGGCGAAGGGGGTCTGTCCGATACCGACGATCGCGGTGGCGTCCTTGAGTCCGGCCATGGGTGTACCTCCGCACGGTGACCACGGTGACCACGGTGACCACCACGGGGAACGGCTGGGCGGGAGCCCAGGGCGGCTGACAGTGCGTCAGGTTACAGCTAATCTGACGGGTAGTCAGCTAGTGCGCAGGGGAGGCCTGTTGTGCGCGGAGACGTGGAGTGGGGCAGCATCCCGGAGCTGGTCCGGTCGGCGGCCGAGCGGTACGCGGACGCCGAGGCCGTGGTCGAGGGCCGCACCCGGATCTCGTACGCCGGCCTGGGCGCCCGGGTCGAACGGGCGGCGGCGGCCTGCGTCGCGCACGGTATCCGGGTCGGCGACCGGGTGGGCATCTGGGCACCGAACACCCTGGACTGGATCGTCTCGGCGCTGGGCGCGGTGTCGGCCGGCGCGGTCCTGGTCCCGCTCAACACCCGCTTCAAGGGCGGCGAGGCGGCCTACGTGCTGCGCCGCAGCGGGGCGCGGCTGCTCTTCGTCACGGGCACGTTCCTCGGCACCTCGTACGTGGCGTCGCTGCGGCGGGCGGCGGGCGAGGGGCCGGGAGACGGGCCGCTGCCCGGACTCCCGGCGCTGGAACAGGTGGTGGTGCTGGCGGACGACGCACCGGCCGACTTCCGCACCTGGAAGGAGTTCCTCGCCGGCGGGGAGGGCGTGGGGCGGCCCGAGGTGCTGGCCCGGTCGGCGCTGCTGGACGGCTCGTCGACCTCGGACATCATCTTCACCTCGGGCACCACCGGCCGTCCCAAGGGAGCGGTGATCACCCATGCGCAGACGCTGCGGGCGTACGAGGAGTGGAGCGAGCTGGCGGGCCTGCGCCGAGGCGACCGCTACCTGATCGTCAACCCCTTCTTCCACACCTTCGGCTACAAGGCGGGCGTCATCGCCTCCCTGACCCGGGGCGCGACGATGATCCCGCAGCCGGTGTTCGACGTGGACACGGTGCTCGCGAACATCGCGGCGGAGCGGGTCTCGGTGCTGCCCGGACCGCCGACCCTGCACCAGTCGCTCCTGGACCATCCGGCGCGCGGCGCCCACGACCTGTCGGCGCTGCGGCTGGTGGTGACGGGCGCGGCGGTGGTGCCGCTGCGGCTGGTGGAGCGGCTGCGCGGCGAGCTCGGCGTCGGCACGGTCCTCACCGCCTACGGTCTCTCCGAGGCGTCCGGCATCGTCACCATGTGCCGCCGGGGCGACGACCCCGCCGTCATCGCCGCCACCTCGGGCCGCGCGATCCCCGGCACGGAGGTCCGCGTCGACGCCCCCCTCGGCTCACCGGGCGAGGTGCTGGTGCGGGGCTTCAACGTCATGCGCGGCTACTACGAGGACCCGGCGGCCACGGCCGAGGTGCTGGCGGAGTCCGGCTGGCTGCGCACGGGAGACGTGGGCGTGCTGGACGGCGAGGGCAATCTGCGCATCACCGACCGGATCAAGGACATGTTCATCGTCGGCGGCTTCAACGCCTATCCGGCGGAGATAGAGCAACTCCTCGGCCTGCACCCGGAGGTGGCCGACGTCGCCGTCGTCGGCGTACCGGATGCCCGGCTCGGCGAGGTCGGCCGGGCCTACGTCGTGCGCCGCCCGGACGCGACGCTGACCGGGGACGGACTGATCGCCTGGGCGCGCCGTGAGATGGCCAACTACAAGGTGCCCAGGGCGGTCGAGTTCGTGGCGGAGCTGCCGCGGAACGCGAGCGGGAAGGTGCTCAAACGCCAACTACGCTCAGAAACACGGTAGTTGTTGGCGGACATGCCACGGCCGCGACGGCATCCCCTCCGCGCCGCCGCGGCCGTTCCCCCGTGCGTGTGGGCCAGTTCAGGCCTTCGTGTCCGTGGCGTGGTTGTCGAGCGGGGACACCGTGCCGCCCGTCGCGTGGTTGTCGAGGACCGTGATCTCCTCGTCCGTCGCGTGGTTGTCGAGCGTGGTGACGTTCTCGACGTCCGTGGCGTGGTTGTCGAGCGGCTTCACCACGGAGCTCTTCTTGGCATCGCTCATGGACTTGCAACTCCCGTTAAGTGATGGGCGACACCCGCCCAGCGGCTCCCCCGAGGGCCGCCGGGCGGGCATATCAGGGTCGTTCACCCTAGCGGTGTCGATCACCGCTGACCCGCCTGCCCCCCGACGCGACGGATCGATGAGCCAAGAGTGCACCGGCACGATAAACGAACGATGAACGTCCCCCCGGACCCGCCCCGCACCGCTGCCACCAGGCCCTACGCCGCCGCCGTCGGCCTGAGCAGCGAACGCACCTCGGCCGCCTCGGGGGAGCCCAGCTGCTCGAAGGCGGCGAGCGCCTCCTGCCAGCAGGCGTGCGCCCGGCCGTCCTGGGCCAGGCCGCTCAGCGCGCGGCCCAGCACGGTCAGGACGTTGGCGCGCCGCCACTCGCCGCCGATGCCCCGCAGGACGGCGAGGGCCTGCTCGGCGAGGGCCGCCGCGTCCGCCGGGCGGTGCCCCGCGAGCCGGGCCTCGGAGAGCCGGAAGAGGGTCATCCCCTCCCACAGCCGCTGCCTGCTGTCCCGGAAGACCTCCAGCGCCTCGGTGAGCCGGTCCACGGCGGCGTCGAGCTGGTGCTGCCCGGTGAGCGCGAGCCCCAGCGCGTACCGCCCGTTGGCGCCGCGCAGGGTGTGGCCGAGCCGGTCGTAGATGACGATGCCCTGCTGGGCGAGTTCCACCGCGCTGGTCACCTGGCCCAGGGCCAGGTGGATGCGGGAGAGGTTGCACAGGGCGCTGGCCTCGCCGGCGAGGTTGCGGTCCCGCCGGAAGCTGTCGATGGCCCGGCGCAGATAGGCCTCGCCGTCGGCGTTGCGGCCCTGGTAGAGGGCGATGATGCCGCGGTCGTTCGCGGCCCAGCAGCCGGGCGCCAGGTCGTCGGCGCGGTGGGCCAGCTCCATGGCCCGGCGGGCCTGCTCGTCCGCCTGGTCGAAGCGGCCCGCCACGAGGTGCACGGTGGTGAGGGTGGTCAGCGCCCGGCCCCAGGCCCGCGGGTCGTCGGTCCGCTCCGCCGCGTCCCGCAGCACGATCGCCGCGTCCTCGTACTGTCGGGAGTTGGCCCCCGACTCGGCCAGATCCTTCGCCGCCCACAGCAGGTCCACCGCCCGGCGCAGGGTGGCGCCCCCGGCGCACTGCCGGACGAACGCGAGCAGGGAGTGGGCCTCGGCGAACAGCCAGTCCTGGGCCCGGTGCCGGTCGTCGAAGGCCAGGCCCGGATGGCGGGTGGTCTCCAGGTGGTCGACGAGCCGGTCGCCGGGCCGCTCGACGGCGTAGACGCCGGCCGCCGTCGCCAGATAGAAGTCCAGCAGCCGGGACATCGCCGCGTCCCGCTCGCTGGGCGGTCTCTCGTCCCGCTCCGCGCAGGACCGCGCGTAGAGACGCACCAGGTCGTGATAGCGGTACCGGCCGGGCGCCGCCGACTCCAGCAGCGAGGTGTCGACCAGCGACTCCAGCAGGTCCTCGGTCGCCTCGGCCGGAAGGTCCAGTACGGCGGCGGCGGCGGCCAGCGAGATGTCCGGGCCGTCCGCGAGGCCCAGCAGCCGGAACGCGCGGGCCTGCGCGGGCTCCAACTGGCCGTACCCCAGCTCGAAGGTGGCCTTCACCGCGAGGTCGCCGGCCTGGAGCTCGTCGAGCCGGCGCCGCTCGTCGGCGAGCTTCGCCGCCAGCACCGACACCGTCCAGGTGCGTCGGGCGGCCAGCCGCGAGGCCGCGATACGGATCGCCAGCGGCAGGAAACCGCAGGCCGCCACCACGTCGAGCGCGGCCTCCCGTTCGGCCGCCACCCGCTCCGCGCCCACGATCCTGGTGAAGAGCTGCAACGCCTCCTCGGGGGACATCACGTCCAGGTCGACGAGGTGCGCCCCAGCGAGGTCCACCATCCGCACCCGCGAGGTGACCAGCGCCGCGCAGCCCTCGGTGCCGGGCAGCAGCGGGCGCACCTGGGCCGCGTCCCGGGCGTTGTCCAGCAGCACCAGGACGCGGCGGCCGTCCAGCACCGACCGGTACAGCGCCGCGCGCTCCTCCAGTGAGTCGGGGATCGCCGAGTCGGCGGTGCCCAGGGCCCGCAGGAACGAGCCGAGGACCGTCTCCGGTTCCGCGGAGCGGGCGCCGGTGCCCTGGAGGTCCACGTAGAGCTGGCCGTCCGGGAACGTGGTCCGCGCCCGGTGCGCGACGTGGACGGCGAGCGTCGTCTTGCCGACACCGCCGATCCCGGCCAGCGCGGAGACTGCCATCACCCCGCCCTCGGCCGACGCCAGCACCTCGCTCAGCTCGGCGACGAACGCCGAACGGCCGGTGAAGTCCGGCACCGAGGCCGGGAGTTGGGCCGGCCGCACCGGGGCGGGCAGGGTTCCGACGGCGGGCGCGGGCGGTTCGGCGAGCCCCGGGTCGGCGCGCAGGATGCGCTGCTGCAACTCCCGCAGCCCCGGGCGCGGATCGACGCCCAGCTCGTCCGCGAGCAGCCGCCGGGTGTCGGTGTAGACGGCGAGCGCCTCCGCCTGCCGGCCGGAACGGTACAGCGCCAGCATCAGCAGCTCGCGCAGCCGCTCCCGCAGCGGATGCGCGGCCGTCAGCGCGGTCAGCTCCGACACCGCCTCCGCGTGGCAGCCCTGCTCCAGGTCCATGTCGAGCCGGGACTCCAGGAGTTGCAGCCGCCACTCCTCCAGCCGGACCCGCTGCGCCTCCGCGTACGGCCCCGGCACCCCGGCCAGCGGCTCCCCGTCCCAGCGGTCCAGCGCGCGGTCCAGCAGCTCGCGGGCGTGCGGCAGGTCACCGGCCGACCTGGCCTTCTCGGCCTCGGTCGCCAGGTCCTGCGCCACCGAGACGTCCAGCGCGCCCTCGGGCAGCGCGCGGACCGCGTACCCGCCCGACTCGCTGACCAGGACGCCGGCGCCCAGCACCTTGCGCAGCCGGGAGGCGTAGGTGCGGACCGCGGCCAGCGCCTGCGACGGCGGCTCCTCGCCCCACAGGGCGCCGATCAGCTCGGCGGCGGTCGCCGTCCGGCCCTCGCGCAGCAACAGCGCGGCCAGCAGAGCGCGTTGCTGGGGCGAACCGGTGCTGAGCGCGGTCCCGCCCTGCCAGGCGCGCACCGGACCGAGCACGCTGAAGCGCAGCGCCGCCGACTCGGCCGAGCCGGGGTGCCGCTGCTCCGGTACTCGCGGTCCACCGTCCATCGCCGTTCCCCCCAGACAAGCCTGATCCCTACGTCAGTCTGCCTTGTGCGCGGCGGATGCGTCAGCTCTCCGAGACAGCGCTCACAGGTGGGCGCGCGGGATGGCACAAAGCCCTCACATGCCGTCCGCACAGTTACGCACGGATCCGAGCGGACCCAACCCGGATCCGGACAGCTGACGGACCGTCAGATCGGCGCTACGGTGAGCGCCATGGACACCCAGACGACCCCCGGCCCGGCCGGCGCAGCGCTCTCGACCTTCCCCCGGATCATCTCCGTCGACGACCACACCGTGGAGCCCGCCGACGTCTGGCAGGACCGGCTGCCCAAGAGGTACCTGGACACGGGCCCGCGCGTGGTGCGCGCGCCCCTGAAGGAGATGACCTTCCTGGGCGGCCGGTTCAAACCCGTGATGGGCGAGCCCGGCGACGACGGACCGATCGGCGACTGGTGGATCTACGAGGATCTGCACCGCCCGCTCACCCGCCTCGACACCGCCGTCGGGTACGACCGGGACGAGATCAAGCTCGAAGTCATCACCTACGAGCAGATGCGCCCTGGCTCCTACGACGTGGCGCGCCGTCTCGCCGACATGGACGTCAACCACGTGCAGAGCGCGCTCTGTTTCCCCACCTTCCCGCGCTTCTGCGGCCAGACGTTCACCGAGGCCACCGACCGCGACCTCGCCCTGCTCTGCGTGCGCGCCTACAACGACTGGATGGTGGAGGAGTGGTGCGGCCCCGCCGCCCGGGGCCGCCTCATCCCTCTCACCCTGATCCCGCTCTGGGACGCGGAGCTGGCGGCGGCCGAGGTGCGCCGCAACGCGGCCCGGGGCGTGCGCGCCGTCGCCTTCTCCGAGATACCCCCGCACCTGGGCCTGCCCTCCGTGCACACCGACGACTGGGACCCCTTCCTCGCCGCCTGCGCCGAGACCGGCACGGTCGTCGCGATGCACATCGGCTCCAGCAGCCGGATGCCGTCCACCTCCGCCGACGCCCCGCCCGCCGTCGGCTCCACGATCACCTTCGCCAACTGCTGCTTCTCGATGGTGGACTGGCTGATGAGCGGCAAGTTCGAACGCTTCCCGGGCCTGCGGGTGATGTACGCCGAGGGCCAGATCGGCTGGATCCCGTACATCCTGGAGCGCGCGGACGTCGTCTGGGAGGAGAACCGGGCCTGGGGCGGGGTCGCCGACAAGGTCACCCGCCCGCCCTCCGAACTCTTCGCCGAGCACGTCTACGGCTGCTTCTTCGACGACGCCTTCGGCCTGCGCAACCTCGACTCCATCGGCGTCGGGAACGTGCTCTACGAGACCGACTACCCCCACTCCGACTCGACCTGGCCCCGCTCGCGCGAGGTCGGCGAGGACCAGATGGGCCACCTGGCGCCGGACGTCGTCGAGCGGATCGTCCGCGGCAACGCCATCGACCTGCTCGGCCTGACCCCCGACGGCCTCTGGACCGGCGCCAGTTGACCGCGCCGCTCGGCTACGGCATCCAGCTGCCCGTCCAGTCCCAGAGCACCCTCTACGCCGAGCCCTGGGAGGCGGGCGCCGGACCGGAGGACCTCGTCGAGATCGCCCGCGCCGCCGAACGGGCCGGCTTCGCCTACGTGGCGGGCTGCGACCACGTGGCGATCCCGCGCCGGCTCGCGTCCGCGATGAGCACGGTCTGGTACGACCCCGTCGCCACCCTCGCCTTCCTCGCGGGCGTCACCGGGCGGATACGCCTGCTGAGCCATGTCGCGGTCGTCGGCCTGCGCCATCCGCTCCTCACCGCCAAGCAGTACGCCACCCTCGACCACCTGAGCGGCGGACGGCTGACCCTCGGGGTCGGTGCCGGGCACGTACCGGAGGAGTTCGAGGTGCTGGGCGCCGACTTCGGCCGGCGCGGACCGGTCCTCGACGAGTCGATCGACGCCCTGCGCGCCGCGCTCGGCCCGGAGGAGTTCCCCGAGCACCACGGCAAGCTGTACGACTTCGCGGACCTCGGCCAGCGTCCCCGCCCGGCGCAGGAGCACATCCCCCTCTGGGTCGGCGGGTCCTCCCCGGCCGCCGTGCGCCGGGCCGCGCTCAAGGGCGACGGCTGGCTGCCCCAGGGCGACCCGCGTGAACGGCTGCCCGCGCAGCTCGCCCGCATCCGGGAACTGCGTGAACGGGCGGGCGTGGAGCGGCCGTTCACCGCCGGCGCGATCACCGAGCCGCTGTACGTGGGCGAGCCCGCCTGGGACGTCGGCCGGCGCACCCTCACCGGCCCGCCCGAAGCCCTCGCGGAGTCGCTGAGCGCCTACCGCGCGATGGGCGTGCACCAGATCCAGGTCCGCTTCCGCTGTCGCAGCCGGGCCGAACTCACCGACCAGATCGCCGCGTTCGGGGCCGAGGTCGCGCCCCGCCTTCACTAGGGAGACCCCATGGGCAAGCTGGACGGACGTGTCGTGATCATCACCGGGGCGGCGCGCGGACAGGGCGAGCAGGAGGCGCGGCTGTTCACCGCCGAGGGCGCGAAGGTCGTCGTCGCCGACGTGCTGGACGACCAGGGGGAGAAGCTGGCGAGTGAGCTGGGCGCCCGCTACGTCCATCTCGACGTCGCCCGGGAGGACGACTGGACGGCCGCCGTGGATGCGGCGAAGGAGGCGTACGGCCGGATCGACGGGCTGGTCAACAACGCAGGCATTCTGCGCTTCAACTCCCTGCTCGACACCCCTCTCGACGAGTTCATGCAGGTCGTGGCGGTCAACCAGGTCGGCTGCTTCCTGGGGATCAGGACGGTCGGGCCGCACCTCGCCGAGGCGGGCGGCGGCACCATCGTGAACACCGCGTCGTACACCGCGATGACCGGGATGGCGGCCGTGGGCACCTACGCGGCGACCAAGCACGCCGTCCTCGGGCTCACCCGGGTCGCCGCGCTGGAGCTCGCCGCGCAGCACATCCGGGTCAACGCGGTGTGCCCCGGCGCGATCGACACCCCAATGTCCAACCCGGCCCGGCTGGACCCGGAGGCGGACGCGGGGGAGATGTCCCGGGCCCTGGACGAGCTGTACCGCAAGCTCGTGCCGCTGGGGCGGGTCGGCAGGCCCGAGGAGGTGGCGCGGCTCGCCCTCTTCCTTACGTCGGACGACTCCTCGTACATCACCGGCCAGCCCTTCGTGATCGACGGTGGCTGGCTGGCCGGGGTCAGCGTCATCTGAGGCGCGCGCCCCACCTCGTATCTGACTGACCGTCAGCTATTGACGGTCCATGCGGCCGGTGCCACAGTCGGCGGCAAGCACATCTGACGGTACGTCAGAAAACAGACTGGGGACGGTGAACCTCCGTGGAATTCGGGCTCTTTGTACAGGGGTACGTGGGCAAGCGCGCCGAGACCGACCCGCTGGCCGAGCACAAGGCGCTGATGGAGGAGACCGAGTACGTCATCCAGGCCGACAAGTCCGGCTTCAAGTACGCCTGGGCCTCCGAACACCACTTCCTGGAGGAGTACTCGCACCTCTCCGCCAACGACGTCTACCTCGGCTATCTGGCGCACGCCACCGACCGCATCCACCTCGGCTCCGGCATCTTCAACCCGCTGGCCCCGGTCAACCACCCGGTGAAGGTCGCCGAGAAGGTCGCCATGCTCGACCATCTCACCGGCAACCGCTTCGAGTTCGGCAGCGGACGCGGCGCCGGCTCGCACGAGATCCTCGGCTTCCTCCCCGGCATCACCGACATGAACCACACCAAGGAGCTCTGGGAGGAGACCATCGCCGAGTTCCCCAAGATGTGGCTCCAGGACGAGTACGTCGGCTTCCAGGGCAAGCACTGGCAGCTGCCGCCGCGCAAGATCCTGCCCAAGCCGTACGGCAAGGCGCACCCGGCGATGTGGTACGCCGCCGGGTCGCCCCCCTCGTACGCCATGGCGGCGCGCAAGGGGCTCGGGGTGCTGGGCTTCAGCATCCAGAAGGTGTCCGACATGGAGTGGGTGCTGGAGCAGTACAAGACGGCGATCGTGGACGCCGAGCCGGTGGGCGCGTTCGTCAACGACAACGTGATGGTGACCACGACGGCGATCTGCGCGCCGACGCACGACGAGGCGATCCGCATCGCCACCCACGGCGGCCTGCACTACCTGCCCTCGCTGGTCTTCCGCTACCACGACACCTTCCCGCGGCCCGAGGGGTTCCCGGTGTGGCCGGAGACGCTTCCCGAGTACACGCCGGAGTTCGTCGAACTCCTCGTGGAGGAGGAGCTGTTGATCTGCGGCGACCCCGACGAGGTGCTCACCCAGTGCAAGCGGTGGGAGCAGGCGGGCGCCGACCAGCTGAGCTTCGGGCTGCCGGTCGGGATCCCCAAGGAGGAGACGCTCCAGTCGATCCGGCTGATCGGCGAGCACGTCATTCCCAAGATCGACACCGACCCGGTGCACCGGACGACCCGGTTCCGCCAGGCCGTCTGAGCGCCGTCACGAGTGGAGGAGGCGGGCCCCCGTGCTCGATCACGTCATCAGAGGTGCCACCGTCGTCGACGGGACGGGGGCGCCCGGGTTCGTCGCCGACGTCGGCCTCCGGGACGGGCGGATCGCCGCCGTCGGCACGGTCCGGGAGGAGGCCCGCACGTCGGAGGAGGCGGCCGGGCTCGTGCTCGCCCCCGGCTTCGTCGACCCCCACACCCACTACGACGCCCAGCTGTTCTGGGACCCGTACGCCACGCCCTCCCTCAACCACGGCGTGACGACGGTCGCCGCCGGCAACTGCGGGTTCACCCTCGCCCCCCTGAACCCGGACCGCCCCGAGGACGCCGACTACACGCGGCGGATGATGTCCAAGGTCGAGGGCATGTCGCTGGTCGCGCTGGAGGAGGGGGCGCCCTGGAGCTGGCGGTCGTTCGGGGAGTACCTGGACGCGCTGGAGGGGCGGATCGCGGTCAACGCCGGTTTCATGGTGGGACATTGCGCGCTGCGGCGGTACGTGATGGGCCCCGACGCGGTGGGCGGCACCCCGACCGAGGAGCAACTGGACGCGATGCTGCGGCTGTTCCACGAGGCGATGGCGGCGGGCGCCTGGGGACTCTCCACCACGCAGTCCACCACCCACTCCGACGGGGACGGCCGGCCGGTCGCCTCACGCCATGCCCGCCCCGCCGAACTGCTCGCCCTGGCACGGGCGGTGGGGGAGCACGAGGGCACGCAGATCGAGGCGATCGTCGCCGGCTGCCTGGACCAGTTCAGCGACGCCGAGATCGACCTGCTCGTCGAGATGAGCGCGGCGGCCGGACGGCCGCTGAACTGGAACGTGCTGACGATCGACGCGGCCGTCCCCGAACGCGTGCCCCGCCAGCTCCTCGCGAGCGAGCGGGCGAGGAAGGCGGGCGGCCGGGTCGTCGCCCTCACCATGCCGATCCTCACCCCCATGAACATGTCCCTGGGCACCTTCTGCGCACTCAACCTGATCCCCGGCTGGGGCCCGGTCCTCGCCCTGCCCGTGCCCGAGCGGATCGCCCGCCTGCGGGACCCGGAGACACGCGCCGGGATGCTGCGGAACGCCAACAGCAAGGAGGCGGGCGTCTTCCGGCGGCTGGCGAACTTCGGCCGGTACGTCATCGGCGACACCTACAGCCCGCCCAACGAGGGCCTCACCGGACGGGTCGTCGGGGAGATCGCCGCCGAACGCGGCCAGGAACCCTTCGAGTGCCTGGTGGAGATCTGCGCGGCCGACGGCCTCCGTACCGTCCTGTGGCCCATGCCGTCCGACAACGACCCCGCGTCCTGGGCGCTGCGCGCCGACACCTGGCTCCACGAGGACGTGCTGCTCGGCGGGTCCGACGCCGGGGCGCACCTGGACCGGATGTGCGGGGCGCCGTACACCACCCGGTTCCTCGGGGACTGTCTGCGCGGCCGGAAACTGGTGCGGCTCGAACAGGCGGTGAAGATGCTGACCGACGATCCGGCGCGGCTCTTCGGACTGCGCGAGCGCGGCCAGGTACGGAAGGGCTGGCACGCGGACCTCGTCCTCTTCGACCCGGAACGCATCGACGCGGGCAAGGCCACCCTGGTGCACGACCTGCCGGGCGACAGCCCGCGACTGGACTCCAGGGCGATCGGCGTCCGGGCCGTGTGGGTCAACGGCGTCGAGGCGATCCGCGACGACACGGTGAGCGGCGCCGTACCGGGGCGGGTGCTGCGCTCGGGCCGGGACACCCGCACGGTGAGCACCGCATGACCGACGGGCAGCGGCTCTTCGTCGGCGGCGAGTGGGTCGAGCCGGACGGCGGCCACTACGCCGTGACCGACCCGGCGACCGAGGAGACCGTGGGGTGGGCCCCGGAGGCCTCCCCCGAGCAGGTGCGCGCGGCGGCCGGGGCGGCGCGGGAGGCGTTCGGCCCCTGGTCGCGCACGGCGCCGCCGGAGCGGGCCGCGGTGCTCGCTCGGGCGGCGGAGATCATCCGCGACCGGACGGTGCCCTACGCCGAGCTGGCCCGGGCCGAGTCCGGCGCGACGACCGGGACGGCCCGCGCGATGCAGGTCGGGGTCGCCGCGGCCCGCTTCCGGCGGTACGCCACCGTCGAGCCGGCCGAGTGGGCGATCGCGCCGCAGATCAACGAGGCGGGGCCGTTCGGCGCGGCGGCCGTCATGGGCGCACTGGCCGTACGGCAGCCTGTCGGCGTCGTCACCTGCGTCACCTCCTACAACAACCCGTGGGCCAACCCCGCCGGCAAGATCGCCCCCGCCCTGGCCATGGGCAACACGGTGCTGGTCAAGCCCGCCCCGCAGGACCCGCTGTCGGTGTACCGGATGGCGGAGGCGCTGGCGGAGGCCGGCGTACCGCCCGGGGTGGTGAACGTCGTCTCCGGGCAGTCGGTGGAGGTCGGCGAGACGGCGGTCGGCTGCGCCGACGTCGACATGGTCAGCTTCACCGGTTCCACGGCCGTGGGACAGCGCATCGCCGAGGTGTGCGGGCGCGGGATGAAACGGCAGTTGATGGAGCTGGGCGGCAAGGGCGCGGCGGTCGTCTTCGACGACGCCGACCTCGGGGCCGCGGTGGCCGGGATCGGCACGACGTTCTCCTTCTACAGCGGACAGATCTGCACCGCGCCGACCCGGGTACTGGCACAGCGCGGGGTCTACGACCACATCGTCGACCAACTGGGCGCCTACGCGGGCCGGTTGGGAATCGGGGACCCCCGAGACCGGTCCACGGTCGTCGGCCCCGTCATCTCGGCGGCCCACCGGGACCGCGTCGAGTCCTACGTCGAACTCGGCCGCAAGGAAGGCGCGGTGGTCACAGCGGGCGGCGAACGGCCCTCGCGGGGGCCCGGGTTCTACGTCGCGCCCACCGTGCTGGCCGACTGCACCGCCGGGATGCGGGTCGTCCGCGAGGAGATCTTCGGCCCGGTCGTCGTGGTCGTCCCCTTCGACGACGAGGAGGAGGGGATCACCCTCGCCAACGACAGCGACTACGGCCTCGTCGACTACGTCTGGTCGGGCGACGTGGCCCGCGCCTTCCGGGTGGCCCGGAGGCTGCGGGCCGGCGGCGTCGGCGTCAACACCGTCGGCCGCAACATGGAGGCCCCCTTCGGCGGCTTCAAGCGGAGCGGGGTCGGCCGGGACGTCGGCTCGTACGCGCTGCACGCCTACAGCGAGGTGCAGTCGATCGTCTGGCCGGGGTAGCCGCGGCCCCGCATGCCGTCACCCCTCCCGTACGCCCAGGAAGACCGGGTTGGTGAACGCGGCCAGCGCGCCGGGCACCGGTCCGGCCGCCGTCTCGTGCCGCAACTCCGCCCGCACGTACGCCGCGTAGGCCGCCGTCGTACGCCACTCCACGGTGCCCGCGCCGGTCACCGGCAGCGGATCGCCGGTGAACAGCACCCCCTGGTCGGTCACGAGGCGGACCACGCAGCGCGGGGCGCCCGTGACGTCCAGGCGGAGCGTGACCGGGGTGTCGGGGGCCGCTCCCAGCCGCTCGCCGATGCCCGCCCGCCGCCCCCGGCCGTCGGTGGCGGTGAAGGCGAGGGAGAGGCTCCGCGACTCGGCGACGTAGGAGCGGCCGGCGCGCAGGCCCGCCTGGATCGCGGCGCGGGTCAGGTCGTCGGCGAGGACGACGGTCTGGGGCAGGCCCACCGAGTCCGGGGCGCGGTGGGCGTCGCTGCTGCCCATCGCCGGCAGCCACGCCCGGTCCTCGCGCACCGACGCCACCAGCGTCGCGTCCCAGGAGGCCAGCGCCACCTCGTCGTCGGGCGTGTAGGGCCCGTTCCAGACCTCGACCACGTCCGCCTCGCCGAGACCGAACTTCCAGGCGCAGCCGATGCAGGTGGCGTGCGGATGGGCCGGGACGACCAGGCCCCCGGCCCGCCGGATCCGCCGCGCGTACCTGCCGAAGCGGTTGTCGCGCGCCCGGTAGCGCCAGTCGACGAAGGTGCCGGGGTCGGTGCCGAGCGCCACGACATGGCCGTTGCGGGTGGTCACCTCCTCACCCAGCATGATCAGCAGGTCCTCGCCCGCCTCCGGGGCCCAATGGGCGTGCGAGGACGTGGTGTTGTGGTCGGAGGTGTTGATGAAGTCCAGCCCCGCCGCCCGCGCCAGGGCGGCGATCTCGGCCGGGGTGCGGCGCCCGTCGGAGTACCAGGAGTGCAGATGGCAGTCGCCCCGGTACCAGGCCCGGCCCCGCCCCCGGGCGCGCTCCGGCGGGTAGACCGGCGGCGGGGTGGTGTCCGGCTCGCCGTACGTCAGCGTGACGGTGAGTTCGTACGTCAGGCCCTGCGGGGCGACCGTGTACGGGCCGAGCGCGACCGACCAGGTGCCCGCCCGCACCGGGCCCGGGAGGTAGCCGGGCGTCGCGTCGTCCGCACGGACGAAGAACTCCGCGCGGGCCCCGCCCGACCACCCCCGGAAACCCTCGCCTCCGAGGTCCGTGCCGCGCTCGTCGAAGAGACCGATGTCGAGCGCGTTGCCCTGGGTGCCGACCGGGACGGACGGCCGGTCGTAGGTGTACGCGACCCGCAGCTCGCGCACCCCCGGGGGGACCTCGACCGGCACGTACACGTAGTCCGGGGAGCCGGGCGGCAGCGTGCCCCGGACCGTCCGGGTCGACGCGCCGCCGGGGGAGGCGGCCTCGGCGCCGCTGGCGAAGGTCACGCCTCCCAACGTAAGCGCGGCGGCGCCGCCCGTCACGAGGAGCGCGCGTCTGGTCGTCCCGTCGCCGCTGCCGTTGCCTTGGTCGTCGTCGCACATGCTGCTGCTCCCGGGGTGTCGTGGGGGACGGGGACGGGTGCGGGTCCGGCTCACCCGACTCTGCCGGTCGGCCGTGAACTCCCGTGCAAGAGAAGGGAGTCGGCATCTTTCGGGTGAGCGGCGCCGGGTGTGGCGAGCGTCACGAAAAGGGCTCGTGCCGACCAGTCGGTATGGACAGGTGATGCGGGGGCCGGTACATCTGGACCATGCGTATCGCCGTCACGATCTTCCTCACCGACGAGACCGTCACCCCCGTCCGGCTCGCCCGTGAACTGGAGGAGCGGGGCTTCGCCGGCCTCTACCTGCCCGAACACACCCACATCCCGGCCGAGCGGACCACCCCCTACCCGGCCGGCGGCGACCTGCCGCGCGAGTACGGCCGCACCCTCGACCCCTTCGTCGCGCTCGGCCAGGCCGCCGCCGTCACCGAGCGGCTGGAGCTCGGCACCGGCATCACGCTGGTGGCCCAGCACGACCCGATCGACCTGGCCAAACAGGCCGCCACCGTCGACCACCTCTCCGGCGGCCGGCTCACGCTCGGCGTCGGCTTCGGCTGGAACGTCGAGGAGGCCGCCGACCACGGCGTCGAATGGCGGACCCGGCGCGAGCTGACCCGCGACCGGATGGCCCTCATGCGCGCCCTGTGGGCGGAGCAACCGACCGCCTACGAGGGCGAGTTCGCGAGCGTGCGGGCCAGCTTCGCCCACCCCAAGCCGGTGCGGAAGCCGCGCGGCCCGGTCCTCGGCCCGCGCACCCTGGTCGGTGGCGGCGCCGGCCCCAAGCTCTTCGCCCACATCGCCGAGTACGCCGACGGCTGGCTGCCCATCGGCGGCCGCGGCCTCGCCCAGTCGATCCCCGTACTGCGCCAGGTCTGGGCGGACGCCGGCCGCGACCCGGACACACTCCAGGTCGTGCCCTACGCCGTCGTGCCCACCCCCGGCAAGCTCTCCCACTACGCCGAGCTGGGCATCGAGGAGGTCGTCCTCCAACTCCCGTCCGCCGGCGAGCCGGAGGTGCTGCGGGTCCTCGACGCCTACGCGGCCCACCTGACCCCGGCCAGTGACACCGTGTGACGCGCTGGGCCGCCGAACGAACGGGGCGCCCTCTTTGCCCTGTTCAGGCCGATCGTATGCTCGAAGAATGACGACTTCCGCGACCTCCGGAACCGGCCCCACCGAGAACTCCATGCGTCGCGCCCTCAAACGCGCCCGTGACGGCGTCGCCCTCGACACCGCGGAGGCGGCGGTCCTCCTCCAGGCCCGCGGCGATGCCCTCGACGACCTCGCCGCGTCCGCCGCCCGGGTACGCGACGCGGGCCTCGCGGCGGCCGGCCGCCCCGGCGTGATCACGTACTCGAAGAGCGTCTTCATCCCCCTCACCCGCCTGTGCCGGGACAAGTGCCACTACTGCACCTTCGTCACCGTCCCCGGCAAGCTGCGCCGGGCCGGCCACGGGATGTTCATGTCCCCCGACGAGGTCCTCGACATCGCGCGCCGGGGCGCCGAACTCGGCTGCAAGGAAGCCCTGATCACCCTCGGCGACAAGCCCGAGGAGCGCTGGCCCGAGGCCCGCGAATGGCTCGACGCGCACGGCTACGACGACACGATCGCCTACGTCCGCGCCATCTCGATCCGCATCCTGGAGGAGACCGGACTCCTCCCGCACCTCAACCCGGGCGTGCTCGCCTGGACGGACTTCCAGCGGCTGAAGCCGGTCGCGCCCAGCATGGGCATGATGCTGGAGACCACGGCGACCCGGCTCTGGTCCGAGCCCGGCGGCCCGCACCACGGCTCCCCGGACAAGGAACCCGCCGTACGCCTGCGCGTCCTGGAGGACGCCGGCCGCTCCTCGGTGCCCTTCACCTCCGGCATCCTCGTCGGCATCGGCGAGACGTACGAGGAGCGCGCCGACTCCCTCTTCGCGCTGCGCAAGGTCTCCCGCGCCTACCACGGCGTCCAGGAGCTGATCATCCAGAACTTCCGCGCCAAGCCGGACACCGCGATGCGCGGGATGCCGGACACGGAACTGGACGAACTGGTGGCGACGGTGGCGGTGGCCCGGCACCTCATGGGCCCCTCCGCCTGCATCCAGGCGCCGCCCAACCTGGTCGACTCCGAGTACCGGCGCCTGATCGGCGCGGGCATCGACGACTGGGGCGGCGTCTCCCCGCTCACCATCGACCACGTGAACCCCGAACGCCCCTGGCCGCAGATCGAGTTGCTGCGCGAACAGTCGGCCCTGGCCGGCTTCGAACTACGCGAACGCCTCTGCGTCTACCCGGAGTTCGTGGGCCGGGGCGAACCCTGGCTGGACCCACGGCTGTTGCCGCACGTACGGGCGCTCGCCGACCCCGCGACGGGCCTCGCCCGCGAGGACGCGACCGTCGAGGGCCACCCCTGGCAGGAGCCGGAGGAGGCCTTCGTCGCCACCGGCCGCACCGACCTGCACACCACGATCGACACCGAGGGCCGTACCTCCGACCGGCGCGACGACTTCGACGAGGTCTACGGCGACTGGGGCGCCCTGCGCGAGGCGGCGGCCCCCGGCATGGTGCCCGAACGCATCGACACCGACGTACGGCAGGCACTGGCGACCGCGGCCGACGACCCGACGAGACTGACCGACGGCGAGGCGCTGGCCCTGCTGCACGCCGACGGACCCGCACTCGACGCGCTGACCCGCATCGCGGACGACGTGCGCAGGGCGGCGGTGGGCGACGACGTCACCTACATCGTCACCCGCAACATCAACTTCACCAACGTCTGCTACACCGGCTGCCGCTTCTGCGCCTTCGCCCAGCGCCGTACGGACGCGGACGCCTACACCCTCTCCCTCGACCAGGTCGCCGACCGGGCCCAACAGGCGTGGGAGGTGGGCGCGGTCGAGGTCTGCATGCAGGGCGGCATCCACCCCGACCTGCCCGGCACGGCCTACTTCGACATCGCGCGCGCCGTGAAGGAACGCGTCCCCGGCATGCACGTCCACGCCTTCTCCCCGATGGAGGTCGTGAACGGCGCCACTCGCACCGGACTCTCCGTCCGCGAGTGGCTCACGGCCGCCAAGGAGGCCGGCCTCGACTCGATTCCCGGCACGGCGGCGGAGATCCTCGACGACGAGGTCCGCTGGATCCTCACCAAGGGCAAACTGCCCACCGCCACCTGGATCGACGTCATCACCACCGCGCACGAACTCGGCATCCGCTCCTCGTCGACGATGATGTACGGCCACGTCGACCAGCCCAGGCACTGGCTCGGCCACTTCCGCACCCTGGCCCGCATCCAGCAACGCACCGGCGGATTCACGGAGTTCGTGACCCTGCCGTTCATCCACACCAACGCGCCGGTCTACCTGGCCGGCATCTCGCGGCCGGGCCCCACCCTGCGGGACAACCGGGCGGTGACCGCGATGGCACGGCTGCTCCTGCACCCCTGGATCCCCAACATCCAGACCAGCTGGGTGAAGCTCGGCAGCGAGGGCGCGGCGGAGATGCTCCGCTCCGGGGCGAACGACCTCGGCGGCACCCTGATGGAGGAGACGATCTCGCGCATGGCGGGCTCGTCGTACGGCTCGTACAAGTCGGTGAAGGACCTGGTCGCGGTGGCGGAGGCGGCGGGCCGGCCCGCGAAGCCGCGCACCACCCTCTACGGCGAGGTCCCGGAGGAGCGCCGGAGGGCCGCGGCGGTCTCGGACGGGCATCTGCCGGAACTGCTTCCCGTCCTGGACTGAGTACGATGATCCGACCCCTGTCCGATGGGGATGTGTAGCTGAGGAGTTGCGTGCCCGTGCCTGCCTCGAAGGTCTGGGTGACCGGTCTGACGGTGGGAGCGATCGCCGCGGTCGCGGTGCTGGCGGTCCAGGCCGACAAGGGCCCGCACCCGACGGCGACCGCCGCCGCCCGGCCGAGCGCTTCGGCGTCCCAGGGGGCGCACCCCGAGCCGACGAAGACCGCCGCACCGGCGGCGGTCCCGTCGGCCTCCGGCACCGGGCGGCGCATCGTCTACTCGGTCGGACAGAAACGGGTCTGGCTGGTCGACGCGGGCGACAAGGCCGACCGCACGTTCACGGTGTGGCCGGGGACGGTGAACCCCGACCCCGGCACCTACTCGGTGTCCGTCCGTACCGAGGCCACGCAGGGCTCGGACGGCGTCCAGATCGAGCACGTCATCTACTTCGGCGTGAAGTCCGGCCTCAACATCGCCTTCTCCAACGCGGTCGACGGCTCCTCGCCGCCGCCCGCGGCCGGAAAGCAGACGAGCGGTATCCGCATGTCCAAGGCGGACGGCACGGCCCTGTGGACGTTCGGAACGACGGCGACCAAGGTCAGGGTCGTGAGCTAGCGGACCGCCCCTCGGTGAGCTGGACGACGACCAGCACGACCCCGCTCAGCAGGAAGACCCGGGTCGCCGCGTCGAGCCCGTTCCAGCTCTTCGACTGCCACATCGAGAACCACTCCCCGCCGACCGCGATGAACCCGGCCCCGAAGAGCACCATCAGGGCCAGCAGCCCGTACGTCGACAACCGCCGCGCCCGCGCGTCGTCGCGCCGCACCCACAGCGCGGTCGCGGCGATCAGCATCAGTGCGGCGACGGTCTCCCAGACGATGATCACGACGTACGCCGTGTCCTGGAGCCCCTTGCTGGTGATCGCCCGCCACATCAGGTCGTCGTCCTTGAACGTGGTGTCCATGGCCAGCACATGCTGGACGAACTGCTGATTGGTCCCGAAGTCGGTGATGTTCCCGAAGGCGACGAGCGCTATGTAGAGCGCGACGGTGCCGGTGAGGAGGGTGGCGGCGAGGGAGAGGGGCCGTCGTGCGGTGGGGGTGGTCATGCGGGGATCTTTCCCTGCCGTACCCCGGTACGGACCCACCACATTCAGCCAGAATGAAGAAGCGGGCACGGTCACGGGCGGACGGCGGCGACAGATCCTGGCAGCCGTCGACCCGAACCTCGCCGCAACCACCTCGCCGCCGCACGCAAGGCCCTCGTCATCCTCGACGGCACCCCGCTCCCACGGAACGCCGGGTCAGTCGAACAGGGCGCAGTTGACCGCGTCCATCAGGGCGGCTCCGGTCTGGTGGGCCGGCTTGGTGAGAGTGGACGTGGCGAAGAAGAAGGCGGCCGTGCGATGGCCGGTGGAGTCGGTGACGTTGTAGGTCGCATAGCCCGGGACGATGCCGACGTGGTCCCAGACCGTGCCACAGGAGGTCTTCGCCGTTTCGATGCCCAACCCGTAGCCGAGCTCGTCAGGGTCCCCCGGCCCGTCCTCCGGCACGGTGGTGCGCATCTGGGCCAGTTGGGCGGCGGGCAGCAGGCGGCCCGACATCAGCGCGCCGTAGAAACGGGACCAGTCACCCGCGGTGGACACGATCGCGGCATCCGCTCCGTCGGCCGTGACGTAGTCGCCGGTGACGTCCACGTGGTCGTCGTGCTGCGGTCCGGCGTAGTTCCTGAACTCGTCGGGGACGTCCGGCGGCATGTGGGCGGCGTCAGGTTCGTAGCCGTGCGCGTGCCGGTCGTGCCAGGCGGAGCCGGTGGCGTAGAAGGTGTGCCGGAGCCCCAGGGGTCCGGCGATCCGGTCCCGCACCAGCGCCGCGAGGCTCTTACCGGTGGCCTTCTCCAGGACGGCGCCGATCGCGATGTAGTTGGTGTTGCTGTACGACCACTCGGTGCCGGGCTCGAACAGTGCCGGGTGTCCGCTCACCAGGCTCAGGATTTCCGTCGATGTCCATACGTGGGGGTCCCGGCCCGTCAGGGCTGGTGCGAGGGCTGGGTCGTCGGTGTAGTCGAACAGCCCACTGGTGTGGTTGAGCAGCACGCGCAGGGTGATCGCTCCGCCGTCGCGCACCTGGCCGGGCAGCCACTTGTCGACCGGGTCGGTGAGGGCGAGTCTGTGCTCGGCGACCAGTTGCAGGACGAGGGTGGCCATCACCGTCTTGGTGTTGGACGCTTCTCGCACCTCGTCGTCCGCCCTGAGCCGATGGTCCTTCTCCGTCCAGGCGGCCTGCTCGGAGATCTCGACGGGCCTGCCGTGACCGTCGTCCACCCGGACGACCACCCCTGGCACTCCTTCCTTCACCAACGTCCGTGCCAACTCCCGCAGGCGAGCGCGGGTCTCCGCAGCGCTGTCCTGTCGGACCGCCGAAAGCGTCCGAGGGCCGACGGCCGCGCTCTCGCGGACCGGCGCCCTCTCCTGGACCGTGTTCGCAGTTGAAGGGGTCGCAGCGAGGGGCACGACGAGGGCCGCGGTCACCGCGACTGTTGCTACCGCGCGAAACCCCGTCAGTCGCGGGCGCCGTCCGACACGCACATTCACACGCAATGCATGCTCCTTCGGGAATCCGGGAAGGCCGTCGGGCACGATCGGGGGACCGGGAGGAGAACGCGGGACTCCGCCCGGCGAGTTGTCGCCCGGCCCGGGGCGAAGCCGGATCCGACGGGCCCTGCACAGCCCTGGGGAATCCTTCGGAGGATAACCGAAGGAGGGGTGAAAGAATATGAACATCGGTTACTGAGCGTCCATAGCGGTGCCGCTCCAGGGCGATGACGGCTGTCGTGCCGGAATGGGCGGTGCCGACGAACATGCCGAAGCCGGCCGCGAGTTGGGCGAGGGTCTGGTGCGCGTCGAGGTGACCGACGCGCGGGGCGACCGGGTCCCGCGTGCCCCGGATCCGGTCGACGGGGTGCGCGGAATCGGGACGCGGGCTGCTGCTGATCGCGGCGTACGCGGACCGTCGGGGCGTCGACGAGGCACCGGCCCACGGCAAGACCGTATGGGCCGAGTCGGTACCGGATCGTGCGCGGCCATGACCCGGTCGAGCGCGACGCCGCCGGTGCTTCCCGTGCCGGAGGTGCCCACGGGGCCGCCCGGGGCCCCGGAACCGAAACCGGGACCGGAACCGGCAGCCGCGAGTCGCCGCCCGGCGGTCGACCTCCTTTCCGGCCTCCGCGCCCACGACCCGCGCCTGCTCCTCACCGAACGGGACGTACACCGCCTGGTACCCGGCGTCGATCCACAGGTGGTGGACTGACACCCGGCCCACCCAGGACATCCCGCTCGTCCCCTCAACCCACCGTCCCCGTTCGATTACAGTGCTGAGCTGTCGTACGTACGGACGGACGGTGCCGTGGGAGGGGTCTTGGTGACGGTGGCAGCCGGGGCCGTCTGGGGGCGGGTGGAGCAGCAGGACTTCCGGAGCCGGGTGCGGGGGACGCTGCTGGGGGCCGCCGTGGGGGACGCGCTGGGGGCGCCGGTCGACGGGCTGGCGGTGGACGGGATACGGGAGGCGTACGGCGTCGAGGGGCTCGTCGATCTCGCCCCGGGGTACGGGCGGCGGGGGGCGGTCACGCATCTCACGCAGCTCACCCTCTTCAGCGTGGACGGGCTGATCCGGGCGCAGGTGCGGCGGGACACCGGGGCCTGGCATCCGCCGACGGATCTGCACCGGGCGTACCGGCGCTGGGCGGCCACCCAGTCCGACTGGGGGCCCGACGAGCGCCGCAAGGACGACGGCTGGCTGGCCCGCGAGGAGTGGCTGTACGCGCGCCGGGGGCCGTCCCGGGCCTGTCTGCTGGGGTTCGGGGACGACACGATGGGCACGCTCGACTCGCCCAAGAACCCCGGCGCGACCGGCGCCGAGGCCGCGGCCCGCTCCGCACCGTTCGGGCTGCTCGTCGGCTGGGAGCCGCAGTTGGTGATGCAGCTCGCCGTGGAGTGCGCCGCGCAGACCCACGGGCACCCGGTCGCCTATCTGTCGGCGGGCGCGTACGCCGTCGTCGTGCACGGGCTGGCGCGGGGCGAGAGTCTGGACGGCGCCGTGCAGCGGGCGCTCGGGATGCTCGCCGCCCGGCCCGGACACCAGCCCGTCTCGGAGGCTCTGCAACGTGCGCTGGGCGCCGTACGGCAGGGGCTGCCCAGCCCCGCGCGGGTGGAGGAACTCGCCGGTGCGGGCACGGCCGAGGGGCTGCTCGCCGTCGCCGTGTACTGCGCGCTCGTCGGCGAGGACGTACGGCACGGGTTGTGTCTCGCGGTCAACCAGGGCGGGCCGTCCGGGCCGGCGGGCGCGCTGACCGGCGGTCTGCTCGGTGCCCTGCACGGCGAGACGGCCCTCCCGCCGGCCTGGCTGGCCGAGCTGGAGGGCCGTCCCACGTTGCTGGTCCTCGCCGACGACTTCGCGATGGAGATGACCCAGGGGCCCGCGCTGCACGGACCCGCCGGGGCGTCACCGGGCTGGATATCCCGTTATCCCAGGGGAAGTTGAGGAAGACAGTTGAGGAAGGCGGTTGGGCGGTTCAGTTGAGCGGTGAGTTGGGCGCGGTGGACGGTCACGGCTGGGTGCCGGTCACGTCTTCGACCGCCCCCGCCTGCGCGGGCACCGGTACCGCCGCCGAGCCGCTGTCGTCGCCGTCCGTGTTGATCCGCTCGATCAGCGCGTCCCGCTCCGGGGTGTCCTCGGGCTTCACGTAGCCGATGAGGATGTAGAGGACGAGGGAGACGGCGAGCGGGATGGAGACCTGGTACTGGAGCGGGACCCCGCCGTCCACGTGCCAGTTGATCGGGTAGTTGACCAGCCAGAAGGCGAGCAGGCCCGCCGCCCAGCTGGTGAGCGCCGCGGTGGGGCCGGAGGTGCGGAACCGCCGCAGCAGACCCAGCATCATCGGGATCGCGATCGGGCCCATGAGCCCCGCGACCCACTTGATCACGACGGTGATGATGTCCTTGAACGTCGGCGAGTTGATCTGGGTCGCCACGGTCATCGACAGGCCGAGGAAGACGACCGTCGTCACCCGCGCCGCGACGAGCCCGGACCGTTCGCCCCAGGCGCGGGCCCTGGAGGAGACCACCGGTGCCACGTCCCGGGTGAAGACGGCCGAGATCGCGTTCGCGTCGGAGGAGCACATGGCCATCGTGTGGGAGAAGAAGCCGACCACGACGAGCCCCAACAGGCCGTGCGGGAGCAGCTGTTCGGTCATCAGGCCGTAGGAGTCGGAGCCGTCCGGCTTCTGCGCGTGGACCAGCAGCGGTGACATCCACATCGGGAAGAAGAGGACGACCGGCCAGACCAGCCACAGGGCCGCCGACAGCCGGGCCGAGCGCTCGGCGGCCTTGGGACCGGTGGTCGCCATGTACCGCTGGGCCTGGTTGAGCATGCCGCCGTTGTACTCGAAGAGCTTGATGAAGAGGAACGCGAGCAGGAACACGGTGCCGTAGGGGCCGACGAGCGGCTTGCCGTGGCCGTGCAGGGCCGGCTGGTTCCAGGCGTCGAAGAAGCCGATGTTCTTGTCGTTCAGCTTCAGTACGACCGCCACGAACATGGAGACGCCGGCCAGCAACTGGATGACGAACTGGCCGAGTTCGGTCAGCGCGTCCGCCCACAGGCCGCCGATCGTGCAGTAGACGGCGGTGATCGCGCCGGTGATGAAGATGCCCTGGTTCAGCGAGACCCCGGTGAACACCGACAGCAGCGTGGCGATCGCGGCCCACTTCGCGGCGACGTCCACGATCTTGAGCAGCATGCCGGACCAGGCGAGCGCCTGCTGGGTCTTCAGGTCGTAGCGGTTCTTCAGGTACTCCAGCGGGGACGCCACATGGAGCCGGGAGCGCAGCCGGTTGATGCGCGGGGCGAACAGCTTCGACCCGATGGCGATGCCGAGCGCGATCGGGAACGACCAGGTGATGAACGACGTGACGCCGTACGTGTAGGCGATGCCGGCGTAGCCGGTGAACATCACCGCGCTGTAGCCCGACATGTGGTGCGAGATGCCGGACAGCCACCACGGCATCCGGCCGCCGGCCGTGAAGAAGTCGCTGACGTTGTCGACCCGCTTGTGTGACCAGATACCGATCGCGACCATCACGCCGAAGTAGCCGATGAGCACGGCCCAGTCGAGACTGTTCATGTGCGCCCTCCCAGGGTTGAGCCCGTTCAGCCCGGGGCTCATCGTGGGTGGTCGCGCGTGGACACGACAAGTAAGCGTGAGGTCAAGGCGAAGTAAAAAGGTTCGGCCGGGTGGCCTCTGTTCACTTACATGAACTCACCGCATTAGCTCCCCCGCGTTCACCAGCAACGATTGCCCGGTGATCGCCCGCGCCCTGTCCGACGCCAGGAACACCGCCGCGTCCGCCACGTCCCCGTCCGTCGCCAGCTCGGGCAGCGCCATCCGCTCCGTGAGCCGCTTCAGCACCTCCGCCTCCGGGACACCCTCCGTGTACGCGGTGAACTGCACGTACGCCTCCACCGGCGGCCCCCACATCCACCCCGGCAACACCGTGTTGACCCGGATCCGGCGCGGCCCCACCTCCCTTGCCAGCGAGTACATCGCACTGGTCAGCGCGCCCTTCGACGCCGCGTACGCCGCCTGCCGCACCTGGGAGGGCGCGGCGACGGCCGACTGCGTGCCGATGAACACCACCGAACCCCCGCCCGCCTCCGTCAGCGCCGGCAGACAGGCCCGGGTCATCCGCAGCGAACCGAGCAGGTTCACGTCGATGACCGACTGCCAGGTCGTGAAGTCGGCGTCCTCGACACCGCCGAAGTAGCTGTCCCACGCGGCCACTTGGACCACCGCGTCGATCCGCCCGAACCGCTCAAGAGCGAACGCCGCCAGCGCCTCGCACTGCCCCTCGTCGGTGATGTCGGTGGCCCGGTACGCCGTGCGCGCCCCGCCCGGATCGACCTCGGCGGCACTCTTGGCGAGGTTCGCCTCGGTCCGCGCCCCCAGCACGGCGTTTCCGCCCTCCCGTACGACGGCCGCGGCGACCTGATGGCCGAGCCCCGCCCCGACCCCCGAGACGACGACGGTCCTGCCCGCGAGCAGCGACATCCG
Organism: Streptomyces sp. NPDC005423; assembly: GCF_040606415.1. Classification (NCBI taxonomy): domain Bacteria; kingdom Bacillati; phylum Actinomycetota; class Actinomycetes; order Kitasatosporales; family Streptomycetaceae; genus Streptomyces; species Streptomyces sp. NPDC005423. Next base: position 57,134 of record NZ_JBEXET010000009.1, on the reverse strand, counting down.
ATCCCTCCCTGCGTCTGGCGGTCCACCTGACGGAGCGTCAGAGTATGGGTGACCGCCGGAGGACGGAAGGGGAACGACGTGAGCGGGCTTCCCCCTCCCACCGCACGCGTCAGGTCGGGGTGTTGAGCAGGCGGGGACCGGCTTCCCGGTCTCCGTCTTGATCAGGCCCCGGTCACGAACCCCACGAACTCCGTCCAGTGGTCTCGCCCCACGGCGAAGTGCGGGCGAGTCACGTCCTTGGAGTCCCGGACCTGTATGGCCTGTTCGGTGACGGCGACTTCGATGCAGTCGTCACCCTGACTGCCGCTGTAGCTGGACTTGAACCAAACCAGTTCCGTCGCGCTCATAGCTCTCCTCGAAGTCGCTCCAACAGGCCCCAGGAATCCTGGGAGTTGAGGGCCTGCGAGCGCAGTGTGTCATAGCGCTGGTAGAGGAGGCTCACCTCTTTCGGGTCGGAGATCAGACGGCCGTTCTGCTGCCCTTCCGAGTACGCGAACCGCTGCCCCTTCGGGGTCTCCAAAAGCCGCACAGGGCCGTCCAGGCAAGCATGCAACCCCGCCTCAAGCGGCACGATCTGAAGCGTCACGTTGCGCGGCGCGCTCAGATGCAACACTCGATCGAACATCTCCCGCATCTGGTCGGTGTCCCCGAACCGGCGCCGGAAGACGTGCTCCTCGACGATGAAGCTGAACGGGATGGTCGGCCGCTCGAACAGCATCCGCTGCCGTTCCATGCGCCTGGCCATGAACTCGTCCAGCTGGTCGTCCGGTGCCACCGGAACAGTCCCCTCGAACACCGCCCGCGCATACCCCTCCGACTGCAACAACCCCGGCACCAACCGGCACTCGTACGTGTACAGGCTCACCGCCACCCGCTCCAACTTGGCCCACTGCCGGAACCACGCCGCAAGCCCCACATCCCCGCGCCCCCGCGTCACGTACTTCGACGACTTACGTAACGCCCCCGTGTTCCCCAGCAGCTCCTCGGACCGCTCCACGTACGCCTCGTCCGCCAGCCGCCGCCCCAACTCCACTGACTCCACGGTGTGTTTGGAGTACCGCACCAGCTCCGCGAAGTCGGCCCTGCTGTACCCCGCGTGCTCGCGCAGCGCCTGGGCCACCGCCCCGAACGTCCGCAGACTGTCCGAGGGGTCGGGCTCACGATCCGGCTCACCGCTGACCGGCTCCCCGACGCCGCTGTCGCCCATGATGTCGATGCCGCCCGTCATACGCGGCCACCTCTCGTTCCGTACACGCACCACGCACTGTCCGTCGGCCCACGTCCGACAGCGCCCAGCGTGACGGAAGACCCCGCGTACCGTCCACAGAATGTCCCCGTACGGTGACGCACCGTACGGACCTCACCTCCGGAACGCGCCCCCACGGCGGCCTCCTGAGCGCAACCCTTCCCCCGCTGGTGGGCACCGTGGCGACGTTCGCCGGAGCGGCTCCTGTCCTCCACTCGCCGAGGTGTCCCCCTCGCCCGCCTCCTCGCCACAACCCGGCTCCGCGCCCCTCTTCTGGGCGATAGCGCCAGGCCAACTTTCGAAGTAGTTTCGAAGTCATGAGCGCCGCGAGTGCAGCCGTGAACTTCTCCGAGCTGGTGAACAAGAACAAGCAGACGCTTGCCCGCCTCCAGGAATCGCCGAGACTGCTCCTGCACCGCAGGGATGGCGAGGATCTGGTCCTCACCACCGCAGCGCGGGCCGAGCAGGACCAGACCGTGGTGTCGGCAGCCACCCGGATGCTGGTCGCGATGGCTCGACGGGAGCCCGGCAGCATGGAACTGCTCCTCGACATACTGCCGGACGCATTCCCGTGGGTTCGATTCCTGCCCGAGCCCGATCTCCACGCCTTCGCCGTCGAACTGGTCGACACTATGCGCGCCGCCGACTCCCTCGGCAACAGCGCGTCCGTCGCCCAATTGCTCATCGCCTGGCAGCACACCGCCGAGGTCCACTCCGACCCCGAACTGCTGGCCGCACTGTCCAGGGATCACGGCGAGGACTACGGCCCGGTACCAGACCCACGGGACGTGGCGTGACCGCGGGCCGCGTGTGTGCGACCTCAGACGGCGCGCGTTGGGCTCATCGCAGCTCGTCCACGTAGCGGTCCGTTCCCGGCACGGTGGGGATGAACGGTGCGACGAACCGCACGACGCCCAACTCCGAAGCCGCCACGGCCGTGTCCAGGTTCGCGAAGTGGTCGCGCCAGGTGTCGCGGGGGTCGTGTTGCAGGAACCACAGCAGGGTCAGCCGGGTTCCGACCCCCTCGACCTGCTTGACGTAGGTCATCCGGTCCATGGGCAGCGGCGTCGGCGCGAAGACGGTCACCATGGCCGCGGGCGAGCCCGCCAGCTGCTTCGGAAGATGGTCGTCGCGCAGCCAGGCGAGCAGGTCCGTGAGCCCGGCGGGGGAGTCGGCGTCGATGACCTGGACGACGAGCCCGGCGTAGGGATGGTCGAGGGCATGGATGTCGCGGGGACCGTGGCCCCCGTCGCGGTAGACAGTCGTCGTGTGGTCCTGGAAGGCGGTGAAGACGTGCGTGCGATCCTGGAAGACACGGTGGTCGCGGTTGAGGCGCTTGTTGATGCCGACAGTCCATTTCATGTGGTCGGCGTAGCGGCCGGCGGTCATCCAGTAGACGGATAGGTAGCACCCGGCCGTCACTGGCTGCGCGACGGCGGACTTCTCGGGGTAGCGCAGGAGTTGCAGGTCCCGCGTGGCGACCCAGCGGCGCCCGGCGTACATCCATGGCATGGCCATCGCGCCGGCGATGAAGTGGTCGTCTTCGTACCAGCGATTGTATTCGCGCTCCCGGCCGGGGTGCGGCTCGACCATGGTGATGAGCGCGTGCCCGAGGTCGGCTCCGTAAGGGCCGACGGCGGCCAGCTCGGCGTACAGGTCGCTGTGAGTTCCGTCTGCGTGCGTCGCGTCGTCTGTCATGGCTCCGGTCTAGCTGACGCGGCATCAGATTGGGAGAGGCGTTCCGCTCGACTCTGTCCGAGGTTCAGCGATCACGCGCGCCAAGCCGACAGGCGGATCAACGGCCGCGCCCCGCCGCGCGCAACGGACCACCGACAAGGAACGAGGATGCTGCGCCGACTCTTCGCTGACCACGGCTCCTTCCGTACGGTGACGTCGCGTTCGTCCCCGATCCGCGTGCCCGAATCGGGCCTGGGACGCGTGGAGTTGCTCGCTCCGTTCGTCCCCCACGGTGCCGGGCACGGACACCTACGTGGACCGGCTCCGCTGGCCGCCGCTACTTCTTCAGCTCGTCCGGACACGCGGTGCCCCGCGGCAACTGGTACGGCGCCGCCAGCCGGTACGTGCCCGCCTTCGGCGCCAGCAGCATCGTCCACTTGTCGCCCGACGCGTCCTGCTCCGTCTCCATCAGACAGCCGTTGACGTTGTCGAACGTCTTCGGCGTACCGTTCGCGCGGTGCTTGGACGCCGCCGTCTCCTGGGGCGCCTGCACGCTCTTGCCCTTGGCGTCGACCAGGCCCAGCCAGGGGGAGTACGGCACCCGGATCAGGACCCGGCCCGGCTTCTTCACCTCGATGGTCAGCTCGCCCTGCTCGGCCCGGTCCACCGTGGCCGGCGGATCGGCCAGCGGCACCGGGTCGGTCACCGCGAACAACTGCCAGTTCGCGTCGCCCCAGATCTGCTTCAGATACGGCATCCCGCGCTGCACCAGCCCCCGTTCGCGCTCCCCGCCGGAGCCGTCCGGCTCGTCCTTGGGCAGCACGACGTAGTGCACCGCCCAGCGCTGCAACCACTGGTGGTAGTTGGCCGAGTCGAGGGTGTCGTCGTAGAAGAGGGGGTTGCGCTCCATGTCGGCCTGACGGTTCCAGCCGCGCGCCAGATTGACGTACGGCGCGAGTGCGGAGGCCTCGATGTGCGAGCGGGCCGGGACCACCTCGACCCGGCCGCGCTCGGCGCCGACGCCCTGCAACTCGTTGACGAGCGGGGCGAGTTCACGGGCCCAGGAGGCGGCAGGCGTGGTGTGCACTATGTCGTCGACCGACTTGAAGCCGATCCAGCCGGTGAAGCCGAGGAAGGCGAGCACGATCACGTACCACTTGCGCGACCGCGGCACCGCGAACGGCAGCGCCGCGATCAGCACGACCCCGGCGAAGAGCATCGCCAGCCGCGTGATGTTGGAGCCGATCTGCGAGCTGACCAGCCAGACCAGGATGACCCCGAGGGAGTAGACGGCGGACGTCAGCCGGACCGTCGTCCACTCGCGGGGCACCACGGCGTAGACGAGGACCCCGGACAGCAGCGGCAGGATCACCGAGCCGAACCCCATCGGCTGGGTGCCCGAGAACGGGAACAGCCACGCCGACACCGCGACCACCGCCGCCGGCGCGACCCCCAGCGCCCAGGCGCCCGGCCGCCGCTTCTGCAGGAACAGGGCGACCGCCACCAGCCCCACGAACAACCCCGCCACCGGCGAGGACATCGTCGCCAGCGCGGCCAGCGGCGCCGCGCACAGCGCCTTCGCCCAGCGCTTGTAGCGCCAGCGGTACGGCCAGCAGAACACGACGGCGACCGCGCCGAGCGCGAAGACCGTGCCCAGTCCGTACGTCACCCGGCCCGACGCCGCGTTGCACAGCAGCGCGAAGAGTCCGGCCAGCGAGGCCCACAGCGGGTTCCTCACCGAGCGGCTGCGGATCAGGATCATGGTGAGCAGACCCGCCGAGAGCGTGCCGGCGATCATCATCGTCGTACGGACGCCGAGCACCGACATCAGGTACGGCGACACCACGCTGTACGACACCGGGTGCATACCGCCGTACCAGGCGAGGTTGTACGCCGAGTCGGGGTGGCGGCCGACGAACTCCGCCCACGCGTCCTGTGCGGCCAGGTCGCCGCCACTGTTCGCGAACGTGAAGAACCAGACTATGTGCAGGGCACCGGCGAGGAGGGTGATACCGACCACCGGGTGCCGCAGGAAGGGGGCGCGCGCTTTGAGCACGAGGGCGAGCGCGCGGGCTTTCCAGGTGGTGCGGGGCGGGTCGGGGACCTGTGCGGTCTGCTCGGGCCGCGAGGGCTGCGAGGGCTCCGCGGAGTGCGCGGGCTGTGCGGGGTGCGCGCTCTGCGCCGTATGGGTGGCGGCCCGCGGGGTGGGGGCCTCAGGAGTGTCCGGGGTGTCCCGAGTCTCCTGGGTCTCCCGGGCGTCCGGGGTGTCCAGGATTTCTGACTCGGGCAGGCGTATTCGCGGGCCGGTACTCCGGCCCGGTTCGACGTCGTCGGTGCGTGTCGGCTCCACTGTGGCCACCTGAAGGCACTCCCCGTGTCCCGTCTCCTGTTCGCGACCGCGTCCCGTTCTGTGCGCGGTCGGTGTGCGGTCGCGTCCCGGCGACCGACTGCTCGCCCCGTTTCGTGACGCTAGCACGCACCCCGCCGGTCGGCTCCGGAGCAGACCCCGGACAGCGGGGTGCGGTGACACACGTCGGCTGTCGGGTCAGCCGAGGCGGGTCAGTTTGTCGCTGAGGCCCGGCTCCGCCAGGTCCTTCTGGAGGGCCACGGGGACCTTGACCGCGCCGCTGGAGCCGTCGCCGACGGTGAGCGTGCCCACCTGGGTGCCGGCCTTCGCGGTGTGCGGTACGGCGTCGGCGTCGAACGACAGCTTCACCTTCAGGCCCGCCCAGCCGACCGCGGCGACGTCCTTGGTGAGGACGACCGGGGTGTGGTTGCCGAGCTGGTCGTCCACGTACCCGACGACGTCACCCTTCTTCAGGATCTTCGCTGAGGTCAGCGCCGACTGCGCACCGAGCATCGCGGTCCTGCTGACCGTGTTCACCGTGTCGATGATCGGCGCCGTGTGCTGGCCGAGGATCGCGCCGACGACGGTGACCGTCTCGCCGCCGACCGCCTTCGTCGCCGCGAACAGCAAATTTCCGCCGGCCGCGGTCGTCGTGCCGGTCTTGATGCCGATCGCGCCGTTGTACGGCACCAGCTCGTTGTAGTTGCGCCACTTGTGGCCCGACGGGTCGGTCCAGCTGGGCAGCTTGGTGATGTCCATCAGGGCCGGGATCTTCACCAGCTCGTTGCCGAGCTTCACCTGGTCCTCGGAGGTGGAGACCGTCGACTCCTTCAGACCCGAGGCGTCGGTGTACGTCGTGTGCGTCATCCCGAGCTTCTTGGCGGTGGCGTTCATCTTCCGGATGAACGCCGTCTCGGAACCCGCGTCCCACCGGGCAAGCAGCCGCGCGATGTTGTTCGCGGACGGAATCATCACCGCGGACAGGGCCTGCTTCTCGGTGAGGACGTCGCCGGCCTGCACCGTGTTGAGGGTCGACTCGCCGTTCTTGTCGTAGCCGCCCTCCTTCTGCGCCGTCGCGTCGACCTTGATCTTCGCGCCCTCAGAGCCCGTCTTCAGCGGGTGGTCCTTGAGAACGAGGTACGCGGTCATCGCCTTCGCCACCGACCCGATGGCGACCGGGGTCTGCTTGCCGAAGTTGCCCATCGTGCCGATGCCGTTGACGTCCAGCCAGCCCTGCCCCTCGGAGGGCCAGGGGAGGGCCGCCTTCTTGCCGCCGAAGGTGTACGAGTCGTCGGCGGTGAGGGTGAGGGACGGGGCCGGGAGCGGGCGTACGGCCTGGACGACCGCGAGCACGATCGCCAGCAGGAGGACCAGCGGGGTCCAGATCTTGACCCGCCGGACGATCGTGCGGACCGGCGTCTCCGGCGGCGGCGGAGTGTTGGTCAGCTCGGCGAGCAGGTCGAGCGGGGGCTTGGGCGGCAGCGGCTGCTGGGTCGTGCGCTCGGGACCGACCTGCGGGACCGGGCGGGTCGCGTCCGGCTGGGCGCGCCGTTCGTCCAGCGGCTTGAGGGCGACGAACCTGCTGATGCGCTCGGCTTCCGACTCGGATGACTCGGGGGCCTTGAGGGTTTTGAGGTTTTTACGATTCTTGGGGGTTTCGTCGGCCTTGGGAGAGTCCGTGGGAGTGGGCGTGCTGCCCAGCTTGAGCATGGTGGTCGGCTGGTCGCCCTCGGGCTCGGGCGGGCGTACGGCCTTGAAGATGGCGGTGGGGTGATCGACGGGAGCGGCGGGCTCGGGCGCTCTTTCGCCTTCGGCCTCGGCCTCGGCCTCGTCGGCCTCGGCTCCGCCCTCGGCCTCGTCGGCCTCACCCGCGTCGGCCGTGCGGCTTTCGTCGTCGGTTGCGGGTTGCTTCCGCGAGGCATCGTCGGCAGCGGCAGCGGCAGCGGCACCGGGAGCAGCATCTGCGTCTGCGTCGGTGGCCTTGGGCTCAGGCTCGGCGTCGGTCTCCGGCTTCGGGTTCGCGCCGGCAGGCGCAGGCGCCGTGGTGCCGGTCGCGTCCTCGGCCTCGGTGGCTCCTGCCGCGTCCTCGGTGTTGTCCCCGGCCTTGTCCACAGCCGCGGGTGTCTCCGCGGCTGCGCCCGCGCCCGCGGCCGGAGTCTCCGCGCTCTTGTCCTCTGCCTCGGCCGGTGGCTCGACCTCAGCGACAGCCTCAGCCTCAGCCTCAGCGTCGTCCTTGCCGTTGCCGTTGCCGTTGCCGTTGCCGTTGCCGTCGGCCGTGCCCCCGGAGTCGCCCGCGGCCTCGGCACCGTCATTCGCGTCGGCCCCGGAGTTTGCGTCCGCAACAACTTCCTTGTCCGGAGCGGGCGTTGACGCACCCTCCGCCTCCGCCCCCGTTCCGGACCCCGACCCGGTCTCCGGCGTCGGCTTCTCGTCCTCCGGTCCCGCGCCCCGGGTCACGACCGCCTCGCGGAGAGGGGCCTCGCCCTCCGGCTCGGGGGCGGGCGTGGGGACGGGTGCGGGGGCGTCCGTGGCGTCCTTCGGGAGGTCCCGTACGGAGAAGACCTTCGTCGCCGTGTCCACGCCGCCGCGCGCGGTCGACGGCTTGTTCTCCTCGCGGGCCACCGAGAGCCGCGGGTCGCGGCTCCCGGTCCTGGCCTCGGGAACCGGACCCGCGCTCCCCGACGTCGGTTCTGCCGACGACTCGCGCTGCTTCGACCTGTCGGGGGACTCGCCCGCCACCGATGCCTCCTCCATGCGCCGCACGCTCTCCGTGCGTCTACCGAACCGACCGCTCTACCGCTGACTGCCGCTCCGACAACGACTCCCCATCGCTGTCCGAACCATGTACCAGTGTCCTGTGTGCGGGCTTGACTCCTGCGGTAGACGAGAACGACATACCTATCGGTTCCACTACGAAGCGGTCACGCACCCTCGACAAGCCAATGTGAGAGGGGTCACCCTGTCATTCATCCACGCGGGGAGGCATGGATGGGCAGGAGCCGCAGAACCATTCCGGAAGAGCTGCTGTTGCTGGCGCTGGACCCGACCACGGGTACCACCGCACAGCCGCAGTCGCTCGACCTTGGTCTGGCCGGAGCACAGCTAGTGGAGCTGGCGCTGGCCGGACGGATAGCCCCAGACGGGGATCGTATCGCCGTGGTAGCCCCACGGCCGACCGGAGATCCGACTTTGGACTCCGCACTGGAGTTGCTGCGCAGGCGTGGCGCTCCCGTACGGGCCGTCCATTGGATTGGCGGGCCCCGCCTGGGGCTGCGCCAGACCTACCTCTCGCATCTGGAACGGTGCGGCATGGTGCATGCCGTGGCGGGTCAGATGTGCGGGGTACTGCCGACGACTCGCTATCAGGCGACCGACACCGAGATCAGCCGGGAGATCAGGTCCAGGCTGGACTCCGCGATCCGTACCGGCGTCCCGCCGGACCCGCGGACCGCGGCGCTCGCCGCGCTGGCGCACGCGGTCGGCCTCGGCAAGCATCTGTATCCGGGCAACGAGGGACGCTCCTCGCGTTCCCGGTTGCGCGACCTGATCAGGCACGACCCGATGGGCGGACTCGTGGCGCACGCCGTGATGGACGTCCAGAACGGTGCGGCCGCTCAGCCGCGCCGCAGCCAGGCTCCGGCCGGCCGTCAGGCCGCACCCGGATCCAGGCCCGCGCCGGAGCCCGCTCATGGGGTTCCGATGCAACCGCGCCGCGGCGGCATGGCGCGCGCCGTGGCCCACTGAGCCGCAGTCCCACGGCTCCGCACGACCGTAGGAGCACCACCGCAGCACCGCACCGCCAACAAGCGCCGCACCGCCAGTCCCCAAGACCCGGTACGGGAGCCGCTGGTCCGAGCGGGGTGCAGAGACGTTACGTCTCCGCACCCCGCTCGGCCGCGTCCGCACCCCTTCGGACCGGACGGGGCCCTGCCGCATATCCCTGGTTCGGCAGCGCCGGTAAGCATCTTGGTGGCAGTCTGCTCAACAGCAGATACGCAAAGTCGCACGCGGCACGTCAGCTGCGACGAGCGACACGTCGTCAGCAGCAATCAGCAAGCGAAGGCACGCAGCCGGAGGTGCACGTCCCGTGGCGTCCAATGTCAATCCCACCGTCAGAAGGCGCCGGTTGGGCCAGGAGTTGCGCCGGCTCCGCGAGCTCAAGGGCATGACGGCCGAAGAGGTCGCCGAGCGCCTCCTGGTCTCCCAGTCGAAGATCAGCCGGCTGGAGAACGGGCGCCGCAGCATCAGCCAGCGTGACGTCCGCGATCTCTGCGGGGTCTACGAGGTCGAGGACCACCGGATCGTCGACTCGCTGATGCAGATGGCCAAGGACTCGCGCCAGCAGGGCTGGTGGCACTCCTTCGGCGACATCCCCTACAGCGTCTACATCGGCCTGGAGACGGACGCGGCGAGCCTCCGCGTCTACGATCCCCAGGTCGTCCCGGGCCTGTTGCAGACCCGGCAGTACGCGGAGGCGCTGATCGCCGGCGCGCTCCCGGAGACCGCCCAGGCCGACATCGACAAGCGCGTCCAGGTACGGCTGCGCCGGCAGGAACGCATCGTCGCCCCGGAGAACCCGCTGCGGCTGTGGACCGTGCTGGACGAGTCCGCGCTGCGCCGGGTCGTCGGCAACCGCTCGCTGATGCGGGACCAGTTGGAGCACCTCGTCGAGCAGTCCCAACTGCCGCACGTCACCGTGCAGGTGATCCCCTTCGACATGGGCGCGCACCCCGGGCTCAACGGGCAGTACGCGATCCTGGAGTTCCCCGACGCGGCGGACTCCAGCGTCGTCTACATCGAGGGCGTCACCAGCGACCTGTACCTGGAGAAGGCGAACGACGTGCAGAAGTACAGCGTGATGTACGAGCACTTGAGGGCGCAGGCGCTGAACGTCGAGCAGTCACGGCAGTTCATCGCGGACATCGCCAAGGAGTATGCGCGCTGAGGCAGTTGGGGAATTGAGGGAACTGAAGGAGCTGAGTGGCGCGCTGACGGGGCTTCGGGGGATGAGGGAGTCGGGCGGGCGAACGGCCCGTACCGACTGACCCGTACAAGCGGGGCGGAAGATACACCCTGCCTCAGGTTGGATGGAAGACCCAAGGGGATATGCCATCCAGACGAGTGAATAGTCGCTTCGCAGGCCGAAGTTGGCGAGTAGCGTCGATCACGCCATCGATTCACACCGATGGCGCAAACCGCGCGACGGGCCCGGGAACGGACCCCCGTGGCGCGGGGGACAGCAACTCACCAACTGGCATTCCGGAGCAAAAATGGCAATTCGTCAGGGCGCCACGGACGCGTGGACCAAGTCGTCGTACTCCACGGGCAACGGCGCGTGCGTCGAGATCAAGTCACCGCTTCTCGCGGCGATGGCCGTCAGGGACTCGAAGGTTCCCGGGGGCCCGACGCTGGCCTTCCCCGCGGAGTCGTGGAACGCCTTCGTCACCGAGGTCGGCAGCGGAGCGTTCGACCGCCACTGACGCGGCACCGGCTCCCCCGACTCCACAAGCACCACCGGCAGGACCGCGTACCAGCACCACCGCACGAGCGGCACAGCACCGAAGAAGGAGCCCTCTCGACCAGTTCGCCGTCTTGGCCGAGAGGGCTCAGGTGTTCGGCTACGCGGCGAGCTGGGCCTCCACCGCCGTCACGACCTCCGCCGACTCCGGCTCGGTCTGCGGGGAGAAGCGGGCCACGACCCGGCCGTCGCGGCCGAGCAGGAACTTCTCGAAGTTCCAGCGGATGTCGCCGCTGTGCCCCTCGGCGTCGGCGAAGCCGACCAGACGCTCGTACAGCGGGTGCCGGCCGGCGCCGTTCACCTCGGCCTTCTCCGTCAACGGGAACGTCACTCCGTAGGTCGCGGAGCAGAACTCGGCGATCTCCTCGGCGCTGCCGGGCTCCTGCCCGAGGAACTGGTTGCACGGGACGCCGAGCACGGTGAAGCCCTGCTCCGCGAACCGTTCCTGCAACCGCTCCAGACCGGTGTACTGCGGGGTCAGTCCGCACTTGGAGGCCACGTTCACCACGAGGACCGCCTTGCCCGCGTACTGCGAGAGGTCCGCCGAGCCGCCCTTGAGAGCGCCGATCTCCACCCCGAGAGGGGAACTCCCCTCCGTACCGTCCGTACCGTTCGAGCCGTTCGTGTCTGCAGTCATAAGCGGATGCTAGCTCCGAAAGGCGCCGTCACCCCCGCTGACCCCGGCCGTTCCGGCCGTTCCGGCCGTTCCTGACGCCTCCACGAGCGCCTCCCCGGCGGCCGTCCGCGAGTACAGCACCGACCGCCCCGAACGCCGGCGCCGCACCAGCCCCGCGTCCAGCAGTATCCGCAGATGGCGGCCGACCGAGCCGAGCCCCTGCCCGGTCACGGCGGTCAGCTGGCTGGTACTCATCGGCGACGCCAGCAGCACCAGCACCCCCGCCCGAGCGGTGCCCAGCAACGTGCCCAGGGCCGCGGGCACCGGCCGCCCGCCGCGGTCGGCGAGCGCGCCCGCGCACGGGTAGACGACCGCGTACCGGTCCGGCTCCTCCCACGACACCCACCCCGCCTTCGGCGTGACCGGCACGAAGAGCAGCTCCGCGCCGGAGATCTCCCGCGGCGGATACTCGTGCGGATTGACCTGGAGCCGGTTCTCCCCGAGCCACCGCGTCCCCGGCCGCAGCGCGTCCAGCACGGCCGCCCAGCCGCCCTCGCCGACCTGCGCGGTCCGCGCGACGACATCGGCCTCCAGCACTCGGCGCCGCCGCTCCCAGGACGGCCGTACGGTCTCCCGCCAGACGTACTCCAGGAGAGCCGCCGCGTGCTCGGGCAGATCGTCGCGCTCCAGCGGGGCGGGGAGCGGACCCGCGAGCGAGACCCGCAGATGGGCCCGCGCCCGCCCGGGGGGCGTCGCCCGTACCCGCTCCACCGCCTCCTCGAACGTCTCCCGGTCCCTCGGTGCCGGGGAGAGGAAGTCGGCGATCCAGGCCCGCCCCAGCCCCGCCCGGATCAGCGGTCCGGTGACCGGATCGGCCGCGAGGCGCGCCCGGTATCCCGGCAACTGCTCGTGCAGCCAGGCCCGTTCACCGGGATGCGCGGCCCGCCCCGAGTGCAGCAGCCTCAGCGCCGCGAAGGTCTCCGCGAACGGCGACAGCACGAACCGGCTCCGCGCGAGCGTGTCGGCGTTCACCTGCCACCAGCCCATGAACATCCCTCTCCCGTACGATGTTTCGCCACCCCGCGAAACAGTACGACCGCGGCCCCGGCCACCGCAGACTTCCCGCATGCGCACCGACCGCCGCCCCCGTCAGGGCTACCAACACCTTTTCCGCACACCGGAGTTCACCCCCCTCTTCATCGCCTCGGCCGCCCAGGGCGCCGCCGGAACCGTGGGCAGTCTGGCCCTGGGCACCCTCGTGTACCGGGCGACGGAATCACCCCTGCTCTCCGCGGTGAGCATGTTCGGGCCGTCGCTGGCCCAGGTGCTGGGCGCCACCACACTGCTCTCGGCGGCCGACCGGCTGCCCCCGAGAGCGACCATGGCGGGCATCGCTCTCGCCTTCGCGGCCGGTACGGCCCTCCTGGCCCTGCCCGGCCTGCCGATCGGTGCCCTCTTCGCCCTCGTACTCGCCCTGGGCCTGGTCGCCTCCCTGGGCGGGGGAGTGCGCTGGGGGCTGCTGAACGAGATCCTCGCCGGGAACGCCAACGGCGGCTATCTGCTGGGGCGTTCGGTCTTCAACATGATGAGCGGACTCACCCAGGTCATCGGGTTCGCGACCGGCGGCGCACTGCTGACCACGCTGTCGCCCCGCGTGGCACTGCTCCTCGCGGCCGTCCTCTACCTCGCCGCGTCGGCCGTACTGCGCCTGGGCCTGTCCGGCCGCCCCCCGCGCACGTCCGGCCGGCCGTCCGTCGCGGCGACCTGGCGCACCAACGCCGTCCTGTGGTCCTCCCGCCCCCGCCGCCTCACCTACCTCGGCCTCTGGCTCCCCAACGGCCTCGTGGTCGGCTGCGAATCCCTCTACGTCTCCTACGCCCCCGGCAGCGCGGGCACCCTCTTCGCCTGCGGGGCGCTGGGCATGCTGGCCGGCGATGTCACGGTGGGCCGCCTGCTGCCACCTGCCGTCCGCCGCCGTACCGCCACCCCGCTGCTGCTCCTACTGGCCCTGCCCTACGCCCTGTTCGTACTCCGGCCGGCCGTACCCCTGGCCGCCGCGCTCGCCGCCGTAGCCTCCGTCGGTTTCGGCGCGAGCCTGGTCCAGCAGGAACGGCTGATGGAACTGACACCCGACGAACTCAGCGGCCACGCCCTGGGATTGCACTCCGCCGGCATGCTCACCATGCAGGGCGTGGCCGCCACCCTGGCCGGCTCCCTGGCCCAACTCACCACCCCCGCAACAGCGATGACCACCATGGCCCTCGCCTCGGCCACCATCACCCTGACCCTGTCCGCACTCGCCCGCCCCAAGAGGGCGATGGCCGACAGCGGACCGGCGGACGGGGTTCCGGACGGCGAAGCGGGCCGACACGTCGGAGGGCGGACGAGGAAGTGAGCTGCCGGCCCAGGAGTTGAGAGCCGGGGAAGCCCGTCCACGCGAGTCCTCGGCGTGTCCCCGGTGCGTCCTCGGTGCGAAGTGCTGTCGGGAGGATCCGCTGGCGGACGCGGGCCGGGCGCGGCGCTTCTCGCGGGTCAGGTCAGGCCGCCGGCAGTTGTTCCGCCCTCAGCCGGCCCGCGCGTACCGCGTCGACCAGGGCTTGGTGGTCGCGCTCGTTCTGGTCGGCGTATGCCTCCGCGAAGGTGGCGAGTGCCCGGTCGAACGAGTCGCCGCCGCCCAGGTACCCGGCGATCGCGATGCGGTCACCGGAACGCGCGTGCGCGCGGGCCAGGGTGACCCCGCACACCTCGCCGAACGCCCGCATGCCCTTCGGCTCCATGCTCTCCGGTACGGCGATGCCCTTCCAGTCGCGCAACTGGCGGACGTAGAAGTCGCGTTGCCTGCCGTCGATGCCGTCCACCCGTTCCCAGCCGAGGAAGATGTCACTGGTGGCTTGCATCAACCGCTGGCCGGAGACCACCCGTTCGCCCTGGTTGCGGTAGCGGCTCGCGCCTACGTGCGCGGCGAGTACCGAGGTGTCGGCTTCCTTGGCCTGGAGGAAGAGCGGGTCCTGGCCGTCGCGGCCGAGCAGGAGGAAGATCCAGCATCGGGTGCCGACGCTGCCGACCCCGACCACCTTGCGGGCGACGTCCGCCAGCCGGTAGTCCTCCAGGAGCGTGCGCCGGTCGGACGTCAGCGTGCTGCCGTACCGCTCGATGAGACCACGGAACTGGCGCTCCAGGGCGCTGCGTTCGAGGTCCGGCAGCAGGTCGCCGGCCGGGATCAGCAGCGGGGGATCCGCCGCGATCCTGCGCCGGCCGTCGGCCGTCTCGGTCAGCTTGTCGAACGCCTGCAAGCTGTCGCGGGTACGGGCCTTCGCCAGAGCGCGGGCCACGTTCTTCTGACCCCGCTTGCGGAGCCGGCCCGCGGCCATCGACTCAAGAAGGTCCGCGTCGATCCTCGCGTACCAGAGGTCGAGGTTGCCCGTCCGGGCGAAACGGATCATCGTCTCGCGGTACGAACGGACCGTGGCGCTCACGATGCCGGCCCGCTCGGCGTCGTCGAAGCCGTTCGCCCGGCCCGCGATGACGAGACTCGCCGAGAGCCGCTTGACGTCCCACTCCCAGGGGCCCGGCAGCGTCTCGTCGAAGTCGTTGATGTCGAACACCAGCCGTCTCTCCGGCGAGGCGAGCAGCCGGAAGTTCAGCATGTGCGCATCCCCGCACAGCTGGGCCGAGAGTCCCGAGCGCGGGCTGTCCGCCAGGTCGGACGCCATGATCGCGGCGGCGCCCCGGTAGAAGCGGAACGGGGACTCCATCATCCGGCCGTAGCGGATCGGGACGAGTTCGGGCACCCGTGCCGCGGACTGCGCCTCCAGGAGCGCCACCGGGTCCGGCCGGTCCGGAGACGGCTTGTACACGGCGTGGGCCGACCGCGGTGAGCGGCGCCGCGCCTCCTTGCCGAGAGCCGCGCGTTCCCCGGGCGTCGTGTGGGGTGCCGCGCGCATGGCCGTGGTCGCTTCGCGGGACATCGAAGGCCCTCCTGCCTGCTCGTTCCTCGGCCGTTGAGATCCCGGCGCAGGGCGCGTCCGCGCGTCGGCGCGCCGGAACGTCGGACGGAGAGCGGCTCGGTGGTCCGCCCTCCGACGCCCGACCGCGCGGATCATCGATTGCCGGGTGGGTGCCCGCTCTCAGCTCTGAGGATCCATTCCGGCGTCGGCGACGGCGATGGCGATACCGAGCGCGGTGGCGATGTTGCCCGCTGCCGTCATGACGCGGGCGGTGCCCACGATGGGAGCGATGGCGACCAGGACGTCCTGCAACTGTTCGGCGGTCAGGCCGGTCCTGAGGGCGGGGTCGATGTGGGCCACGTAGGAGATGGGCGGGGCGTCCGAGGCGGCGAGTGCCGCGATGCGCGTGAGGATGAGCATGTCCGGGGCCATCCCGCACCGCTCCAGTGAGTCGACCGTCATGGCCGCGAGGGTGTCGAGGACAGGTGTTTCCGATGAAGTGGACATGTCGCATGCCCTCCTGGTGAGTTCCGAACCCGAGAGATGGAAGGCGGATCCGCCGCGAGACAGGAGACGGACGCGCGAACGTGGAATTCCCTCAACCGTAGAACGCTTTCGAGCCACACGCATGGGGGGCGGACAGCCGGGCGCTCGGCGCGGCCTCGCCCCACCCCGCGCATCCGCGACGCCCGCTCCGGCCGCCAGCGCGTCCGACGGAGGTCCGGACCGAAGAAGCCGCAGACGCGCTGCGAGTCCCGAGGGAGGAGACACCGCCGGCGACGGAGGCAGCGGGGCAGGAAGCCGAACCGTCCAGGCCGAGGCGGATCACGGCGAGTGCTTCGGCTGTCTCGACGGTCATCTCGTCGTCGGGGCCGAACACCATGCACATGTCCTGGTGCAGTGGTTCGAGGACCTGCCGGGCTTCGGCGGCCCGGCCCCGGGCGAGCAGCAGCATCCCGATGTTGTGCCGCGGTTCCACGGCTTCATCGCTCACGTCGCTGGCGACGGCCCCTACGACGGTCAGCACGCCCTGGAGCGCGACGAGCGCGTCGGTGACCTGGCCGACTCGGAGCGGCACCGGGCTGCCTGGGCGCGGCAGGCGCGGGCCTGCTCGCCGGTGGGTCCGGCGAGGCGGGCGTAGGCGAGGGGGTCGAACTCGGGCAGGGCGGCCCGGTAGTCGCCGCCGAGGAGGCGGATCGCCGCCCGCCGGCGACGCAGCGCCAGGACCTGCTGGCTCTCGGAGCCGAGGGCGTGGGCCGCGCGTACACCTCCTGCGTGCCGGCGGGCCGCGCCTCGGGCGCCTTGCGCAGCAGGTGCAGGACCAGCTCCTCCAGCGCCTGGGGGACTCTGCCAGTTGTGGGGAGTTGACCGACGCCTGCTGGATGAGCTTCACGGCGACGGGCCGGTCGAGCACGGCGTCGTCGTAGCCGCGCCACACGTCCCCCATGCCGCCGTGGCTGAGCTCCTCCAGCAGTTCGTAACGGTCGGAGATCGCCTCCCGCGGCACCTTGCCCGCGGTGTGCGTGGCCGGGGCATCACCCCGCGAACGACGGCAATCAGCGGTTCGCACGGGCGTGCGCGTCACCCCTTCATCGAGTAATGTTGCAGATGCGCAACACCCAGTTAGGTTGGCCTGTTGATTTCCAAAGGAAGGCACCAGGACGGCGATGTCGCCGCCGCCCTGGACCGAGCCCGGAAGGCCGGTTGCCGCGTGATCGCAGACGAGAACGGCCACCGCTGGGGATGGGTGGTCTGCTGTGGTTGCGGAGTGCGCCTCGCCGTGTCCGGCACGCCCAGGAATCCCGGGAACGAGGCGAAGCGCATCGATAGGTTCGTCACGGTGCATCAGCACTGAAAGGAGCGCGACCATGCCCGAGTGGAATTTCACCCTCCGGCTCAATCAGGCCCTCACCCCTGAGCAGGCCGATGCCTTCGACCACTGCGACGCCTTCGCCGATGGATCCGTGTCGTACGTTCTCGGCCCTCAGCCCCCGGAGCGGATCCCCTCGCTCAGCCCGGACGCCGCAGAACTCAGGGAGTTGGTATGCGACGTCGAGGCACCAACGCTTCTGGAAGCCATCGCGCAGGTCTCCCGGGACATCAGGCTGATCCCGGGACTGCACGCCGTCGGGGTCCACCACGACGACATGGTCACCCTCGGAGATGCCGCGCAACGCTGCGGGCGGTCACGGCAGTCCCTGGTGCAGCTCTCCCGGGGACAGCGGGGCCCGGGAGACTTCCCGGAACCGGTCGCCCGTACCGGGGGCACGGTCTTTTACTCGTGGTGGCGCATCGCGGGTTTCCTCCGAGACATCGGCGATGACATCCCGGAAGCCCCCCGTGACCTGATCATTGCCGACCATGCGCTCCGCCTGGCCGACGAGCTGGAAGGGGTCCCCGTCGCACCGGGTACGCTCCGCTCCCTCGGGGTGGTGGCATAGAGCGCGGCACCCGTCGCGTGGGCGCGAGGGCGCTGCGGCCGGTCAGCCTCCCGCCGGCAGGACGCACTCCGCCCACACCGTCTTGCCCGGGCCGTCGGGGCGGGGGTGCCAGTCCCAGCGGTCGGCGAGGTGCTCCACCGGGGAGCAGGCCCCGGCCGGTGTCGCTGAGGTCTGTGGGCGCTTTCTGCGACCGGTCCGCCTTTGGTACGGGTGTCGGTGACCTCGATCCGTTCGGTCGTGGCGCCGGTGGCCAACGCGAGACGGAAGCCGCGGCCGGGGACCCGGCCGTGTCGAACGGCGTTGGCGGCGAGCTCGGCGACGATCGGCGTCAGCGCATGGTGCGCGTCGCAGGCGTAGGTGATGCCCCACGCGTCGAACCGCTGCCCGGCGAGCAGCCGGGCGAGCCGCGCGCCCCGCGAGGTGGAGCTGAAGCGCATCGCTCGTCGGCGGGTCCCGACGCCAGGCAACGCCCGTCGCACAGCAGCGGCACATGGGTCGTCCTCGGAGGCAGCTCCTCCAGGTGGTGGGTGACCAGGACCGACGCGAGCTCCGGGCAGGTGTGCTGAAGCGTGGCGATCCGCTCGATGAGCTGCTCGCGGCCGGCGACGTCCAGGCCGGTCGCGGGTTCCTCGAGCAGCAGCAGTCGCGGACCGGGCATGAGGGCACGAGCGATCAGTGCACGGCCCTGTTCCCCCTGTCCCCCTGGGACAGGGTCGGCGCGAGCGCCCCGAGGAGACTGAGCAGGGTGCTCTTGCCCGCCCCGTTGGCGCCGAGCAGCGCCCAGTGCTCACCGGCGCGTACGGTCAGCGACACCTCGCGCGGGGTCGGGTTCCCGTCGCGGACGACATCCACGCCTTCCAGGCGCAGTACCGGGGTCGTGCTCACGAGGAGACCCGCCCGGAACGGTTCACGGCAGACATGACCGCGTGGACCGACGCGGTCAGGACCGAGGTGTCCCAGCCCACTCCCCAGCAGGTGACCTCGTCCACACGGCCCTCGACGTAGGCGACGGCAGGGCTGCCCGGCCCCGAACCGGTCGCGTGCTCCGCGTAGTTGAGGATGTCGACGGTGACGCCGGCACCCCGGAGCGCGTCCGCGAGCGCGGACAGCGGCCCGTTTCCGGCGCCCTGGCATGAGCGTTCCTCTCCGCCGATGCGCAACGTGCAGGTCAACTGGTGCTCGCCGGGGGCGGGTTCCGTGGCGCTCCAGGACGCCAGGGTGACCGGGCCGTCCAGTGCCGGAGTGACGTACGTGGTACGGAAGAGCTCCCACAACTCCTTGTGGGACAGCTCCTGACCGGTCGCGTCGGTGACGTGCTGGACCGCGCGGGAGAAGTCCGGGCGCATCGTCCGGGGCAGGTCCAGTCCGTGGTGGGTGCGCAGGAGGTGGGCGATGCCCCCCTTGCCGGACTGGGAGTTGATGCGGATGACCTCCTCGTACGTACGCCCGATGTCGCCCGGGTCGATGGGCAGATACGGCACGTTCCACGGGGCATCCTCGACGGGGAGCCCCTTCTCGGCGGCCTGCTCGGCGTGGTGGGCCATGCCCTTGGCGATGGCGTCCTGGTGGGTGCCGGAGAAGGCCGTGTGCACGAGATCGCCCCCGTAGGGGTGGCGGGGGTGGACCGGCAGCCGGTTGCAGTACTCCACCACCTCGCGCACCGCGTCGATGTCGGAGAAGTCGATCATCGGGTTCACGCCCTGCGCGTACAGGTTCAGCGCCAGGGTCACCAGGTCGACGTTCCCGGTGCGCTCACCGTTGCCGAACAGGCAGCCCTCCACGCGCTGCGCGCCTGCCAGGACGGCGAGTTCGGCACAGGCGACGCCGGTGCCGCGGTCGTTGTGCGGGTGGACCGACAGAATCACGGACTCGCGGCGCGCCAGGTGACGGTCCATGTACTCGATCTGGTCCGCGTAGACATTGGGGGTGGCGATCTCCACCGTTGCCGGCAGGTTGTGCACCACCGGCCGGTCCGGGCTCGCCTCCCACAGCTCGGTCAGGCTGTCGCACACGTCCAGGACGAAGTCCGGCTCGGTGAGGTTGAAGACCTCCGGGGAGAACTCGAAGCGGATGTCGGCACCCGGCCGTTCTTCGGCACGCCGCATCAGGTAGGTGGCGGCGTCCCGGATCAGCACGTGGAGCTCGGCCCGGGAGCGGCTCAGGACCACGTCCCGCCACGTGGGCGCGGTCGCGGTGTAGAGGTGGACGAGGGTGCGGGGGAGTCCTTCGACGGAGGCGATGGTCCGGTCGATCAGGTCCCGGCGCGCCGCGGTGAACACGGAGACGGTCACGTCATCGGGGACAGCGCCGCTGCGGGCCAGGTGACGTACGAAGTCGAAGTCGGTTCGGCTGGCCGAGGGGTAACCCACCTCGATCTCCTTGAAGCCCATGGTGACCAGGAGGTCGAACATCCGGCGCTTGCGCTCGGTGTCCATCGGCTCGGCCAGCGCCTGGTTGCCGTCGCGCAGGTCGACCGGCACCCACAGCGGGGCCCGCTCGAGCCGCCGAGACGGCCAGGTCCGGTCCGTCAGGGGCAGGGCGACCCGCTGCTCCACCGGCCGGTAGCGGTGATGGGGCATCGCGCTCGGGCGCTGGGGATTCCAGCGGGGTGAGTCCGCCGGGATGTCACCGGAGGGAGTGCGCAGGGTGCGGAACGCCGCCGCGCTCCGGAAGGAGGAAGCCATCGTGCGGAACTTCTTTCAGTCGGCCGTACGTCGACCGGCGCAGCCCGGTACCCCGCTGCGGGGTGCCGGTCGGGTCAGGCCCCGCAGCGGCAGCCGAGAAGAAGACGCTCGCGCAGCAGCATGCGGGTACAGTAGCGACAACTCAGCTCCTCAGACAACCTGAGTAGTGCGACGCGGGAAAGTGAAGCTCTCATGTCACTAGGTGCCTTGCGGCCGTCCCCTCTGGTCGAGCAGGCCACAGAGCACTTGCGCGAACAGATCACCGGAGGTGAATGGCCCGTCGGGACGAAGCTCCCCGGCGAGACCACCCTGGCCAAGTCCCTCGGTGTGGGGCGCTCCACTGTTCGGGAAGCTCTGCGGGCACTGGCCGGCGCCGGGCTGGTGCAGGCACGCCAGGGCGCCGGTGTCTTCGTCATCGCGACCAAGCCCAGGGAGGACTGGGCCACCCGGCTCCGACAGGCGGCCATCACCGATGTCTACGAGGTCCGGATGCTCGTAGAAGTCGAGGCCGCGCGGTTGGCCGCGCAGCGCCGCACCGACGACGACATCGCCGCGCTGCACGATGCTCTGGCGAGACGTAGGGAGGCTGCGAACTCCGGCAGCCCCAGCAACCCCAGCAACTCGGGCAACGCCGCGTTCGTCGAGGCCGACATCGCCTTGCACGAGGCCGTGGTCGCCGCAGCACACAACCCGGTGCTCACCGGCATGTTCACCGAGTTCGTCCCCGTGCTGAAACGACGGCTACTCGATCTGGTCGACCTGCTCGACCTGCGTTCCGACGATCCGAACCACGGCGACGAAGGCCACACCGCACTGATCAACGCCGTCGTACAAGGGAACGCCGAGGCAGCCGGACGCGCCCTACGGGACGAGCTCGAACAGACTCTGGCCCTGCTCCACTCCCTCTGACGTCGCCCGCCGTTCCGGTTCCCGTCCCCCGTCCCCCGTCCCCTGTCAATCAAGGGACGTGGAACGTGGTCATGCCCGACGGACGCCGATCCACCGATCCGCCGGATCCGCTGTAACGGGTCCTTCCCTGTCCGGCCGGCGCCGACTGCCGCGCCTTGGACTTGATCCGGCTGATGCCGCCCTGTGTCGGGCCGTCCGCTCACGCATCGCTCACGCATCGCTCACGCGCCGCCGACTGCGAAGCAGCGCAAGGTCAGATCTGGCCGAGGTCGATCTCCACCGGGAAGGGGGCCGCTACCTTGAGGACGCCGGTGAGCACGTCTCCGTCCCGGTAGGTCTTCGTCGCGGGATCGAGAACGTAGGTGTACACAAGAGGGACGCCTGTCGCGGCTTGCTCGATCCGCCAGTAGAAGCCGATGCCTGCCTTGGCGTACTGGTCGACCTTCACGATCCGGTCAGTGGTCTCCGAGCCCGGCGACACCACCTCCGCGACCAGCAGCACGTGCTCAGGACGGGTAGGGGCGATGTCGATCATGTCTGCGCGGTACACGACGACGTCCGGGCGGCGATTGGTGAGCGGGACGTCCAGCAACCGGACGTCGAAGTCCGTGTCGGCGTTCCACTCCCGGCCCGCCGCGGCATCCAGGCCGTTCGCCAGAATCCGAGCCAACCGGCTGTGCCGCTTGCCACGCACTCGGACGGCTGACAACGACCATCCCGTCCACGATCTCGATACCGGCGCACTGCTCCTCGGACCAGGACTCGTACTCCTCCGCCGTGATCTGCTCATGCATCCATGCCGGGGCCACCATCTCGGCTGTCATGAAGCACCTCCCGGACACTGTGCCGCGGGCCCGATCCTGCTGGATTCAGCGTACTGTCCGCCACGGTCCGGCACGCTGATCTCGCATACGCCCCCTCCCCGCCGCCCGGCAGCGACCGGCGAGCCCACGACAAGCGAGAAACCGGCGCGGTGGACTCGTCACCGGGGGATCGGAAGAGACGAGCGGCACCACCGAGTCGGTTCAGAGTGCCCTGGCCGATGCCGCTCAGCGGTCCGTACCTGTTCGCGATGTTTGGGCTGCCCGTGACGAATGCAGGGCCTGCCCTAATCGCTCTCTGCGCTCAGGGTCGAAGGCTTGTCGGCGCAAGGCTTCCAACAGGGAGTACTCGGAGTGCTACCTGGTAGCACCGGGTGCTACCGTGGGTGGTATGAGCGTTCAGCCCGAAATCACCCAACGGGATCTGCGTAACCGGTCCCGCGAGATCATGGACGCCATACAGGGTGGCCAGTCGTTCACCGTCACCCGTGACGGACACCCGATCGGTCAGCTCGTCCCGCTGCGCCGACGCCGTCGGTTCGTCTCCCGCCAGGAGTTCGCCGCGATGTCCAGGACCGCGCCCGACACCGACCTCGACGCGTTCCGCGCCGACCAGGAGGCCACGGCCGACACCTACCTGGATGATCCATATGCGCACTGACCGCTCCATGTACGAGCAGGGCCTCCTCGACACCAACATCATGATTTTGCGCCGGTGGGTGGTCCCTGAGGAGCTACCGGACGAAATGGCGATCACGGCCATCACGCTGGCCGAGTTGTCCGCCGGCCCGCACGAGGTCCGTCGCAACGACGAGCACAGCGGCTACGACGAACACGCCGAACGCGCCCGCAGGCTCGACGTCTTGCAACGCGCTGAGCACGAGTTCGACCCCATCCCCTTCGACACCGACGCGGCCCGCATCTACGGTCGCATCTGTGCCGCGGTGATCAGTGCGGGCCGCAAGCCGCGCCGCCGGGTGGCCGACCTGATGATCGCCGCTATCGCTGTGGCCGAGGACCTTCCCCTCTTCACCACCAACCCCGACGATTTCAAAGGGCTGGACGACCTGCTTACCGTCGTACCGGTCACCCGTCCGAAGGTGCCCCACGAAGGCTGACGGCAGGGCGCCGGCTCGGTAGGAACACAACGGACTTCCTGGTCAGAAATCGGCGCAGGCGTATTCGCGCAGCAGGGCCGATCCGGGGGAGTAAGCCCTTCGAACCGGTCCACGGCTGCTGTGCCCCCGGCAGGATTCGAACCTGCGCCACCCGCTTTAGGAGCGGGATCGAATCTCTGACGCGTGGTGCTCTTCTGCCTGGTCAGTACTCCGCAGCACGGCCGCCCCTCCGGATCAGGGTGGCTCCTGTCGCGTAGTCCGCTCACGCGCCGCTCACGCATCCGGCGGTCCTGGGGTGTTCAAGGGGCAAGCGTGCTGCGGGGCCCGAAGGTCGATTTTCTCCCGTGGGTGTACCGGGACAGGAAGAACCCTTCCGAGTCATCCTCTGTCACTAACATATATGTTGCTAACTGCAATGTTAGTATCAGTGAGGAATTTAGGCAACCCGAGAAGGCGGCGACGTGGCAGATTTCGTGGGCAGGCGTCACGAGCTCGAGACGCTGGACCGAGAGCTGGGCAAGGTGACGGCCGGGGTCGGTGGGGAGCGGCCCGGGCGCTGCGTGATGCTTCGAGGGCGCCGCCGGGTGGGTAAGTCGCGGTTGGTGGAGCGGTTCGCCGAGAGGTCCGGTGCGCCGTTCCTCTTCTATGCCGCCACAGGGGCGTCGCCGGGGGCGGACCTGGAACGGCTCGGCCAGGATGCGCAGTCATCCAGCCTTCCGCTGGCGAATCTGCTGTCCGCGGCCCGCCCGGCGAGTTGGGATGCGGCCTTCGACGTGCTGGCGGCGGCACTTCCGCACGACCGGGCGAGTGTTGTGGTCATGGACGAGGTGCCCTATTTGATGGATGCGCAGAGCGCCTTCGAGGGCATGCTTCAGCGGGCCTGGGACCGAGTGCTGGAGAAGAAGCCGGTTCTGCTGGTACTCATCGGTTCCGACCTGTCGATGATGGAGGCGCTGAACAGCTATGGACGCCCGTTCCACCAGCGCGGACGGGAGATGGTGCTGGGTCCGCTCAACCCGGCGGAGGTGGGCGAGATGCTTGGCCTCGAACCTGCCTCGGCTTTCGACGCGGCCTTGATCACCGGTGGGCTGCCTCTGATCTGTGCGGAGTGGGCGCACGGTGCCGGGATGTGGGAGTTCCTGCGGGAGGCGCTCAGTGATCCGGTTTCGGCCTTGCTGGTGTCGGCGGAGCGCTCGCTTGCTGCAGAGTTCCCCCAGCAGGTGCAAGCCCGCACCGTCCTCTCGGCGATCGGCAGCGGTGAGCGGACGTTTTCCAATATTGCTCGCGCCGCGGGCGGGATCGGGGCGACCCCGCTGCAGCGGTCGCTGGGGATCCTTGCGGATAAGCGGGTGATCGCGGCGGAGCTGCCCGTGTCCACGCGGCCTTCGAAGGATCGTCGCTACCGGGTTGCGGATCCCTATCTCCGATTCTGGCTGAAGCTCTTGGGTCCGGCGATGGAGGAGATTGAGCGGGGCAGGGGTGACCTGACGCTGCGGCGCATCCGGGAAAACTGGACCAGTTGGCGTGGCAGGGCCGTTGAACCTCTGGTGCGTGAGGCGCTGGCACGGCTGCTGCCCGATGCGAACCTCCCCGCGGCCCCCGCCGTCGGCGGCTACTGGACCCGTACCCACGACGTCGAGATCGACGTCGTGGGAGCGGACCGGGCGCCGATCGCCAAGGAGCTGTTGTTCGTCGGCTCGGTGAAGTGGCTGGAGAACTCCCCGTTCGACCGGCACGATCTCGCGGCGCTGCACCGACACCGCGCCGCGCTCACGCCTGATCCTGTGCCTGTGATCGCTGTCTCGCGCAGCGGGACCGACTGTTCGGGGCTCGACGCTGCGTACGGACCGGCGGAACTCCTCGCGGCGTGGTCCTCCTGAGCATGCCGGGATACATGTTGGACCGAGGCGTACGGCCTGCCGGTCGGATCCGGGTCGGCCTGGACGCAACTGAGGAGCAGAAGTGCACCCGGATGTTGGTCGCCTGCGCGGGTCGCCCCGCCGTCGACCGGCGCACGATGTTCAGCATGCCACGGACCGTCAGCCGTACCCGGGCCGAGCCGGCCTCGGACAGGTCCACCGCGGCCTCGGCACCGTGCCGACACCCTCGACGAGAACGTCCTTCCGCTCACGCAAACGGCTCCGGACGCGTCGTCCGAGGCCGAATAGAAGCCCTCCCTGAGGGATAAACCCCAGGTCAGAGCGGTAAAGCGTTGTGCCCCCGGCAGGATTCGAACCTGCGACACCCGCTTTAGGAGAGCGGTGCTCTATCCCCTGAGCTACGAAGGCGGGGTTTTGGTGACGTGGGTGGGTTGTGGCCGTGTCACCGCTGACAGTGTAGCGGGTGGCTGTGCTGGGGCGGCCGGGGTTGGGTGGGGGTCAGGAGGGCGGGACTCGGGTGAACCGGCCTGCCACGCGTAGGTCTGCCTCTACCCGTCCCGCTGTTTCGAGGAGGGCGGGGAGGATGTCCTGGACGCACTCCTCGGGGGTGCGGCGGGCGGCGTGGGTGGTGGCGTTGAGGGCGGCGACGACGTGGCCCGTGCGGTCGTGGACCGGGACGGCGATCGAGCGGAGGCCCTCCTCCAACTCCTCGTCGACCAAGGCGTAGCCCTGGGTGCGGACGGTGTTCAGCAGGGCGGTCAGGTGGGCCGGGTCTGTCACCGTGTGCGGGGTCAAGGGGGCGAGCAACTCGGGCTCAATGGGGAGGTGTTGGCGTTCGGGGGGTGGGCGGTGGGCCAGGAGGACGCGGCCCGGGGAGGTGGCGTGGGCGGGGAGGCGGGTGCCGACGGCGATGTTCACGCTCATCACCCGGTTCGTGGCGACCCGGGCCGTGTACTGGATCTCCGGGCCGGTGAGGACCGCCAGGGACGCCGACTCGTGGATGCGGGCGGTGAGGGCGGCGAGGTGGGGGGTGGCGATCTCGGGGAGGGTCGTACGGGACAGGGGTGGGAAGCCGAGGGAGAGGACCCGGGGGGTCAGGGCGAAGCGACGGTCGCCGGCCGGGGTCACCAGGCCGAGGTGTTCGTAGGTGATCAGGGCTCGGCGGGCGGTCGCTCGGGCCAGGCCTGTCGCTGTCGCGACCTCCGTCAGGGTCAGGGTGTCGCGGCCCTCGCCGAAGGCGGTCAGGACGGTGAGTCCGCGGGCGAGGGATTCGATGAACTCCCGGCCCAGTTCGAGCTTGGAGGCGCTTGTCCAGGTCGCGAGGCCGGACGGGGTGACGGGTGTCGCCGGGGGTGCCTCGCGCAGGTCCGCCTCCATCGCCCGCACGGCCGACCGCAGGCGGGGCAGCAGGGTGGTGCGCAGGCCGTCGGCCGTGTGCCTGCTGGTGTGGCTGACCACGTTCGCGGCGCAGACGATCCGTCCGGTACGCGGGTGGCGTACCGGTACCGACACGGCGACCAGGCCCGGTTCGATCAGCTGGTCGTCGAGAGTCCAGCCGTCCTCGCGGGCCTGGTCGACCAGGCGCTCGAAGTCGCCTCCCCGGGGCGGGAGTTCGCGTGGGGGTACGGTCGGGAAGCCGCGGTTCTCGGGGTCCTTCGTCCGGCGTGCCCGCCAGCGGTGCCAGTCGGCCGGGGTCCACTCCGTCGCGAACAGTGCGCCGGGGGCGGTGCGTTCGGCCGGGAGGAGGTCCCCGATGCGGAAGCTGAGGGACATCGCGCGGCGCCGGGTCGCCTGGTGGATGAACCGGATGCCGTCGCGGTCGGCGACCGCCAGCGAGACCGACTCGTCGAGTTCGTCGGCGAGGGCGTCCGCGCGCGCGTCCAGGAGGGCGGGCAGGCGCAGGGCGGCCAGGTAGGCGTTGCCGAGTTCCATCACGCGCGGGGTGAGTACCGCGTCCCGGCCGTCCAGCCGTACGTATCCCATGCGGGCCAGGGTCGCGGTGATCCGGTCGACGGTGGAACGGGCGAGACCGGTGGCCCGTTCCAGTCCGCTAAGGCTCAACATGCCGTCCGCGGCGGTCAGTTGGCGTAGCACGGCGATTCCGCGGAGCAGCGGGGTGACCGCCTCGGCGGGCGGCACGGACACCTCCGGTGCGGTGCCGCCGGCGGCCTCTGTCCCGGCGGCCTGGGTCCCGGCATCCGTGTCGACGTCTGTGCGGGCGTCCGTGCGGGCATCGGCAGCGGTATCGGTCTGGGGGTCGGCGGGCATCGGCTCTCCGGTACGGCGATCTCGGCAGGCTTACCGTAAGCCCGCGCCTTGGTCGCCCGGTCCCATCTCGCGTTCTCGCCCCCGCCTCGGTTACCCGCCTCGCGTTCTCGCCCCCGCCCCCCGTCCTCCGCCTCGCGTCCCCGCGTCCCGTCCTCGTCCCCGGCCCGATCCCCGTCCCGGCCTCCGTTCCCCGCCCTCGCGTCCCCGCCTTCGTCCGCCCACCTTCGTCCGTCCGCCTCCGTTCCCCGCCTCCCGTCCTCGCCCCGCCCCGCCTAGCGTCCCCGCCCCGCCCCGTCTGGCTTCTCCGTGTCCTGCCTCGCGCCCCGCCCCCCGCCCCGCTCCCGCCCCCCCTCACCACCCCCGTCCCACCGTCACCCGGTAGTTGCCCGACTGGTCCGTGCCTGTCACCGTGACCTGGATTCCCGAGTGGGGGTCCCGGAACGTCTCGCCCGGGGTGAACGGTGCGTCGGAGAGTTCGGCCTGGATGTTGGGGCCGCGGGTGCAGCCGCCGCTGTCGCGGTGGGCGTCGTAGACCCTGATGGGGCCGCGGCCGGTGTCGATGTCGGCCTCGACCTTGTAGATGAGGATGCCGGGGCGGCAGACGGACTCGTCGTTGCCCTCGTGGGTGCGGAGTTCGAGGGCGTATCCGGTGCGGCGGTCGATGGGGACGATGACGAGCTTCGGGCCGCCGGGGCGTTCCAGCGGGGTCAGGGTGTACTCGGCGGGGCCGGGGCCGGACGCGCAGCTCACCTGGGTGGGGTCCAGCCAGCCGAGTTTCCACTTGTGCCAGCCGAGGAAGTCGTTGTCGGCGCCCCAGTCCTCGCTCATGATGTCCCAGTGGCCGACCGAGCCGCCGCCGTCCTGGGTGTAGAGGTCGGGCAGGCCGAAGACGTGGCCGTTCTCGTGGGGCAGGACGCGGTAGCCGGTCCGGGAGTAGGAGCCGGAGCCGTCGTCCTGGCGGGAGTAGATGAAGGAGGCGTTGGCCACGGGGACGCCGTCCGCCACGGGTGCGTCCGGGTTGCCGGCGAAGGTGACGGACAGGACCGTGTCCAGCGCGGAGGGTCCCGCGTTCGGGGTGACCAGGACGTTGAGCAGGTCGTAGCGGCGGAAGTCGACCTCCGGGTCGGCCGCGGCCACGATGTCCTGGACCAGGCGCCGGTAGCCGGGTTCGAAGGGGGCGCCGCGTTCTATGCCGTACGCGCGGAACGGCTTGGGCATGCGCAGCCAGTGCGTGACCGGGGTCTCGGGGCGGTAGTCGAGGCGGCCGTAGGAGCTGGTGCGGAACCACTGCTGGGTCTTGGGGAAGAACTCGCGGTAGCGGTCCAGGGCGGCGCCCGCGCCGGGGGCGTCGGAGAAGTCGACCATCAGGGTCAGGGCGTGGACCGTGCCGGTGGAGCGGGAGTAGCCGCCGGGTGTGGGGATGCCCTCGGACATCTGGACGTCGGCGGGACCGTTGATCTTGCAGGGGCCGAGTGCGGAGGTGTGGGTGGGCGCGACGGGGCCCGCCGCCGTCGTGGAGCCCGGGGTGAGGCGTCCGGTTCCCGCCGAGGTGCTGAGCGCCAGGGTCAGGACGGTCACGGACGCGAGGGCGGCCACGCGGCGGGGGCGTATCCGACGGCTGGGCTGCATGCAGGGACCCTTCGCGCCGCGGCAGCCGCCGGTCTCCGACTGCACCCTTCCGATCACCCTGTGTCGTGGGGTGGCCGGGCGCGCGCTGGGGGAGACCGACCGTGTGGTTCCCGCGAGGGGGCAGGGGAGGGGCCGGCGGAGGGTGTGACCCAGGTCACGGTGATTATTTCCGAGAGCGGGAAATAACCGGGGATCGTTTCCCCGTTTAGCCCTGTGTCCGAGCGAAACGGGGAGCTGATCCCCGGATCGCCCCAGCAGCCCGAGGAGTACACCGTGTCGACCGCCACCCCCGTACAGCGAAAGGTGACCCGGCCGCGCGCCGACGCTTTGCGCAACCGGGAGCGGATCGTCACCGCCGCCCGCGAGATGTTCGTCGAGTTCGGGCCGGACGTGCCGCTCGACGAGATCGCCCGCCGGGCCGGCGTCGGCAACGCCACGTTGTACCGGAACTTCCCCGACCGTGACGCCCTCGTCCGCGAGGTCGTCTGCTCGGTCATGGACCGCACGTCGGAGGCGGCGGAGCAGGCGCTCGCCGAGACCGGTGACGCCTTCGCCGCTCTGGAGCGCTTCGTGCACGTCTCCGCCGACGAGCGGATCAGCGCGCTGTGCCCGATGATCTCCAGCACGTTCGACCAGTACCATCCGGACCTCGAAGCGGCGCGCGAGCGCGTCGAGCAGCTCATCGACGAGGTCATGGACCGGGCGAGGACGGCCGGGCAACTCCGGTCCGACGTGGGTGTCGGCGACCTGATGGTCGCCGTGGCCCAGCTCAGCCGGCCCCCGGCCGGCACCGGATGCCTCAGCGCCGACCGCTTCGTACACCGACACCTGCAGCTGTTCCTGGACGGACTGCGGGCCCCGGCCCGCTCGGTCCTGCCCGGCACGGCGGCGACGATGGAGGACCTCCGGCAGCCCTGACCGACCAGTCCGGCACTTCACGGCCGTCTCACCAGCAAGCTTTCCCTTACTTACTGACAGACCTCCGGCTCTCGTCGTCGTAGACGAGCCGTCCCCGGTCACACCCTTTTTCCGTCACGAAGTCCCGAAGTGGGTACACCCATGTCTGAAACAGCCCGTAGCGTCCCAGGCGCTCCCGACAAGGCCTCCGACGCCCATTCCAACCGGTGGAAGGCGCTCGCCTTCATCGCGCTCGCCCAGCTGATGGTCGTGCTCGACGCGACCATCGTGAACATCGCCCTGCCGTCCGCCCAGGCGGACCTCGGCATCACCGACGGCAACCGGCAGTGGGTCGTCACCGCCTACGCCCTGGCCTTCGGCGGACTGCTGCTCTTCGGCGGCCGGATAGCCGACCTGTGGGGGCGCAAGCGTGCCTTCGTCGTCGGTCTGACCGGCTTCGCCGCCGCCTCCGCGCTCGGCGGCATGGCGACCTCCGGCGCGATGATGTTCGGCGCCCGTGCCCTCCAGGGCGCGTTCGGCGCACTGCTCGCGCCCGCCGCGCTCTCCCTGCTCGCCGTCATGTTCACGGATGCCAAGGAGCGCGCCAAGGCGTTCGGCATCTACGGTGCGATCGCCGGTGGCGGCGGCGCCGTCGGCTTCATCCTCGGCGGTGTGCTGACCGAGTACATGAACTGGCGCTGGACGTTCTTCGTCAACATCCCGTTCGCGATCATCGCGGCGGCCGGCGCCTACTTCGTCATCCGTGAGCCCGAGGGCGGCCGCAACCGCAACCCCCTCGACATCCCGGGCGTCCTGCTCTCCACCCTCGGCCTGGTCTCCCTCGTCTACGGCTTCACCCGCGCCGCGTCCGACGGCTGGGGCGACTCGATCACCGTCGGCCTGTTCGTCGCCTCCGCGGTGCTGCTGATCGCCTTCGTCGTCACCGAGGCCAAGGTCAAGGCCCCGCTGCTGCCGCTGCGCGTGGTAACCGACCGCAACCGCGGCGGGATCTACCTCTCGCTCGGTATCGCCATCATCGCGATGTTCGGCACGTTCCTGTTCCTCACGTACTACCTCCAGGTCGTGAAGGGCTTCTCGCCCATCAAGACCGGCTTCGCCTTCATGCCGATGATCGTGGGCATGATGATCGGCTCCACCCAGATCGGCACCCGCCTGATGACCCGGCTGCCGGCCCGGCTTCTGATGGGCCCCGGCTTCCTGGTCGCCGCCGTCGGCATGCTGCTGATGACGCGCCTGGAGATCGGCTCGTCGTACGCCTCGACGATCCTGCCGGCGATGCTGCTGCTCGGTCTCGGCATGGGTACGGCCTTCATGCCGGCGATGTCCCTGGCCACCCTGGGCGTCGAGCCCCGGGACGCCGGTGTCGCCTCCGCGATGGTCAACACCTCGCAGCAGGTGGGCGGCGCGATCGGCACCGCCCTGCTGAACACGATCGCCGCCTCCGCGACGACCGCGTACATCAAGGACCACATCGGCGGCGCGACGTCCAAGACCCAGGCGCAGCTGGTCCAGCTCCAGGGTCAGGTGCACGGCTACACCAACGCCATCTGGTTCGCCGTCGGCATGCTGGTGGCGGCCTCGGTGATCGTCTCGGTCCTCGTCACCGCCGGCAAGCAGGGCTCCGGCCCGGTCGTCGCCTCCGGTGAGGGCGCCGAGGAGGAGCTGCCGATCCCGGTGGTCGCCCACTGACGGAGGGCGTCCGGCCGTACCCCTTCGTGGTCCTTCGCACGACCAGCACCACCGGTACCGCCCGTACGTACGGGGAGGGGACGCTCCGTACGTACGGCCTCCGGGACCTGCCCCGGCCCGCCGGGCGAGCGGCTCAGCGGAGCCAGGGCAGGTCCGCACCCGCTTCGTTCGGCTGAAGTCCCTCGGCGATGATCTCCATGATCTCGCCGAGGGACTTCCGCTGTTCCGGGGTCAGCCGCGCGAACAGCGCCTGCCGTACGGCGCTCACATGGCCCGGCGCGCTGCGGTGCAGCACCCGCTCGCCCTCGTCCGTCAGCACCGCGAACTGGCCGCGCCGGTCGGAGGGGCAGTCCTCGCGGCGCGCCCAGCCGTTCTTCTCCAGGCGGGCGACGGCGTGCGAGAGGCGCGAGCGGGTGATCTTGGCGTCCCTCGCCAGCTCGGTCATCCGCAGTCGGCGCTCCGGGGCCTCGGCGAGCTGGACTAGCAGGCCGTAGTAGATGTGCGGCATCCCCGCGTCGCGCTGGAGCTGGCGGTCGAGGTGGTCGTCGAGGAGCGTGGTGGCGTGCTGGTAGAAGCGCCAGACGCGCTGCTCCTCGGCGGTGAGCCAGCGGGGTTCCGCGGCGGGTGCCGCTTCTTCGGTGGAGGCCGGTGCCGTGTTCATGGACCCCACTGTACGAGCGTTCTCCTTGAAGGTTAAACAAACGCGGCGTATGCTCCGACAGGGAAGTTGAGAGTTCAAGCATGAGGAGAACGTCATGTCCGCCACCGCGCCGGAGCGCATGCCCGCCCTCTACCTCAGCCACGGCGCGCCGCCCCTCGCCGACGACCCGGTCTGGCCCGGCGAACTCGCCGCCTGGTCCGCCGCGCTCCCGCGCCCCAAGGCGATCCTCATGGTCTCCGCCCACTGGGAGGAAGCCCCCCTCGCCCTCGGCGCCACCGAGCCCGTCCCGCTCGTGTACGACTTCTGGGGATTCCCCGAGCACTACTACCAGGTGACCTACGGCGCCCCCGGAGCCCCCGAACTCGCCCAATCCGTACGGAAGTTGCTGCGCGCCCCGGGCATACCCGTGCAGGACGTCCCGGACCGCGGCCTCGACCACGGGGCGTACGTCCCGCTCGTCGAGATGTTCCCGGCCGCCGACATCCCGGTCCTCCAGATCTCGATGCCCACCCTCGACCCCGCGAAGCTGATGGAGATCGGCCGCAGGCTGGCGCCACTGCGCGACGAGGGCGTGCTGATCGTCGGCTCCGGCTTCTTCACCCACAACCTCGCCGCGCTGCGCCACACCGGCGGCGGGGTGCCGAGCTGGTCGGCGGAGTTCGACGACTGGGGCAGGCGCGCGCTGGAGGCCCGCGACTGGGACGGCCTGCTCGACTTCCTGCACAAGGCCCCGGCCGGCCGCTACGCCCATCCCCGCACCGAGCACTTCGCCCCGCTCTTCGTGACCATGGGCGCGGCGGAGGCCGCCGGCGAACTGGACGCGCAGCGCTCCGTGATCGACGGCTTCTGGCTGGGCATGGCCAAGCGGTCGGTGCAGTTCGGCTGAGCTACAGCTCCTTCTCGTACCAGGCGGTGTCCCAGTAGCGGCCGAACTTGCGGCCCACCTCCCGGTAGATGCCGACAGGCCGGAACCCGAAGCGTTCATGCAGCCGCGTGGACGCTTCGTTGGGCTGCGTGATGCCCGCATACGCCCGGTGCAGGTCCTGGCCGGCCAGCGCGGCGAACAGGGCCGTGTAGAGGAGCGTGCCGACACCGCGGCCCACGGCGTCCGGGGCGACGTAGACGGTGACCTCCACCGAGGTCGCGTAGGCGGCCTTGGGCCGGTGGGGGCTGGAGGTGGCGTAGCCGAGGATTCGCTGTGAGTTGCCTGGGAGAAGCCGCCGCGTGGCAACCATCAGCCGGTACGGCCCGTCTTCAGGGTGGGAGAGCAGCCAGGGCCGGCGCTCCTCCGGCGTGAAGACGGCCGTGTCGAAGGTGATGGGCGTCTCGCGCACGTAGTGGTTGTAGAGGTCGGTGAGGGCTTCGAGGTCACCCTCGACCCCCGGTCTGACCTGCACGTCCACGTGTTCCGACCGCATCGCTTCCCCCCTTGTGGCCGGACAGGGTACTGCAAGATCAGAAAAATAGGGGAGCGGGTGGGGAATTCTGTCCGGATTCCAGTCGTTGTTCCCATCAGATGCGGGCACACGAGGACAGTGCCGAACCATCCGACGAACACCTGCTGACCTACCATCGCAAGGGAGCACGCATGGCAACCCGTGCCGTCGCCCGTCGTACGTCCGCCACCGGCGAGACCTCCGACGGGGCACGCAGTGTTCGCGCCCATGGCGGCGAAATCGCCGACCGCGACCTGGTCGGCATGTATCTCGACGAGATAGCGCGGACACCCCTGCTCGACGCCGCCAAGGAAGTCGAGCTGTCCCAGACCATCGAGGCGGGCGTCTTCGCCCGCCAACTCCTCGACGGGACGGCCGAGTCGAAGGCGGACGCCTCCCATGAGGAGCTTGAGGCCCTGATCGCCGAGGGCGAGCGGGCCAAGGACGTCTTCATCCGCTCCAACCTCCGTCTGGTCGTGGCGGTCGCCCGGCGCTACCCGCGCAGCGGTCTGCCCCTGCTCGACCTCATCCAGGAGGGCAACGCGGGCTTGGTGCGCGCGGTCGAGAAGTTCGACTACCGCAAGGGCTTCAAGTTCTCGACGTACGCCACCTGGTGGATCCGTCAGGCCATCACCCGTTCGATAGCGGACCAGTCGCGGACCATCCGGCTCCCCGTCCACCTGGTGGAGGAGCTGGGCCGGATCCGGCGCGTGCAGCGCGAGTTCAACCGCGAGCACGGGCGGGAGCCGGAGCCCGCGGAGATAGCCACCGAGCTGGCCTCGACGCCGGAGCGCGTGACGGACGTACTGGACTGGGCCCGTGACCCGGTCTCGCTGAACATGGGGATCGACGACGCGGGCGAGACCCAGTTCGGCGACCTGCTGGAGGACACCTCCGCGGTCTCGCCCGAACAGTCCGTCCTGACCCTGCTGCGCAGCGAGGAACTGGACGACCTGATCGGCCGCCTCGACCAGCGCACCGCCTCCATCATCAAGATGCGCTACGGCATCGACGACGGCCGCGAGCGCACCCTGACCGAGGTCGGCAAGGAGCACGGTCTGACCCGCGAGCGCATCCGCCAGATCGAGAAGCACGCCCTTCTGGAGCTGAAGAAGCTGGCCCACCAGACCGGGTTCGACGCGGCGGCCTGACCGGGAGCGCGGAGCCGGGGTACACGGGGGCGCCCGTCACCCCGGAGTACGCCGGGTGGCGTACTCCGTCCCCTGCCCGCGTACGCCGGTTGGCCGAACCCCGCGCGAACATGGCTGTGGGACGGCGCTTCAACCTGCGAAGCTCAGGGAACAAGACCTCCGAGTCCACCCCGGCAGTTCCCGTCCGGGGCCCCCGCCCCGTGACCCCCAAAAACCAAGTCCCGTCGCTACCCCCCCGGCGCCGGGACTCTCCCCGAGTCGGGCCTCGGCGCCTACCCCCCCCAGGCGCCGGGGCCCGGCTCTCTTTTTTCGGAGCGGGGAGCCGAAACAGGAACCAGGGGCAGGGAAGCGGGGCGGGCAGACGCGTGAAGGGCGGGGCACCCCGTACCTGAACTCCGGGGTGGCCCGCCGGACGGCAGATTGTGCCACAGGGGCATGGTTTGCCGACGAGAGCGGCCCCACCCCCGGCACCGCATCCCGGCACCGGGTGCCCCGCGCCCGCGCCGCGTCCCCGTATCGCGTGCCCCGGTGCCGGGACCGCGCTTCAGGTGCTCGTCGCCCGGAGCAGCCGGTCGCCCAACTCCTTTACGTACCGCACCAGTTCCGCCGGTTCCTCCACCGTGAACTCGTGTTCCAGCATCGCGAGGCGGACCGCCAGCCAGGGCACGGCGTCGCCCGTCGTGGCCCGCAGGCGGCAGGTGTGGTCGTCGAGGGGTTCGGGGGTGCCGAGCCAGTGCGGCACCCGGGCCGCGATGACCTCGGCGGGCGCGGCGAAGGTCACCGAGAACGCGTACGTCTCCTGGCGCTTGTGCATCGACTGGCGCAGGTACTCCGCGGCGCTCCCCGTCGGCAGCTCGCGCGGGGTGAAGCGCACACCGGTGGCGAAGGGATCGCTCACCCGGTCGACCCGGAACGTACGCCAGTCGTCGCGATCGAGGTCGTAGGCGACGAGGTACCAGCGGCGGCCGGTGGAGACGAGCCGGTAGGGCTCGGTCAGGCGGCGGGAGGCGGTGCCGTCGCCCGCGCGGTAGGCGAACCGCAGCCGCTCCCGTCCGGCGACCGTGGAGGCCATCACGGTGAGCGTCTCCGGGGCGATGCTCGCGCCGTCCCCGCTGGTCAGGTGGGTCGTCGCGGCCTGGAGGGTGGAGACGCGGTGGCGCAGCCGGGAGGGCAGCACCTGTTCCAGTTTGGCCAGCGCACGGACCGAGGCCTCGTCCACACCCTCGACCGCGTGGCCGGCCCCCGCGCGCAGTCCGACGGCGATCGCGACGGCCTCCTCGTCGTCGAGCACGAGCGGCGGCATCGCCTTGCCCGCGACCAGACGGTAGCCGCCGTCGGCCCCCAGCGTGGCCCGCACGGGGTAGCCGAGCTCGCGCAGCCGGTCGATGTCCCGGCGGACGGTGCGGCGCGAGACCCCGAGCCGCCCGGCCAGCTCGGCGCCCGGCCACTCGCGGGGCGTCTGGAGCAGCGAGAGCAACTGGAGCAGCCGGGCCGGGGTGTCCGTCGTCATGAGTCCTCCGTCGTCACGGGCCGGGCGTCCTCCAGGAAGTCCGCCGACTTCCGCGGGTTCCGCGGGCTTCCACACGTCTTACGGATTCGAGGATGCCGTAGATCTAGGACACGGTCTGGCCTAATGCGGACCTAGCCTTCCGGCATGACCTCCACCGAAACCCTCGCGGACAGCCCGGCCGGGGCCGGCGCGGCCGACCGGCGTCGCTGGTTCGCCCTCGCGATCGTGATGACCGCGGCCTTCATGGACCTCGTCGACGTGACGATCGTCAACATCGCCATCCCCTCGATACAGCGGGACGCGGGCGCCACCTTCGGCCAGATCCAGTGGATCACGGCCGGCTACGCGCTCGCCTTCGCCGCCGGCCTCATCACCGGCGGGCGGCTCGGCGACATCCACGGCCGCAAGCGGCTCTTCCTCGTCGGCATCGGCGGTTTCACCCTCGCCTCCGCGCTCTGCGGCTTCGCCGCCAACCCGGAGATGCTGGTCGCCTCGCGCATCCTCCAGGGCGGTATGGCGGCGCTCATGGTGCCGCAGGTCCTGTCGATCGTGCACGCCACCTTCCCGGCGCACGAGCGCGGCAAGGTCTTCGGTCTCTTCGGCGCGATCGTCGGCCTGGGCGCCGTCTCCGGGCCGCTGCTCGGCGCCCTGCTCACCGAGTGGAACCTGTTCGGCCTCGAATGGCGCCCGATCTTCCTCATCAACCTCCCCGTCGGTGTCGCCGCGCTCGTCCTCGGCCGCCGCTTCATCACCGAGTCCAGGGCCCCGCGCGCCCTCAAGCTGGACCTCGTCGGCGTCGCGCTCGTCACCCTCGGCCTGCTGATGCTGCTCTACCCGCTCACCCGCGGCCGTGAGCTGGGCTGGCCGCTGTGGGGCTACGGGTCGATGGCCGGCGCGCTCGTCGTCTTCGGCGCGCTGGTGGCGTACGAGCGCCGCAAGGCCGCGCGGGACGGGTCGCCGCTGGTGGAGCTGGAACTGTTCCGGGTGAAGAGCTTCGCGGCGGGCATAGCGGTGCAGACGGTGTTCGGGGTGAGCCTTGGCGTCTTCTTCCTGGTGTGGACGCTGTACATGCAGATCGGGCTCGGCTGGAGCCCGCTGCGGGCCGGGCTGACCGGGGTGCCGTTCTCGATCGCCGTCTCGGTGGCGGCCGGGATGTCCGTCCAGCAGCTCGTCCCGCGCTTCGGCCGCAAGGTGCTCCAGGCGGGCGCGCTGGTGATGGCGGCGGGCGTCCTGCTCTACATCTGGGAGGCCCACCGCTACGGCCTCTCCATCGCCCCTTGGCAGATGGCGCTCCCCCTGGTCGTGATGGGCGCGGGGATGGGCCTGATCGTGGCCCCGCTGACGGACGCGGTGCTCTCCGAGGTGCCGCGCGAGCACGCCGGTTCGGCGTCGGGACTCATCAACACCGTGCAGCAGATGGGCAACGCGCTCGGGCTCGGCCTGGTGTCGGTGGTCTTCTTCGGTTCGATCGGCGACCGGCTGACCCCGGTACAGGTGGGGCCGGCCTTCGTGCACGCCTTCCAGCACGCGCTGGGGTGGGTGGCCGGGGTGCTGGGCGTGATCTTCCTGCTCATGTTCGCGCTGCCCCGGCGGCCCGCGGCGGCCGGACCCGAGGCGCCGGTGGCGGAGGAGGAGAGGGAGCTGCCGGAGGAGGAGAGGGAACTGGCGGAGTCGGGCCGCGGCTGACACCGCCCCTGTACCGCCGCCTGGCGCGGGACGACACCCGCCCTCGTACACCCTCGCCCTCGGGCTGTAGGGCCCCGTACGGGGGCGAGGTGTCGTCCCGCGTCGCGTGCTCGCGTCCCGCGTCGCGTGCTCGCGGCCTTTCCAATCGGCGCGCCGGGCGACGGAGCGCTCGGCGCAGGTGTTCGGCGGGGCGCTCGACGTCGGCCGCTGGGGTGCGGGCGTACGCCGGTGACCGGAGTGAGGCGTTACGCCGGCGGCCGGAGCAGGACGTACGTCGGGCGGATCCCTACGGGCGCTCGCGGTGCCGAACGGTGCGCTACGTACGAGAATGATCTCTTCTGGGCCGAACACTCCGGTTTTGCGTGGCCCGGGTCCTCAACCTGCTTGTCAGGGAAGGGAACTGACGGGCCGTGAGTGCCGGTGGGGGTGGGTGAGCGGCCGGGGTGGGGCGGGAGTGCCGATACGGGACCGGACGACGGTGTCCTTGTGCACTAGTCGACATTGCGTGTTCCGTCGCGCCGGACCGTGGATAACCGGGCGGAATTCCGCTCCCCAGGCGGTTTCTCCGTAATTCCTGTCGATGTGAATTGCCCTTCGGAAATGAATTCACCGCAGCGGTGGCAAGGCAATTCGACGGGTGGGAGCGGTCGGCTCCGCCGGTTTAGGCGGGCGGGGTTTCGTGCGGAGGGGACGGCGACGGTACGCGGCCGGGTTGACCGGTTCTGTTTACTCCTGATCGTCGGCCGTCATTTGATAACGCTGTCACCGGTCCCGGTGGAAGAAGAGGTGCTTCGCATTCCGGTGGGCAAAAGGGGTAAAACGTGCGGCCGGGCGAGAGGTGCCGACGGGGCGTGCCAGACGGTGTGCTGTCGGTGACAAACCCCACGGCCGGGGGTTCTGGCTGGTTGCCCGGCAAGGAAGACCTCCATGCCGGCTGGTGAGGAGTGACCCAAAGGCGGTCCGTGGTGTTTACTGGACACCGGTCTGATCCCTGGTGGGTCCGGACCTTTTCGGGAGGTCCTGGGGGTGGTGCCCCGGGGCCTCTCGTTTTTCGTCCCGGATTTGTCCGGGCGTCACACGTCGCTCACCTGGGAAGAGCCGAGCCCGCTTTTCGCGCGGGGCCGGACAACCGGATCGCAATCCCGGGAAAAGGGCGCCGACGTTCACGTCCCGATCGCGCGTGCTGTTCCATGAGGGGGCTCCGCCGCGTACCGGCGGGCCGCATGATCGCTATTTCCCGGGGCGGCTGCCAAAGCGTGACTGGCTCTCGACTCGCGACGGGGGGTACCTTTTATCTCGCTCGACCGTCCCCACCCGCCCGGACTCACCACCCGGGCGCTGTCGTACCTCCCCGCCAGGGAGGCCGGAGCCACCGCCCGGACCCACCACCGGAACCCCGCTGACCGGCGGGGCCCCAGTTCATCAACAGAACAGGGATCAGAGCCCATGCACACCGTCGACGACGACGGCGTCCTCGCGCCGTCGTGCCACTCGTGCCACGAACCCCGCCCCGTATGTCCCCTGACGGAGCGTCACCACCACTTGTTGTGCGGCGCGTTCACCGGAACAGCGGCCAACTCCCGTTCCGGAGCGGGGGAGTGAGCGTGCCCCCGACCACGGATGCCTTACGGCCGGCCGACCGCCTCAAGGACCACCAGGACAAGCCCGAGGGCAGCTTCCTGTGGCACCTGCCCGCCGAACACTGGCGCGCCCTGCACCGCGAACGGCTGCGAAGCCGCACCTTCGCCCGCGACGAGCACCTGCCGACGGAAGCCGACGGCCAGGACATCCACATCATCTGGGCAGGCATCGTCCGACAGGACCGCTTCCCGCTGGGCGACCGGGAGAACGTCCCCACCGTCACCCGGTTCCGCGGCGCCGGCCAACTGGTCGGCGAGGCCAAACTCATCGCCCCCGGCTCCGCCGTCCGCACCAGGTGCCTGACCCGGACCGACGTCATCCTCTGCCGCGCGGACCGCTTCAACCTCCTGCTGCGCCGCCGGCCCCAGCTCCAACTCGCCCTGCTGCGCAGCCTCGAAGACCGCGGCCGCAGCGACGAACTCGTCTACACCATGGCCACCCGGCCGCCCCTGGAGCGCGTCAGCAGACTGCTGGCCCACCTCGCCGACACCGCGGGCACACCCGGCCCCCTGACGGGATGCACCACCATCGCGGGACCGGGCCAGAAGGACATCGCCGCCGCCCTCCAACTCGCCGTCTCCACAACGGAGAACGCGATCCGCACCCTGCGCTACCACGGCATCGTCGAAGCCCAGTACCGCCGGTTCGTCGTCCACGACGTCGACGCGCTGCGCCACCTCGCCGCCGGGATCTGACCCCGCCGACACCGCTTCGGTGCTGCTTCGGAGCGCCGGGGTCCGACACCGCCCCCGTGCTTCGCAGCGCCGGGATCTGAAACCCGCCCCGGCATCCGCAGCGCCGGGATCCGACACCGCCCCGTACTTCGCAGCGTCGGTATCCGACACCGCCCCGGCGTTCCTGACCCACCGCCGCTCACGCGTCACCCCTGAACGGACCACAGCATGATGACCAGCACCACCACGTCGGCGATCGGCACCGGCGCCGGCTCCCTCGCGCTGACCGCCGTCTCCGCTCTCCTCACGGGTGTCCTCGCCACGTACACCCTCCGGCATCACAGACAGGTCTTCGCCTGGACGCGGCGGATCCGCGGCAGGGACGAGGCCGCCCTCGCCTACGACCGGCCCACCGAGTGGCTCGCCGACCTCTACAAGGCCCAGTGCCGCCTCGCCCAGAAGCCCTGCCACGCCGACGACTTCGAGGACATCTCGCAGACCGGCAACATGATCAAGGGCATCGCCGACCACACGGAGGCCCTCCGCACCGAACTGACGAGGGTCGTGGAACGCGTCGACGAGTACGTCGCCACCGCCCTGCCCGACCCCGGCCCGGCCGTGCGCCTCGCCCTCCCCGACCACCGCGCCCAGCTCGTCCGGGCCATGCGGCAGGAGGCAGCCCGCGGCGAACTGGCCCGCGCCATCATCACCGCCCAGCAGAAGATCACCGCACAGCGGTTCACCTGACCGGGCATGCCCATTTATGTCCGCCCAATGTCCGGACCCGTTTACTTTCCGGGAATCCGGGCGTAATCTCCCCCGAAACCACAAGCTCGGGCATCAGTCGGAGGTGAACGGACATGTACGCACCGGAACGGCAGCAGGAGATCCTCCGGCTCGCCCGCGACGGCGGCCGGGTCGACGTCGTATCGCTGGCCGAGGAGTTCCAGGTCACGGCGGAGACCATCCGCCGCGACCTCAAAGCCCTCGACCGCGCGGGCCTGCTCCGCCGGGTGCACGGCGGCGCCCTCCCGGCCGGACGCCTCGACTTCGAACCCGACCTCACCGAACGCGAGTCCACCGCGGCCGACGAGAAGGACCGCATCGCCAAGGCGGCCCTCGCCGAACTGCCCGACGCCGGCACGGTGATCCTCGACGCCGGCACCACGGTCGCCCGGCTCGCCGGCGCCGTCCCGCTGGAAGCGGAACTGACCGTCGTCACCCACTCCCTGCCCATCGCCGCCCGCCTCGCCGACCACCCGGGCATGCAACTCCACCTGGTCGGCGGACGCGTACGGCACCGCACGCGCGCCGCCGTGGACGCCTGGGCGCTACGGGCCTACGGCGAGATCCGGGCGGACGTCCTCTTCGTGGCCGCCAACGGCTTCTCCGCCGAACACGGACTCACCACCCCCGACCTCGCCGAAGCCGCGGTCAAACGGGCCGCCGTCGCCGCCGCCCGCCGCGTGGTGCTGCTCGCCGACTCCGCCAAACACGGCCAGGAACACTTCGCCCGCTTCGGCGACCTGAGCGACGTCGACCTCCTCATCACCGACAGCGGGCTGAGCCCGGAGGACGCCATCGCCATCGAACGCGGCGGCACGGAAGTGGTGCGCGCATGATCATCACCCTCACCCCCAACCCCTCCCTCGACCGCACCTACGAAGTCCCCTCCCTCGACCGAGGCGACGTCATCCGGGCCACCGGCGAACGCATGGACCCCGGCGGCAAAGGCGTCAACGTCTCGCGCGCCGTCGCCGCCGCCGGGCAGCGCACCATCGCCGTCCTGCCCCTGGGCGGCGCACCCGGCGCGCTCGTCGCCGACCTGCTCCACGCACAGGGCATCGAGGTCGCCCGCGTGCCGATCGCCGGTGCCACCCGCTCCAACATCGCCCTCGCCGAGGCCGACGGCGTCCTCACCAAGATCAACGCACCCGGACCCGAACTCACCCCCCAGGAACAGGAGTTGCTCCTGGAGACGGTACGGCTGCGCTCGGCCGGCGCGGACTGGATCGCCTGCTGCGGCAGCCTGCCCAGGGGACTCGCCCCCACCTGGTACGCCGAACTCGTCGCCCGCGCGCACACCGCCGGCGTACGCATCGCACTCGACACCTCCGGACCCGCCCTCCTCCAGGCACTGCGCGAACGCCCCGACGTGGTGAAGCCGAACGCCGAAGAACTCGCCGAAGCCGTCGCCCGCCCCCTGGCCACCGTCGGCGACGCCGTCAAAGCCGCCGAAGAACTGCGCGAACGGGGCGCGGGCGCCGTCCTCGCCAGCCTCGGCGCCGACGGACAACTCCTCGTCGACGACGCCGGCACCTGGTACGCCGACGCACCCGTCGACGCCGTACGCAGCAACGTGGGCGCCGGCGACTCCTCACTCGCCGGCTTCCTCATCGCCGGCGGCCACGGCCCACAAGCCCTCGCCTCGGCAGTCGCCCACGGCGCTGCCGCCGTCCAACTGCCCGGCAGCGTCATGCCCACCCCCAGCGACCTGGACCCGGCCGCGGTCACCGTCACCGCCGACATCCCGGTGGACCGCCCCCTCACGGAGCCGGTGTCATGAACGGTCCCGCCACGCCGTACCCGCCGAACCGCCCCCGTACGGCCGACCGCCTCGCCACGACGGTCCACCCCGGACCGGAATCCGAGCGACGGATCCCCCCGTTACGCGCCACCACCACCCCGCGCACCACCCGCCCCACCCTTGGCACCTCCCCTCCCCTCACCCCCCGCCGCACCCCCGTCCCCACCCCCGCCCACGACACCTCGCGGGCGATACGCGAGCGAAGGAGCCCGCGATGAGCGACATGATCACCGCGGACCTGGTCGACCTCGACCTGTCCGCCGACACCAGAGAAGCGGCGGCACGCGCCCTCGCCGAACGCATGGTCACGAGGGGCCGGGTCACCGACCTCGACGGCTTCCTCGCCGACGTGGCCGCCCGCGAGGCACAGATGCCGACCGGCCTGGACGGCGGCATCGGCATCCCGCACTGCCGCAGCGAACACGTCACCGAGCCGACGCTCGCCTTCGGGCGCAGCGCCGCCGGCGTCGACTTCGGCGCACCGGACGGCCCCGCCGACCTGATCTTCCTGATCGCCGCACCTGCCGGCGCCGACGACGCCCACCTGACGATCCTGTCGTCCCTGGCCCGGCAGTTGATGAACACCGAGTTCACCACCGCGCTGCGGGCGGCCGGCGACGCGGAGACCGCGGCAGCGCTCATCCGCGGGGACACCACCCCCGCGCCGAGCACCCCCACCGACCCCGTCGCGGCACCGGCGGCGGCCTCCGCCGGTGCTGCGACGGACAGCACGACGCCCGCCGCCACACCCGCCACAACCCCCGCCGCCGCGGCCGACGAGGCCGAAGAGCCGTTCCGGATCGTCGCCGTCACCTCCTGCCCGACCGGCATCGCC
Organism: Streptomyces sp. NPDC005423; assembly: GCF_040606415.1. Taxonomy (NCBI): domain Bacteria; kingdom Bacillati; phylum Actinomycetota; class Actinomycetes; order Kitasatosporales; family Streptomycetaceae; genus Streptomyces; species Streptomyces sp. NPDC005423. The sequence goes on along the minus strand of NZ_JBEXET010000009.1, from coordinate 13,245 downwards.
CACACCTACATGGCCGCCGAGTCCCTGGAGAACGCCGGCCGGGCCGCAGGCGTCGAACTCGTCGTCGAACCCCAGGGCTCGGCCGGCTTCACCCGGCTCGACCCCGCGGTGATCGCCGCCGCGGACGGCGTGATCTTCGCCCACGACGTCCCCGTACGCGACAAGGAACGCTTCGCCGGCAAGGCGACCGTCGACGTCGGCGTCAAAGCGGGCATCAACCGGCCCGGCGAACTCATCACCGAAGTCCGCGCCAAAGCCGCCCGCGGCGAGGTGACGGCCGGCTCGGCCCCCGGCACCCCGGTCGAGCGCACCGGCGACTCCACCGAGGGCTACGGCACCAAACTGCGCAAGTGGCTCATGTCCGGCGTCAGTTACATGGTCCCCTTCGTCGCCGCCGGCGGCCTGCTGATCGCCCTCGGCTTCGCGATCGGCGGCTACGAGATCAAATCCGCGCCCTCGGTCATGCAGCACTTCGTGTGGACCCAGACCGACAGCTGGGGCGCCCTGCTCTTCCAGATCGGCGCCGTCGCCTTCGGCTTCCTCGTCCCGGTACTGGCCGGCTACATCGCCTACGGCATGGCGGACCGGCCCGGCCTCGTGCCCGGCTTCGTCGGCGGCATGATCGCCTCCACCATCAACGCGGGCTTCCTCGGCGGCCTCGTCGCCGGCCTGCTCGCCGGCGGAGTCGTCATCGGCATCCAGAAGGTACGGATCCCGAAGGCACTGCGCGGCATCATGCCGGTGGTGGTGATCCCGCTGATCTCCTCGGCGGTCGTCGGCTTCCTGATGTTCGTCGTCATCGGCAAACCCATCGCCTCCGCGCAGAAGGGCATGACCGACTGGCTCAACGGACTCACCGGCTCCAACGCCGTCCTGCTCGGCGCCCTGCTCGGCCTGATGATGTGCTTCGACCTCGGCGGCCCCGTCAACAAGGTCGCGTACACCTTCGCCACCGCCGGCATCGCGGTCTCCAACCCCGGAGACTCCGCCATGAAGATCATGGCCGCCGTGATGGCCGCCGGCATGGTCCCGCCGCTCGCCATGGCCCTCGCCACCACCCTCCGCGGCAGGCTCTTCACCGAGACCGAACGCGAGAACGGCAAGGCCGCCTGGGTCCTCGGCGCCTCCTTCATCACCGAAGGCGCGATCCCCTTCGCCGCCGCCGACCCCCTGCGGGTCATCCCCGCCGCCATGGCGGGCGGCGCGACCACCGGTGCCCTGTCGATGACCTTCGGCGCCACCCTGCGCGCCCCGCACGGCGGCATCTTCGTCGTCCCGCTGATCGGCAACCCCTTCCTCTACCTCATCGCCGTCGCCGCGGGCGTCTGCGTCAGCACCGCCCTGGTCGTCGTCCTCAAGGGCATGCGCAAGCAGGCACCCACGGCGGCAGGACCGGAGACGGCCGGGAGCACCACCGCGGCCACCGAGACGAAACAACCGGTCGCCGCCTGACCGCCGGCCGCCTCACCGGCCACCGCGGACCCGACCGCCCTCTATAGGTGGCTCTGAGGTGTTCACGGCAACTGCGAGATACGTCACGGTCCGGGACGGAAGTCCCGGACCGTGGTGTCTACTGGACCGCATGTCTCAGCACGTCTCGATGCTCCAGCTGGCCGGCGCGGCCGTACTCGCCCTGGTGACCGTCGTCTGGGTGATCGCCCTGTCGCGGCTGCTGCGCCACGGCCGCTCCGGGACCAGCGTGTGGTCCGCCGGCCACCTCCCCCACGCCCTGCCCGGCCAGCGCTCGGGCGGCCCCCACCGGGAGTCCGTCGAACTGACCTCGGCCGAACGGGACGCGTTCGCGGGACTCGTACGACAACTCAGCGACGGCCGCTGAACCGCTCCCCCAGCCACGCGCCCCTCACGACAGGTGCGCCGCCCGACGCTCCATCGCGTCCCGGGCCGCGTCCTCCGTGCTGTACACCTCACACATGTGACGGCCGTCCGGGGTCGCCGTGTGCTCGACCTCCCACAGGGAGATCTCCGCACCGTCACGCAGCAGGAAAGCGTGCTCGTAGAGCGAGAAGCAGAGCCGGGCACGGCCCGCGCGACAGGGCCTGCCGAACGCCTGGGTGATCTGGTGCGCGAACGCCGTCCCCAACAACTCGACCGTCTCCGGGCCGGGCCCGTCCGGGTTCTCCGCCCGGCGCAACAGCCGCCGCGCGTGGTCCGCCGAGTCGTCGGGCACATACGAGTGCCGGGGCTGCGGGGCGGGGGACAGTATCACCATCACCGGCAGTTCGAAGTCCGGAGCGTCCGGCGGCATCGGCAACCGCGCCGTCGCCGCCCGTAACTCCTCCTCGTCCACATACACCTCGTGCTGCGGCTCACTGCCCGGCACCGTGTTGTGGACCAACTCCCAGAGCGTGAGCGCCGAACCGTCCGCGAGCAGCCACGTGTGCCGGTACGTCTCCCGGTGCAGACCCGCACTGTGGTGCGCGGAGTGCAGTGAACTGTCGTGCGCCAGCGCACAGTCGAGACGGCATATCGTCTCGTCCGGCAACTCGAAGGAGTTCAGGGCACGGCCGAGGAGTCGCGCGAGATGCTCCTCCGGAGACTCGGGCGACTCGGGTGGTTCGTACGCTGTTGTGTCGTACGGAACGCTCAAGGCTTCTCCCGGCGTTGCTGCATGTCACCTTGTGGGTGCATACCGTAGCCCCTCGGTCGGACATCATGTCCGGGAACCGAGAAAACGTATGCCCAGAAAACGCCCCACCATCGCGACGAGTTCCCCGGCTACCCGCAATGGTGGCAAAGGGGGGCGGCGGAGGGGGAGTTGGGGCTAGGCGTTGGGGGGAGGGGGCTCCCCCTCCCCCCTCCCCACCCCGCCCCTCCCTACCGGCCGCCCCCGCCGCCCTCGCCCGCCCCGTCACCCTCACGGCCCTCATGGCCCTCGCCGCCCCCACCGCCCACGCCTCCGTACAACTCCGTGTACGAGGGCCATGTCCCGCCCGGTCCGTCCATCGACTCGGCGGTGCGTACCGCGCGGACGATCGCGCGGGTGACCTGGTCCGCGGCTGCCGCGAGCAGGGGGTTGAGGGCGAGAGGGTGCTCGGGCTCCAGCGGGCGTACTCCCGTGGCCAGGGTGAAGACGGTGTCTCCGTCGTTCAGCAGGTGCACCGGCCGTACGGCGCGCGCGATGCCGTCGTGTGCGGTGCCGGCCAGTTTCTGGGCTTGCGCCTTGGTGAGTTCCGCGTCGGTGACGACCACCGCGAGTGTGGTGTTCAGCGGGGGACGCGCGTTCTTCGCGGCGGTCTCCGCGAGGCGTCGGCTCGCGGCCTCGTGGACGCGCGGGTCCGGGTACGTCACGCGCCCCTGGAGCAACTCCCCGTACAGGGCGCCCGTCTGGGGATCCACCGCCGTTCCCACGGCGTTGACCACGACCAGCGCGGCCACCGTGATCCCCGATTCAAGCACCGTGCTCGCGGTGCCGACCCCGCCCTTCATCGGTCCGATGGCGGCCCCCGTGCCGGCGCCCACACACCCCTCGCGCACCCGCGCTCCCGGCCCGGTCGCCGCCGCGGCCTCCACGGCCGCCCGTCCGGTCGCGGCATCGGGTCTCGCCCGGAAGTTCCCGCCCCGGCCGAGATCGAAGACGCAGGCGGCGGGCACCACCGGCACGACGTGTGCGGGGTCCGTTCCGACGCGCACTCCGCGTCCCTGCTCCTCCAGCCAGGCCATCACCCCGGACGCGGCGTCGAGTCCGTACGCGCTGCCGCCGGTCAGGACGACGGCGTCGACCTTTCCCACCACGTTGCGCGGATCGAGGGCGTCGGTCTCCTTCGTGCCGGGTCCGCCGCCGCGTACGTCCACGGCGGCCACGGCCCCGCCCTCCGGTGCGAGGACGACCGTGGTGCCGGTGAGCCATCCGTCGCCCGAGCGCGTCGCATGCCCCACCCGCACTCCGGTCACGTCCGTCAACGCGTCAAGTGTCATGGGGCCAGTCTCGTCCAGTACCGGCCGCGCGGGGCCGGCCATCGCACCGGGCGGGGCCTGGGCCGTACCCTGGAGCCATGAGTACCGCTCCCGATCCCGCGCCGCGCGCGCCGAAGCCCGCGCTGGTCTTCGACGACCCGCTGGCCCAGCAGTCCTCGGACGACACGGACCGTGGATGGGGCGAGCGCTCCGACGGCGACGCCGCCGCCGACCTCAAGCGCTTCCTCGACGAGAAGCCGCCCCACCACATCTGAGCCGTCGGCTACAACTCCCGTCGCCCCGCGTCCCGTCCCGCGTCCCGCTGCGCGTCGCGCCCCGCGTCCCGCTGCGCGAGAAGGGCGTCGCGGATCTCCTTGAGCACCTCCAGCTCGGTCACCTCTATGACCTCCTGCCTGCCCTCCTTGGCCCTCCGGTGGGCTTCCAGACGGGCCAGGTACTTCGACATGGGCAGGACCATCAGGAAGTAGACGACGGCCGCGGTGATCAGGAAGGAGAGCGCGGCGCCGAGCACCGAGCCCCACATCAGCTGGATGCCCTTGTCGCCCCGGCAGGTGCTGCTCAGGCAGGAGCTGTAGGTGTCGAGGTTCTGGGTGCCGATCGCCCCGACGAGCGGGTTGATGAGCCCCTTCACCACCGAGTTGACGATGTTCGTGAAGGCGGCGCCGATGACCACCGCGACTGCCAGGTCGACGACGTTCCCGCGCATCAGGAAGGTCTTGAAACCCTGCCAGACGCTCGGTTCCTGCTGGTTCACGCTCAACTCGGACCCTCTTCTCGCACGCGCACGGTGTGGAACGAACAGCTCCGCAACCTACGTCAGGGCACGGACGTTCTGTCCAATCCCCCAGCTGGGCAGGGGGAGTTGACAGCGGTGCGCGCAGGAAGCGGAAGGCACGGCTCACCATAGTGTCACCGCCAGCCGGGCCGTGGTGCCGGCGCCCGCCAGCCGGACCGCGGTGGAAGGCGGCACCGACAGCACGACCAGCGCCCCGCTCTCGGCCGCACCGTTCAGCGGTACCGGCACCTCTGTCACCCGTGCCCGGCGGGCGACGACCCACGCCTCGTCGGTGGCCGACCGGCCGGCCGCGATGACGTCGACCCGGTCGCCGGGCCGCAGCAGCCGGACCGTGGCGGCGTCGGCGATCCGCACCGGTGCCGCCACCCGCTCCGGCGCCCGGCGCTGCCGTACCGGATCGGTCCTCGGATGCCCGCGGGCCCGCTCCGGGTGCCGGGTGGCCGCCGTGTCGCTCGGGCCCGCCGCGACGAGCGCCACCGCGGTCACGGCGAGACCCGCGGCGACGGCCCGCCGTCGATGCCGGAGGAACCGGCGCAGTCGGTGCCGCGCGCCGCGCACCCGCACCGGCGCGAAGTGCGGTACCTCGCAGGTCGGCGGCGCCTCCACACCCAACGGGCGCGGCAGGGACGGGGGAAGGGCGAGGGGAGGGGCGAGCGGAGGAAGAGGCGGAGGGGAGAGCGGGGACTGCGGGGAGGTGGGGGAGAAGGAGGGATACGGGGGGAGGGGGGACTGGGGCATGGGGAGCACCACCTGTGTCGAGGGACCGGCTTGCGATCCCACGATGAGGCTTCGGGCCGTCGCCCGTCGGAGCCCGTGGAGCACGTGCGGGTTGTGGACAACTCCGCCCCCCGAACGGGTCGTTCCGCTACGGCAGCTCGAACCCCGGGTCCATCCCGCCCAGCGCGTCCGCGCACGGGCAGTCCCGCGCCGTGTTCTCCGGCAGGGCGGCCACCGCGTCGAACAACACGCCCCGCAGTCGGTCCACATTGGCGGCGAAGACCCGCAGCACCTCGTCGTGCGAGACGCCCTCGCCGGTCTCGGCGCCCGCGTCGAGGTCGGTGACCAGGGTCAACGACGTGTAGCAGAGCTCCAGTTCGCGGGCGAGCGACGCCTCGGGGTGACCGGTCATGCCGACCACGGACCAGCCCTGCGCCTGGTGCCACAGCGATTCGGCGCGGGTCGAGAACCGCGGTCCCTCGATCACGACGAGCGTGCCGCCGTCAACGGGCTCCCACTCCTGTCCGCGCGCCGCCTTCAGCCCGGCCGCCCGGCCGGCCGGGCAGTACGGGTCGGCCAGCGACACGTGGACCACGTTCGGCAGCTCGCCGCCGGGCAGCGGCAGTCCGTCGAAGTACGTCCCCGCCCGGGACTTCGTACGGTCCACCAGCTGGTCCGGTACGAGCAGGGTGCCGGGCCCGTACTCGGGGCGCAGACCGCCCACCGCGCAGGGGCCGAGGACCTGGCGCACCCCGACCGAGCGCAGCGCCCAGAGGTTGGCGCGGTAGTTGATGCGGTGCGGCGGCAGATGGTGGCCGCGTCCGTGCCGGGGGAGGAAGGCGACCCGCCGGCCGGCCATCTCGCCGAGGAAGAGGGAGTCGCTGGGCGGCCCGTAGGGGGTGTCGACCTGGATCTCGGTCACGTCGTCGAGGAACGAGTAGAAGCCGGAGCCGCCGATTACGCCGATCTCTGCGTTCGCCATGACCCGCACACTAGCGGGCGCCGGATACGGCGAGGACCCCGCCGTCGGGTGACGGCGGGGTCCTCCAGAAGCTCCTGGTGTGGCCCTACGCGGCGGAGCTCTTGCTCGACGAGGAGCCCGTGGTCGAGCTGCCCGACGACTTCGAGTCCGAGGAGGACCCCGAGCCCGAGGAGCCCGAGCCGGACGGGGCCGAGGGCTTCGACTCCGCGGACGTCGACGGCTTCGCGGGGGCCGGCGAGGTGCTCGACGACGAGCCGCGGCTGTCGTTCCGGTAGAAACCGGAGCCCTTGAAGACAATGCCGACCGCGGAGAACACCTTCTTCAGGCGGCCGCCGCAGTTGGGGCACTCGGTGAGGGCGTCATCAGTGAACTTCTGCACCGCCTCGAGGCCCTCGCCGCATTCGGTGCACTGGTATTGGTACGTCGGCACTGTCTTCCTCCTGGCACTCTCACTCAGTGAGTGCTAACGACGGTCCATAGTGACGTATTCCGCGGGATCAGTCCACCGTGACCGGCGTGCGGTGACCGACGCCACGTGCCACGGTGTGACTGCGGGGGCGGCTCTCCAGCCGGGAACGCAGGGCCAGGAGGGTCGTCAGCGCGAGCAGGGTACCGGCCATCGGGACCAGGAAACCGGCCCCGCCCCACAGGCGGTCTTCCAGTTGTCCGGCGACCGTCACGGCGGCCGCCTGGCCGAGCGCGACGGCGCCGGTCAGCCAGGTGAACGCCTCGGTGCGGGCGCCGGCCGGGACGAGCCCCTCGACCAGCGTGTAGCCGGTGATCAGGGCGGGCGCGATGCACATGCCGACCAGGAGGCCGAGGCCGGCCAGGACGAGTACCGAGTGCGCGGTCCACAGGGCGGACGCGGTGAGCGCGAGCGCCGCGTAGCCGACGACCAGGCGCCGCTGCGGGGCGACCTTCCAGGCGACGGCTCCGCAGACGAGGCCGGAGAGCATGTTGCCGGCGGCGAACGTCCCGTAGAGGACGCCGTTGAGGCCGGGCTCGCCGATCGACTCGCTGAACGCGGCCAGCGAGACCTGCATGCCGCCGAAGACGGTTCCGATGCCCAGGAAGGTGGCGATCAGGACGCGCACCCCGGGGACCCTCAGTGCGGGAACGTGCTCCACGCGCGCGTGCCCGGCGCCGGTCACCGGCGGCTGGGTGCTCTTGCGCGCGGCGAAGAGCAGCCCGCCGACCAGGGTGAGCGCGGCCTCGGCGACCAGGCCGGCGGCCGGGGTGACGGCGGTGCACAGGGCGGTGGCCAGCAGCGGTCCGAAGACGAAGGTCAGCTCGTCCGTGACCGACTCGAAGGCGGCCGCGGTGCTCATCAGGGGCGAGTCCTGGAGCTGGACGCCCCAGCGGGCTCGCACCATGGGCCCGACCTGGGGTACGGAGGCGCCGGTCGGTACGGCCGCGACGAAGAGCGCCCACAGGGGTGCGTGCGCCAGTGCCAGCGCCGTGAGGGTCAGACCGGAGACCGTGTGCAGCAGGACGCCGGGGAGCAGGACGGCGCGCTGTCCGTGGCGGTCGGCCAGCCGGCCGCTGTAGGGCGCGAACAGGGCCATGGAGACGCCGGTGACGGCCGCCGCGGCGCCCGCCGCGCCGTAGGAGCCGGTGGTGTGCTGGACGAGCAGCACGATGGAGAGGGTGAGCATCGCGAACGGCTGGCGTGCGGCGAAGCCGGGGAGCAGGAACGTCCAGGCGCCGCGCGTGCGCAGCAACTGTCCATATCCGGGGCGGGAGTTGACCGTGGATGCCACGGCCCGTGCCTTTCTGCCGCCTGGTAGCGCGCCCGTGCGGGGGCGCCGAGAGCTGTCCTCGTTGCGCGGAACTGCGGTAGATACCGGCGTCTGATGAGGAGAACGTCCCGGCCGCCATACGGTCGCGCCAGCACTGCTTCAGGCAGAGTTGGTTCGATCAGAATGTGCCTTCATCGTACAGGGAGTGACGCCTGGTGTGCCTGTGAAAACGGGCACCACGGGGACGTTCACCTGCGATCGGCGCCCGTGTGAACCGTACGAAACATGCCGTTAACGGCTGTGGCCGCGGGTTCCGCCGATGCCGGTCCCGGTGTCGGTGCCCAGCCAGCCGGCCAGTTTGCCGCCGCGGCCGATGGCGCGCAGCCGCTGTTCCGCCGCGTCCCGGACGGGGTCCGTGGCCACCACGAGGAGTTCGTCGCCGCGGCGCAGGACCGTCGTGGGGAGCGGGACGAACGACTTCCCCTCGCGGACGACGAGGGTGACGGCGGCTCCGGGCGGCAGTCTGAGTTCGTTGACCTCGACGCCGTGCATCTTCGACCCCGGAGGGATCGCGACGGACAGCAGGTGGCCGCGCAGCCGCTCCAGGGGGGCCGATTCGATGCCCAGGTCGGCGGCCTCCTGGTCGTCGCCCAACCGCAGTTTCCGCGCCAGCCAGGGCAGGGTCGGGCCCTGCACCAGGGTGTAGACGACGACCAGGACGAAGACGATGTTGAAGACCCGGACGCTGGATTCCACGCCGTTCACCATGGGGATGGTGGCCAGGATGATGGGCACGGCGCCGCGCAGGCCGGCCCAGGACATCAGGGCCTGCTCCTGCCAGGGCACCCGGAACGGCGCCAGGCTGAGCAGCACGCCCAGGGGGCGGGCGACCATGGTGAGCACCAGGCCGATGACGAGCGCGGGCCAGACGTCGTCGCCCAGTTCGTGCGGGGTGACCAGCAGGCCCAGCAGGACGAACATGCCGATCTGGGCGATCCAGCCCAGGCCCTCGGCGAAGCCGCGCGTCGCGGGCCAGTGCGGCAGCTTGGCGTTGCCGAGCGCCATGGAGGCGAGGTAGACGGCGAGGAAGCCGCTGCCGTGGGCCAGTGCCCCGCCGGCGTACGCGGTGACCGCGATCGCCATGACGGCGATCGGGTAGAGGCCGGAGGCGGGCAGCGCCACGTGCCGCAGGCCCCAGGAGCCGAGCCAGCCGACCGCGAGGCCGATCGCCACGCCGATGGCCAGCTCCATGGCTATCTCGCCCACCAGTACGTACCAGTGCTCCACGGGTCCTGCCGTGCAGAAGGCGACGACCAGGATGACCACCGGGGCGTCGTTGAACCCGGATTCGGCCTCCAGGGTGCCCGTCACGCGGGCGGGCAGCGGGATGCGGCGCAGTACCGAGAAGACCGCTGCCGCGTCCGTGGAGGAGACCACCGCCCCGATGATGAGCGCCTGGCGCCACTCCAGCCCGATCAGGTAGTGGGCGCCCGCGGCAGTGACGCCGACGCTCACCGCGACGCCCACCAGGGCCAGTACGGTGGCGGCCGGCAGGACCGGCCCGACCTCCTTCCACTTCGTGCCCAGACCGCCCTCGGCCAGGATCACGACCAGGGCCGCGTAGCCGATGACCTGGGTCAGCTCGGCGTTGTCGAAGTGGACGTGGCCGACGCCGTCCTGGCCCATGGCGATGCCGATGCCGAGGTAGACGAGGAGGCTGGGCAGCCCGCTGCGGGAGGAGATGCGGACCGCCGCCACGGCGACGAGCAGGACCAGTGAGCAGACGAGCAGGAGCTGGTTGAGGTGGTGGACAGTCAGCGGCTGTTCCCTTCCCTGGCTGACGCGCGCGGCGCGCGCGAACTCGCGTGAGCGGAGCCGGGGCTGGGGCGCCCCGGTGTCCGAAAAGCTTCAACTACTTCGTTACCTTACCTAACTCTTGACGCTTTCTTGACGCTTCCCCAGGCAAGATCGACGGTCAGTCCGCGCTCGTACCCGACTCCGCGTCAAGTGGCTCGGGGCCCTGCGCCTATGGTTGCTCCAGCGCTCAGTCATCAGCACAGCCCGCCCTGCCGCTCGCGTTAGGACAGCAAGGACAGCGATGCCCCCCAACACCACCGCCTCATCGGGTCATGCGCCCGGCAAGTCCGGCAGGAAGAAGGGGCGCAAAGCCCGTCTGCTCGTCATCGTCCTGGTGCTGGCCATCATCGGGGGCGTCGCCTACGGCGCGTACTGGTCCGTCAGCACGGTGCGCGCCTCCTTCCCGCAGACCAAGGGATCGATCACCCTCAGCGGCCTCTCGGGCCCGGTGGACGTGAAGCGGGACGGCTACGGCATCCCGCAGGTCTACGCCTCCTCCGACGAGGACCTGTTCATGGCGCAGGGCTACGTCCAGGCGCAGGACCGGTTCTACGAGATGGACGTACGCCGGCACATGACCTCCGGGCGCCTGTCCGAGATGTTCGGCAAGAGCCAGGTCAAGAACGACGAGTTCCTGCGCACCCTGGGCTGGGACCGGGTGGCGAAGAAGGAGTACGACACCACTCTGTCGGCCTCCACGAAGAAGTACCTCCGGGCGTACGCCAAGGGGGTCAACGCCTATCTCCAGGGCAAGGACGGCAAGGCCATCTCCCTGGAGTACGCGGCCCTGGGCTTCACCAACGACTACACGCCCGTGAAGTGGACCCCGGTCGACTCGGTCTCGTGGCTGAAGGCGATGGCCTGGGACCTGCGGGGCAACATGCAGGACGAGATCGACCGCGCCCTGATGACCAGCCGCCTCGGCCCCCAGCAGATCGCCGACCTCTACCCGGACTATCCCTACAGCCGCAACAAGGCGATCGTCTCGGAGGGCCAGTACGACGAGCTGACCCAGACGTTCCAGCAGGGCGGCACCTCGACCGGCACGACCGGCACGACGGGGACGACGGGGACCACCGGGACCACGGGGACGACGGGGACCACCGGGACCACGGGGACGACGGGGACGACGGGGACCACCGGGACGACGGGGACCACCGGGACGACCGGCACGTCGTCCGCCGGCGGTACGGCCGGTTCGGCCCTGGAGAGCCAGTTGTCGGGGCTCTACGACGTGCTGGACGACGTCCCCGCAGCCGTCGGGGTGAACGGCCAGGGCATCGGCTCCAACTCCTGGGTCGTCGGCGGGAAGTACACCATCACCGGCAAACCGCTGCTGGCCAACGATCCGCACCTGTCGGCATCGCTGCCGTCCGTCTGGTACCAGATGGGCCTGCACTGCCGCACGGTCTCCAGCAAGTGCCAGTACGACGTCACCGGCTACACCTTCGCCGGCATGCCCGGGGTGGTCATAGGGCACAACGCGGACATCGCCTGGGGCATGACCAACTCCGGGGTCGACGTCACCGACCTCTACCTGGAGAAGCTCTCCGGGGACGGCTACCTGTACGACGGCAAGACGAAGCCCTTCACGAGCCGTGAGGAGACCATCAAGGTCGCCGGCGGCACGTCCAAGAAGATCGTCGTCCGGGAGACCAACAACGGCCCCCTCCTCTCCGACCGCGACAACGAACTCGTCAAGGTCGGCAGGAAGGCCTCCGTCGACACCGCGGCCCCCGACCGGGGCGACGGCTACGGCATCGCGCTGCGCTGGACCGCGCTCCAGCCCGGCACCGCCATGGACGCCGTCTTCGCCATGGACAAGGCGTCGGACTGGACCGACTTCCGCGCGGCGGCCACCCACTTCGACGTGCCCTCGCAGAACCTGGTCTACGCCGACACCAAGAACAACATCGGCTACACCCTGCCCGGCAGGATCCCCGAGCGGGGCAAGGGCGACGGCTCCCTCCCGGCACCCGGCTGGGACCCCGCCTACCGCTGGACCGGCTACATCAAGCAGGCCGCGCTGCCGTACGAGTACAACCCCAAACGCGGCTACATCGTCACCGCCAACCAGGCCGTGGTCGACAAGGACAAGTACCCGTACACGCTCACCACGGACTGGGGTTACGGCACCCGCAGCCAGCGCATCACCGACCTGATCCAGTCGAAGATCAACGGCGGCGGCAAGATCTCCACCGACGACATGCGCCAGATGCAGCTCGACGACAGCAGCGAGATCGCCAAGCTGATCGTGCCCAAGCTGCTGAAGATCGACGTCCCCGACAAGGACGTCCGTGCCGCGCAGAAGCTCCTTGAGGGCTGGGACTACACCCAGGACGCCGACTCGGCGGCGGCCGCGTACTTCAACTCCGTCTGGCGCAACATCCTCAAGCTCGCCTTCGGCAACAAGCTGCCCGAGGAGCTGCGGGTCAAGGGCCAGTGCCTGTGGGTGGCCCCGGCCGACAACACCGGTCCCGCGGACGAGGACAACAAGAAGGTCCGCGAGTGCGGCGACCGCGACGCCGACCAGGCGCAGCCGGACGGCGGCGACCGCTGGTTCGAGGTGGTCCGCAAGCTCATGGACGACCCCAAGAGCGACTGGTGGAAGACGCCCGCCTCGGGCACCCGTCCGGGCGCCGACAACCGTGACCAGCTCTTCAAGCGCGCCATGATCGACGCCCGCTGGGAGCTGACCGCCAAGCTCGGCAAGGACATCGACACCTGGAGCTGGGGCCGGCTGCACCGCCTGTTCCTGAAGAACCAGACCCTGGGCACCGACGGTCCCGGCCTCATCCAGTACGTCCTCAACCGCGGCCCCTGGAAGCTCAGCGGCGGCGAGGCCACGGTCAACGCGACCGGCTGGAACGCGGCGGGCGGCTACGGGGTCGTCTGGGTGCCGTCGATGCGGATGGTGGTCAACCTCGACGACCTCGACAAGTCGAAGTGGATCAACCTCACCGGAGCGTCGGGACACGCCTACAGCGCCCACTACACCGACCAGACCGGCAAGTGGGCCGACGGCGAACTGCTGTCCTGGTCCTTCTCCCCCAACGCGGTCGACAAGAGCACGAGCGACACGCTGGTGCTGAAACCCTGAGCCGTCGGCGAACCCGTCAGACCGGCGCCGGGGACCTCGGGCGCCGTCCACGCGGTGCCGACGTCGGCGAGGGGCACCGGCCGGGCGGAGACGGAGAGGCCACCGTTCTGGCCGCCCG
>NZ_JBEXET010000008.1:0-197467 GCF_040606415.1 Streptomyces sp. NPDC005423 | reverse complement strand
AGGTCGGGGTTGTGCACCTCGACACCGGCCGGCGGCGCGATGTCGGCGGCGGTGACCAGACCCGGGCCCTGCTTGCGCAGGTACATCACGACCGGCTCGTCGTGCTCCGAGGAGACGACCAGCTGCTTGATGTTGAGGATGAGGTCGGTGACGTCCTCCTTGACACCCGGCACGGTGGTGAACTCGTGCAGGACGCCGTCGATCCGGATGCTGGTGACAGCGGCGCCGGGGATCGACGAGAGGAGTGTGCGACGCAGGGAGTTGCCGAGGGTGTAGCCGAATCCCGGCTCCAGCGGCTCGATCACGAACCGGGAGCGGAACTCGTCGACGACCTCTTCGGTCAACGAGGGACGCTGAGCAATCAGCATGTTGCGATCCTTCAGTCAGGGGCGCCCGCTATTTGACGCCCTGCTCACCGGGCGGCAGCCCGGTGTCGTTCCTGCCGCAAGGCTACGGGCGGCACGGCCCCGAAAGGCCGTACCGCCCGGAACCCGAGACAACCGTGCGTCAGACGCGGCGGCGCTTGGGCGGACGGCAGCCGTTGTGCGGGGTGGGGGTGACGTCCTGGATCGAGCCGACCTCAAGACCGGTCGCCTGAAGCGAACGGATGGCCGTCTCGCGACCCGAACCCGGGCCCTTCACGAAGACGTCGACCTTGCGCATGCCGTGCTCCTGCGCGCGGCGGGCGGCCGACTCGGCGGCCATCTGCGCGGCGAAGGGGGTGGACTTGCGCGAGCCCTTGAAGCCGACGTGGCCGGCGGAGGCCCAGGAGATCACGTTGCCCGAGGGGTCCGTGATCGAGACGATCGTGTTGTTGAACGTGCTCTTGATGTGCGCGTGGCCGTGAGCGACGTTCTTCTTTTCCTTGCGGCGCACCTTCTTGGCAGCGCCCTGACGACCCTTGGGGGGCATCTATAACTCCTACGGGGAGGTGGTCGGTCCTACAGCGAAGACCGCTGATGAAGCGTTGTCCGCTGAGGACTACTTCTTGCCCGGCTTCTTCTTGCCGGCGATGGCGCGACGCGGGCCCTTGCGGGTGCGAGCGTTCGTGCTGGTGCGCTGACCGCGGACGGGCAGACCTCGACGGTGACGCAGACCCTGGTAGCAGCCGATCTCCACCTTGCGGCGGATGTCGGCCTGCACCTCGCGACGGAGGTCACCCTCGGTCTTGATGTTGGCGTCGACGTACTCACGGATCGCGACGAGCTGCTCCTCGGAGAGGTCGCGAACACGGGTGTTGGGGTCGATGCCCGTCTCGGCCAGCGTCAGCTGGGACAGCGTCCGGCCAATGCCGAACACGTAGGTGAGGGCGACCTCCACACGCTTTTCGCGCGGGATGTCGACACCGGAAACGCGTGCCATTCAATGGCTCCAGTTGATCTTCGGAGGTCTTCCGCAGCACCAGACCCCCGTCGCCCGCTCCGCGCTGCCCGGAGGGGCGGTCGGAAACGAAGGGCGAACCGGGTCCCCGGCCTCCGAGCCGGGGGTATCAGACGCCAACGGCGCCCGGATCCTGCGTATGAACATGCTTTGCTCGCGTCGCGCGAATCCCTGCGAACAGATGCAGAGGGACGGTCCTGCGTCAGCCCTGGCGCTGCTTGTGGCGCGGGTTCTCGCAGATGACCATGACCCGACCGTGACGGCGGATCACCCTGCACTTGTCGCAGATCTTCTTGACGCTCGGCTTGACCTTCATGGGGTGAGGTTCTCCGGGTCAGTTGCCTGCGGCCCCGCTCGCGCGGAACCCGGGCAAGATCTACTTGTAGCGGTAGACGATCCGGCCGCGCGTGAGGTCGTACGGAGACAACTCCACCACGACCCGGTCGTCAGGGAGGATACGGATGTAGTGCATACGCATCTTGCCGCTGATGTGCGCCAGGACCTGGTGGCCGTTCTGGAGCTCAACCTTGAACATGGCGTTCGGAAGAGACTCGACGACAGTGCCCTCGATCTCGATGGCACCTTGCTTCTTGGCCACGCTTCGCCCTTCGAATCGACTACCTTGATCGACTCCAGTGCATTCCCTGACGGGCGCATGCGGACATGCGGGTGCACGAGAGCCGACGAGTCAGTCTACGTCAGCACATCCTGAAAGACGAATCGAGGAAGGATGCCCCGCCCGCATGATCCTTAAGCGGGCGGGGCCGACGCGCTCACGATCCCGGCCCGGCCGACTTCGCCGCACCGCCGTCCGGAGCCGACACGGACAACGGGCCTCTGCGCGGGTCCGCACACCCAGGGCGCCCCACCTGCTTCGGGCAGCGGAAGCCGTCGTTACGCCAGCGGGTCCGGGGCCGCGCTGATGCCGTACTCCGCCAGCTTCGCCCTGCCGCCGTCCGGGGCCGTCAGGACGAGCGGGCCCGCCTCCGTCAGAGCGATCGAGTGCTCCCAGTGCGAGGACCACGTGCCGTCGGTCGTGATGACCGTCCAGTCGTCGGAGAGGACCTCCGTCCTCGGGGTGCCCAGGGAGACCATCGGCTCGATGGCCAGGCAGAAGCCGGGGATCAGTTTGGGGCCCTTGCCGCGGCGCTTCTCGACGTAGTTCAGGAGGTGCGGGTCCATGTGCATCTCGGTGCCGATGCCGTGGCCGCCGTAGTCCTCGATGATCCCGTACTTGCCGCCGCCGGGCTTCGGCTGGCGGCGGATGTACGTCTCGATCGCGCGGGAGATGTCGACGAGGCGGTTGCCCGGCTTCATCGCCGCGATGCCGGCCCACATCGACTCCTCGGTCACCCGGGAGAGCTCGATCAGCTCAGGGGCGTGGCCGGAGCCGACGAAGGCGGTGTACGCCGCGTCCCCGTGCCAGCCGTCGATGATCGCCCCGCAGTCGACGGAGATGATGTCGCCGTCCTTGAGGACGACCTCGTCGGAGGGGATGCCGTGCACGACGACCTCGTTCACGGAGGTGCAGATCGTCGCCGGAAAGCCGCCGTAGCCAAGGAAGTTGGGCTTGGCGTCGTGGTCCGCGAGGACCTTGCGCGCGACCTCGTCCAGATCCTTCGTGCTGGCACCAGGCACCGCTGCCTCACGCGTCGCCGCGTGAATGGCGGCCACGACCAGCCCCGCCTCACGCATTTTGGCGATCTGCTCGGGGGTCTTGATCTGCACCATGGGGGTCTGCGCTCTCCGTCTTCCGCGTCCAACCGTTTACGTACACAACAGTACGGCCGCGACGCCCCTGCGGGCACCGCGGCCGTACAGTCCGACGACTACTTGTCGGTGCCCTCGCGCTTCAGCGCCTCCAGCGCCCGCTGCGTGACGTCGTCCACCGGACCGAGCGCCGAGATCGTGACCACCAGGCCCTGGGCCTTGTAGTAGTCGATGATCGGCTCGGTCTGCGTGTGGTAGACCTCCAGCCGGGTGCGGACGGTCACCTCGGAGTCGTCGTCACGCTGGTACAGCTCGCCGCCGCAGACGTCACAGACGCCTTCCTTCTTGGCCGGGCTGTACGTCTCGTGGAAGACGTGGCTGGAGTCCTTGCGGCAGATGCGGCGACCGGCGATGCGCTTGACCACCTCTTCCTCGGGGACCTCCAGGTCGAGCACCGCGTCCAGCTTGATGCCCTCGGTCTTCAGCAGCTCGTCCAGCGCCTCGGCCTGCGACACGTTGCGCGGAAAGCCGTCGAGGAGAAACCCGTTCTCCGCGTCGGCCTGCTCCATGCGGTCCTTGGCCATCGCGATGGTGACCTCGTCCGGGACCAGGTTGCCCGCGTCCATGTACGACTTCGCCAGTTTGCCGAGCTCGGTCGCCTGGCTGATGTTGGCGCGGAAGAGGTCGCCCGTGGAGATGTGCGGAATGTGCAGCGTCTTGGCGAGGCGCACAGCCTGCGTTCCCTTACCGGCGCCCGGCGGCCCGACGAGGACGATTCGCATCAGCGGAGGAACCCTTCGTAATTGCGCTGCTGGAGCTGGCTCTCGATCTGCTTCACCGTCTCAAGACCCACACCCACGATGATCAGGATGCTGGTCCCGCCGAACGGGAAGTTGCCGGTCGCCCCGAAACCGACCAACGCCATCGTCGGGACGAGAGCGATCAGACCCAGATACAGCGAACCCGGCCAGGTGATCCGGTTGAGTACGTAGCTCAGGTACTCGGCGGTCGGCCGGCCGGCCCGGATGCCCGGGATGAAGCCACCATACTTCTTCATGTTGTCCGCGACTTCCTCGGGGTTGAACGAGATGGCCACGTAGAAGAAGGCGAAGAAAACAATCAGCAGGAAGTAGCTGATCAGGTAGATCGGATGGTCGCCCTTGGTCAGGTTCGTCTGCACCCAGGTCTTCCAGCCGGACGTTCCGCCGGAGAACTGGGCGACCAGAGCCGGGATGTAGAGCAGCGACGACGCGAAGATGACGGGAATCACACCCGCCTGATTGACCTTCAGCGGAATGTAGGTAGAGGTTCCGCCGTAGGACCGGCGGCCGATCATCCGCTTCGCGTACTGGACCGGAATGCGGCGCTGGGCCTGTTCGACGAAGACGACGAGGCCGACCATGACCAGGCCGACCAGGATGACGGTGCCGAACTCGATCCAGCCGCCGGCCAGCGTGCCCTGCTTCTTGATGGTCCACAGCGCGGACGGGAAGGTCGCGGCGATCGAGATGAACATCAGGATCGACATGCCGTTGCCGATACCGCGGTCGGTGATGAGCTCACCGAGCCACATCACGACACACGTACCCGCCGTCATGACGACGACCATGGTGATGGTGCTGAAGATGGCACGGTCCGGGACGATGCTCGTCGCGACCGTGCAGCCGGAGAAGAGGGCGCCGCTGCGGGCGGTGGCCACCAGGCCGGTGCCCTGCAGAATGGCCAGCGCCACGGTCAGATAGCGCGTGTACTGAGTGATCTTCGTCGTACCGGCCTGGCCCTCTTTCTTGAGGGCCTCCAGCCGGGGAATCACCACGGTCAGCAGCTGCAGAATGATGCTCGCCGTGATGTACGGCATGATGCCGAGCGCGAAGACCGTGATCTGCAGCAGCGCACCACCGGAGAACATGTTGACCAGACCGAAGAGGCCCTGGTTGCCGGAGGCCTCGGTCACACACTGCTGTACGGCCGTGTAGTTGACGCCGGGGATCGGAACGTGGGTACCGACCCGGTAGACCACGATGATGCCGAGCGTGAAGAGCAGCTTCTTGCGCAGGTCGGGCGTCCTGAACGCCCGGGCGAACGCGGTGAGCACGGTGCCTCCTGCGACCCCCGCGCCAGTGCGTCAAGGGTGACGGTCTTGAGGTTCGACGAATACGGAAGTGAACAGTGCAGGCCACCTTACCGGCGACACTGCCCCCGTGGAACGACCAACCGGGGATACCCCGTTATGGGGTATCCCCGGTCGGGATCGCTTACGTCACCGCGCTCAGATGAGCTCGTTGACGGTACCGCCCGCGGCGGTGATCTTCTCCTTGGCGGAGCCGGAGACGGCGTCGACCGACACCTGCAGCGCCACGGCGAGTTCACCCTGGCCGAGGACCTTGACGAGGCTGTTCTTGCGAACGGCGCCCTTGGCGACGAGTCCCTCGACGGTGACCTCGCCACCCTCCGGGTACAGCGCGCCCAGCTTGTCGAGGTTCACGACCTGGTACTCGGTCCTGAACGGGTTCCGGAAGCCCTTGAGCTTGGGAAGACGCATGTGGAGAGGCGTCTGGCCACCCTCGAAGTGCTCCGAGACCTGGTAACGGGCCTTCGTGCCCTTGGTACCACGACCTGCCGTCTTACCCTTCGACGCCTCACCACGACCCACACGGGTCTTGGCGGTCTTGGCGCCCGGGGCAGGACGGAGGTTGTGGATCTTGAGCGGCTTGTTCTCCGCCATGATCAGTCGACCTCCTCGACCGTCACGAGGTGGCGGACGGTGTGCACCATTCCGCGGAACTCGGGACGATCATCCTTGACCACCACGGTGTTGATCCCCTTGAGACCAAGCGACCGAAGGGTGTCACGGTGGTTCTGCTTGCTGCCGATGTACGACTTCGTCTGCGTGACCTTGAGGCGAGCCATTACGCACCCGCCCCGGCACGTGCACGAAGGAGAGCCGCGGGGGCGACGTCTTCGAGGGGCAGACCGCGGCGGGCCGCGATCTCCTCGGGACGCTGCAGGCCCTTGAGGGCCGCCACGGTCGCGTGCACGATGTTGATCGCGTTGGAGGAGCCGAGCGACTTCGACAGGATGTCGTGCACGCCGGCGCACTCGAGCACAGCACGCACCGGACCACCGGCGATAACGCCGGTACCGGGGGAGGCAGGCTTGAGCAGGACGACGCCCGCGGCCTTCTCGCCCGTGATCGGGTGCGGGATGGTGCCCTGGATACGGGGGACCTTGAAGAAGTGCTTCTTGGCCTCCTCAACACCCTTGGCGATGGCGGCCGGCACCTCCTTGGCCTTGCCGTAACCGACACCCACGGTGCCGTCACCGTCGCCCACCACGACGAGCGCGGTGAAGCTGAAGCGACGGCCACCCTTGACAACCTTGGCGACGCGGTTGATCGCGACTACGCGCTCAACGTACGCGGTCTTCTCGGCGGCAGCAGCGCCGCCGTCACGGCCCTTCCGGTCCCGCCGCTCGCCGCCACCGGCACCGCTTCCACGGCGCTGGGGTCCAGCCATTGGATTACCTCTCTCTGTTTCCGCTAGCTACGCAGCAACACTCAGTCGCTGCCGCGACGGGCGGCTTAGAACTTGAGTCCGGCTTCGCGGGCGGCGTCCGCCAGGGCGGCGATGCGCCCCGCGTACTGGTTGCCACCACGGTCGAATACGACAGCCTCGACGCCGACGGCCTTGGCGCGCTCGGCGACCAGGGCGCCGACCGACTTGGCCTGCGCGGACTTGTCGCTCTCGCCGCCGCGGATCGAGGTGTCCAGGGTCGACGCCGACGCCAGGGTGTGACCCTTGATGTCGTCGATGACCTGGGCCACGATGTGGCGGTTGGAGCGGGTCACGACCAGGCGCGGACGCTCAGCCGTACCGGAGATGTGCTTCCGGATGCGGACGTGACGACGCTTGATGGCAGCACGCTTGTAAGCGTCGCCCTTAGCGATCTTCGTACCGTATGCCATGGCTTACTTACCCGCCTTTCCGACCTTGCGCCGGATGACTTCGCCCTCGTACTTGACACCCTTGGCCTTGTACGGGTCGGGCTTGCGCAGCTTGCGGATGTTGGCCGCAACCTCGCCGACCTTCTGCTTGTCGATGCCCTCGACCTGGAAGCGGGTCGGGGTCTCCACCTTGAAGGTGATTCCCTCGGGGGCCTCGACCGTGATCGAGTGGCTGTAGCCGAGAGCGAACTCGAGGTTCGATCCCTTGGCCGCCACGCGGTAACCGACACCGCTGATCTCGAGCTTCTTCACGTAACCCTCGGTCACGCCGGTGATCATGTTCGCCACCAGCGTGCGGGACAGGCCGTGCAGGGCCTTGTTCTGACGCTCGTCGTTGGGGCGGGTGACGTTGAGAACGCCGTCCTCACCCTTGGCGATATCGATCGGCGCAGCGACGGTGTGGGTCAGCGAGCCCTTGGGGCCCTTGACCGCGACCGTACGGCCGTCGATGGTGACGTCCACGCCGGCGGGAACCGTGATGGGGAGCTTGCCAATACGCGACATAGCTGTTTCCTCCGTTCCCTTCCGCTACCAGACGTAGGCGAGAACTTCTCCGCCTACGCCCTTCTTGCCGGCCTGCTTGTCGGTGAGGAGCCCGTGCGACGTGGAGATGATCGCCACGCCGAGGCCACCCAGCACCTTGGGCAGGGAGGTGGACTTCGCGTACACCCGGAGACCGGGCTTGGAGATCCGCTTGATGCCCGCGATGGAGCGCTCACGGTTCGGGCCGAACTTCAGCTCGAGAACGAGGTTCTTGCCGACCTCGGCGTCCTCGACCTTCCAGCCCGTGATGAAGCCCTCCTGCTGGAGGATCTCCGCGATGTGAGACTTGATCTTCGATGCCGGCATCGTCACAGAGTCGTGGTATGCCGAGTTCGCGTTCCGCAGACGCGTAAGCATGTCTGCGATCGGATCAGTCATGGTCATGAATTGGCCTTCGGCCTCTCTCGCCGGGGTTTCCTGGTGCGCCATCCCTCTCCCCGATCCGAGACGGGGCGGGTGCGGCGCGGTGGACCTACGGCGTAGTAAGTCGTCTGGGCGTCAGGCGCCCAACCCTCCTAGCCTAAGCCATGGAGAGGTGGGCACCTGACCGAACCCTTTACTTACCGAGAGCTTCGGGAGTCCGGATTACCGGACTACCAGGAGCTCTTGGTCACGCCCGGCAGCTCGCCACGGTGAGCCATCTCACGAAGGCACACGCGGCAGAGGCCGAACTTGCGGTACACGGAGTGCGGGCGGCCGCAGCGCTGGCAGCGGGTGTAGCCGCGCACACCGAACTTGGGCTTACGAGCAGCCTTGGCAATCAGAGCCTTCTTCGCCATCTCGCTTACGCCTCCTTGAAGGGGAAGCCGAGGTGACGGAGAAGGGCACGGCCTTCGGCGTCGTTGGTCGCCGTGGTCACCACGGTGATGTCCATACCCCGGACGCGGTCGATCTTGTCCTGGTCGATCTCGTGGAACATGACCTGCTCGGTCAGACCGAAGGTGTAGTTGCCACGACCGTCGAACTGCTTGGGAGACAGACCACGGAAGTCGCGGATGCGCGGAAGCGCGAGCGACAGGGTGCGGTCCAGGAACTCCCACATGCGGTCGCCACGGAGCGTGACGTGGGCACCGATCGGCTGACCCTCACGCAGCTTGAACTGCGCGATGGACTTGCGGGCCTTGGTCACGGCCGGCTTCTGACCGGTGATCGTGGTGAGGTCGCGGATCGCGCCCTCGATCAGCTTGGAGTCGCGGGCGGCGTCGCCCACACCCATGTTGACCACGATCTTGACGAGGCCGGGGATCTGCATGACGTTCTCGTACGAGAACTCCTCACGCAGCTTGCCCGCGATCTCCTCGCGGTACTTCGTCTTGAGACGCGGAGTGGTGGTGGTAGTCATCAGATGTCCTCACCCGTCCGCTTGGCAACGCGAACCTTGTTGCCCTCGTCGTCGAAGCGGTAACCGACGCGCGTGACAACCTTGTTGCCGTCCTTCTCCACGACGAGCTGAACATTGCTCACGTGAATCGGGGCCTCGGTGGTCACGATGCCGCCGGCCTGGGAACCGCTGGCGGTCGGGCCGGCCTTGGTGTGCTTCTTGACCCGGTTGACACCCTCGACCAGGACGCGCTCGTCGCGCGGGTAAGCGGCAATGACCTTGCCCTGCTTGCCCTTGTCCTTACCGGTGATGACCTGAACCAGGTCGCCCTTCTTGATCTTCATGCTTACAGCACCTCCGGAGCCAGCGAGATGATCTTCATGAACTTCTTCTCGCGCAGCTCACGCCCGACCGGGCCGAAGATGCGGGTGCCACGAGGGTCGCCGTCGTTCTTCAGAATGACGGCGGCGTTCTCGTCGAAGCGGATGTACGAGCCGTCCGGACGGCGGCGCTCCTTCACGGTGCGAACGATGACCGCCTTGACGACGTCACCCTTCTTCACGTTGCCACCGGGGATCGCGTCCTTGACGGTGGCGACGATGACGTCGCCGATGCCCGCGTAGCGGCGACCGGAGCCACCGAGCACACGGATGCAAAGGATTTCCTTCGCACCAGTGTTGTCGGCGACACGCAGTCGCGACTCCTGCTGGATCACGTCTATCTCCTGATCGTCTGCCGGTTCCCGGCAGGGGCCTCAGTGCGAGGACCCCTGCCGAGCCTGGCGGAACTGACCTGCGGGATTGGTCCCGCAGGGCGTTTTCATGGAATTCGCTTGCGCGAATTGCCTACTTGGCCTTCTCGAGGATCTCGACGACGCGCCAGCGCTTCGTCGCGGACAGCGGACGCGTCTCCATGAGGAGGACGCGGTCACCGACGCCTGCGGCGTTCTGCTCGTCGTGGGCCTTCAGCTTGTTCGTACGGCGGATGACCTTGCCGTACAGGGCGTGCTTCACCCGGTCCTCGACGGCGACGACGACAGTCTTGTCCATCTTGTCGCTGACGACGAGACCCTCACGGGTCTTGCGGAAACCGCGGGTGGCGGTCTGCTCTTCAGTCACGTTGCTCTCGCTCATCAGGCGCTCTCCACCGTCTCGATGCCCAGCTCGCGCTCACGCATCAGGGTGTAGATCCGCGCGATGTCCTTGCGGACGGCCTTGAGCCGCCCGTGGTTTTCGAGCTGACCGGTTGCCGCCTGGAAGCGGAGGTTGAACAGCTCTTCCTTGGCTTCGCGGAGCTTGTTGAGAAGCTCCTCGTCACCCAGTTCGCGCAGCTCGGACGCCTTGGTACCGACCGACATCACGCTTCACCTGCCTCGCGCTTGACGATCCGGCACTTCATCGGCAGCTTGTGGGCTGCGCGAGTGAGGGCCTCACGGGCGATCTTCTCGTTGGGGTAGGACAGTTCGAACATGACCCGACCCGGGTGCACGTTCGCGATCCACCACTCGGGCGAACCCTTACCGGAACCCATGCGGGTCTCGGCAGGCTTCTTCGTGAGCGGGCGGTCCGGGTAGATGTTGATCCAGACCTTGCCGCCACGCTTGATGTGGCGGGTCATCGCGATACGGGCGGCCTCGATCTGGCGGTTCGTCACGTACGCCGGCGTGAGGGCCTGAATGCCGTACTCGCCGAACGAAACCTGCGTACCGCCCTTGGCCTGACCACGACGCTTGGGGTGGTGCTGCTTGCGGTGCTTGACCCTACGGGGGATCAGCATGTCGGTCAGGCCTCCGTTCCACCGGTAGAAGAGGGCGCAGCCTCGGCCGGAGCGGCAGCCGCCGGAGCCTCGGCCTTGGGGGCCTCGGCGGCGGGAGCCGACTGCGGCTTACGACCGCGACCGCCGCGCTCGCCACCACGGGCACCACCGCGGGCCGGGCGGTCGGCGCCGCCACGGGCCGGGCGGTTGCCGGCGCGGGCAGCGGCGTTCTCGGCGCGGACCTCGGCGATGTTCTTGACGTCGCCCTTGTAGATCCAGACCTTCACACCGATACGGCCGAAGGTCGTCTTGGCCTCGAAGAAGCCGTAATCCACGTTCGCGCGGAGGGTGTGCAGGGGCACACGGCCCTCGCGGTAGAACTCCGAGCGGGACATCTCGGCGCCGCCGAGGCGACCGCCGCACTGGATCTTGATGCCCTTGGCGCCGGCCTTCATGGCGGACTGCATGCTCTTACGCATGGCCCGACGGAAGGAGACGCGGGAGGACAGCTGCTCGGCGACGGCCTGGGCCACCAGCTGAGCGTCCGTCTCCGGGTTCTTGACCTCGAGGATGTTCAGCTGGACCTGCTTGCCGGTCAGCTTCTCCAGGTCACCGCGGATACGGTCGGCCTCCGCGCCGCGGCGGCCGATGACGATGCCCGGGCGGGCGGTGTGGATGTCCACCCGCACGCGGTCACGGGTGCGCTCGATCTCCACCTTCGAGATGCCGGCGCGCTCCATGCCGGACGTCATCATCCGGCGGATGGCGACGTCTTCCTTGACGTAGTCCTTGTACAGCTTGTCGGCGTACCAGCGGGACTTGAAGTCCGTGGTGATGCCGAGCCGGAACCCATGCGGGTTAACCTTCTGGCCCATTACCGGGTTCCTTCCTTGCTGCTGACGACCACGGTGATGTGGCTGGTCCGCTTGCGGATCCGGTAGGCACGGCCCTGGGCCCGCGGACGGAACCGCTTCAGGGTCGGACCCTCGTCGACGTACGCCTCGGAGATGACAAGGCTGCCGGCGTCGGTGTGGTCGTAGTTGTGCGCGGCGTTGGCAATGGCGCTGTCAAGCACCTTGCCGACCGGCACGCTCGCGGCCTGCGGGGCGAAACGCAGGACCGCCTGAGCCTCCGTGGCATCCATGCCACGGATAAGGTCCACCACGCGGCGGGCCTTCATGGGCGTGACGCGGATGTACCGCGCCTGGGCCCTGGCTTCCATGGTTGTCCTTCCAGTGTCTGTCATGGTCATTCCACCCCGCTGCTAGCGGCGCTTCGACTTCCGGTCGTCCTTGACGTGACCCCGGAAGGTGCGCGTCGGCGAGAACTCGCCGAGCTTGTGGCCGACCATCGACTCGGTGACAAACACCGGAATGTGGGTCTTGCCGTTGTGCACCGCGATCGTGTGACCCAGCATGGCCGGGATGATCATCGAGCGACGGGACCAGGTCTTGATGACGTTCTTGGAACCTGCTTCGTTCTGGGCGTCCACCTTCTTGATCAGGTGGTCGTCGACGAAGGGCCCCTTCTTGAGACTGCGCGGCATCTAAACCCGCTCCTAGCGCTTCTTGTTCGTCTTGCGGCGGCGGACGATGTACTTGTTCGAAGCCTTCTTCGGCGAACGAGTACGACCCTCCTTCTGACCCCACGGGGAGACCGGGTGGCGACCACCGGAGGTCTTGCCCTCACCACCACCGTGCGGGTGGTCGACCGGGTTCATCGCCACACCGCGAACGGTCGGGCGGACGCCCAGCCAGCGCTTGCGGCCGGCCTTACCCCAGTTGATGTTGCTCTGCTCGGCGTTGCCGACCTCGCCGACCGTGGCGCGGCAGCGCTGGTCGACCAGGCGGATCTCACCGGAAGGCATGCGGAGGTGGGCCATCGAGCCCTCCTTCGCGAGCAGCTGCACGGAGGCACCGGCGGAGCGGGCGAACTTGGCACCGCCACCAGGACGGAGCTCGATCGCGTGGATCGTGGTACCGACCGGGATGTTGCGGAGGGCCAGGTTGTTGCCCGGCTTGATGTCGGCCCCGGGACCGTTCTCCACCCGGTCGCCCTGCTGCAGGTTGCGCGGGGCGAGGATGTAGCGCTTCTCGCCGTCCGCGTAGTGCAGCAGCGCGATGCGCGCGGTGCGGTTGGGGTCGTACTCGATGTGCGCGACCTTCGCCGGCACGCCGTCCTTGTCATGGCGACGGAAGTCGATGACACGGTAGGCGCGCTTGTGTCCGCCACCTTGGTGGCGAACGGTCACACGACCGGCGTTGTTACGGCCGCCCTTGCTGTGCAGCGGGCGGACCAGCGACTTCTCCGGCGTGGACCGCGTGACCTCGACGAAGTCGGCGACGCTGGAGCCACGACGGCCCGGCGTAGTCGGCTTGTACTTGCGGATTCCCATTTCTCAGTCCTCGTCCGATATCGGACGATCCGACCCGCTTACGCGGACGGACCGCCGAAGATGTCGATACGGTCGCCCTCGGCGAGGGTCACGATCGCGCGCTTGGTGGAGGCACGCTGACCGAACCCGGTCTTCGTGCGCTTGCGCTTGCCCTGGCGGTTGATCGTGTTGACCCCGGTGACCTTGACCGAGAAGACCGCCTGGACGGCCTGCTTGATCTGGGTCTTGTTGGCGCCCGGGGCGACGATGAACGTGTACTTGCCGTCGTCGAGGAGCGCGTAGCTCTTCTCGGAGACGACCGGCTTGAGCAGTACGTCACGGTGGTCCGTGAACGACTTGCTCAGCGGCGTCTCGACGGTGTTCTTGCCCTCGGTCTCGTGGCGCTTCGCCTTGGCGAGGCGCGCGACCTTCTTGGCCTTGGCGGCCTTCGAGGCGATGCTCGGGTGACGCGTAGCCATCAGGCGTCGCTCCCTTCGGTGTCAGTGTTCAGCTCGGCACTCGGCGTGCCGGACACGAAGGACTCGAAAGCGGCCTGGGTGAAGACCACGTCGTCCGAGACGAGAACGTCGTACGTGTTCAGCTGGCCCGGCTCCAGGATGTGGACCTGGGGCAGGTTGCGGGCGGACAGCCACGCGGCCTCGTCGGCACGGTCGATGACCAGGAGCAGGTTCTTGCGCTCCGAGATCTTGCCGAGCAGCGACCTGGCGGCCTTCGTGGACGGGGAATCGCCCTCGAGGACGCCGGAGACGACGTGGATGCGAGCGTTGCGGGCTCGGTCGGTGAGGGCGTGGCGCAGGGCCGCGGCCTTCATCTTCTTCGGGGTCCGCTGCGAGTAGTCACGCGGCACGGGACCGTGCACGACGCCACCACCGGCGAACTGCGGCGCACGGGTAGAGCCCTGGCGCGCACGGCCGGTGCCCTTCTGACGGTAAGGCTTCTTACCGCCACCCCGCACCTCGCCGCGAGTCTTGGTCTTGTGCGTGCCCTGGCGGGCAGCGGCCAGCTGCGCGACGACAACCTGGTGAAGCAGCGGGATGCTGATCTTCTCGACGTCGAAAATCTCCGCGGGGAGTTCGACCGTCCCGGTCTTGTCGCCTGCCGGCGAAAGGATGTCAACAGTGCTCATCGGTACCTCAGGCCCCCTTGGCCGCGGTGCGGACCAGGACGAGGCCGCCGTTCGGACCGGGAACCGCGCCCTTGATGAGCAGCAGACCCTTCTCCGCGTCAACGGCGTGGACGGTCAGGTTCTGGGTGGTGACCCGCTCGTTGCCCATGCGACCCGCCATGCGGAGGCCCTTGAACACACGGCCCGGGGTGGCACAGCCACCGATGGAGCCGGGAGAGCGGTGCTTGCGCTGGGTGCCGTGTCCGGCGCCGAGGCCCTTGAAGTTGTGACGCTTCATGACACCGGCGAAGCCCTTGCCCTTGCTCTTGCCGGTCACGTCCACCTTGACGCCGGCCTCGAAGGTCGCGGCGGTGATCTCCTGGCCGAGGGTGTACTCGCTGGCGTCAGCGGTACGGATCTCGACGAGGTGACGACGGGGAGTGACGTCGGCCTTGGCGAAGTGGCCCTTGAGGGGCTTGTTCACCTTGCGCGGGTCGATCTCGCCGAAGGCGATCTGGACCGACTCGTAGCCGTCGGAGTCATTCGTACGGACCTGGGTGACGACGTTCGCGCTGGCCTTGACGACGGTGACGGGAACAACACGGTTGTTCTCGTCCCACACCTGCGTCATGCCGAGCTTCTCGCCCAGGATGCCCTTGATCTGCTTAGCCATTCTCAGATCACCGCCCCTAGAGCTTGATCTCGATGTCGACACCGGCCGGGAGGTCGAGTCGCATCAGAGAGTCAACGGTCTTGGGAGTCGGGTCGAGGATGTCGATCAGGCGCTTGTGCGTGCGCATCTCGAAGTGCTCGCGCGAGTCCTTGTACTTGTGCGGCGACTTGATGACGCAGTACACGTTCTTCTCAGTGGGCAGCGGCACCGGGCCCGCGACCGACGCACCAGTGCGCGTCACCGTCTCGACGATCTTCTTCGCCGAGGAGTCGATGACCTCGTGGTCGTAGGCCTTGAGCCGGATGCGGATCTTCTGTCCCGCCATGGCTACTCAGTAGTCCTGTCTCTCGTACGCTCTGGAACCCGGTGTTTCCCTGGTCTCCGCCGACCCACGCGGTCGGGTGTGTCGCGCTTCCGCCGACACAGATGTCCTGCTTCTGGACATCCCTGCTGGGAATGCGCGGCCCTTCCGGAACCGCAGGCCGAGGGCGAGAAGCCCACCGGATGCCTGGCCGGCGCCGCACTGACACTTCCCGAAAGATTCCCGTACGTCCGTCCCAGCGCTGCCCTGGGGGCAGTTGGAACGACGAGTACTGTGGGACTCGCTTCCGGTCCTCCCGGCGGGAGGCGCGCAGCATCGACAACTCGACCGAGCAACTCCGACAGTCTGCCATAAGCCCCGGGGGGCTGGCCAATCGGAGCGGAGACAATACCCCCGGAGTGACGTAGGTCAAACACGGGCGCGACTCGGCTCCGCCGACTGCCGGACGCTACCTGCACCCCAACGTCCTGAGCGTCGCCGGGAAGTAGGCCCGCATGAACCGCTCGATGTCCCCGCGGTGCGTCTGATCCGTCAACTTGATCCGCGGCACCTGAAGAGTCAGCGTGAAGTACTCCCCGCCGTTGGTCTTACAGGGCGCGATGGAGATGGCACCGTCCGTACCGACGAGGGTCTTGTAGGCAAAGTCGATGCCGCGTGGTTGCCTGACTCCCGAGATCGACCCGGTGCCCGTCGCCAGGTACATGAGGTCTCTTGCGGTGTCATCCCATGAGAAGCGGAAGCTGAGAACGGGATCGCGTCCATCCAGAAGCACGCAGGGGGCGGTGATTGCCTCGGAACGATCGACGCGGGTGAACTCGTGCAGGTCATCCGTGGATGTCACGAGCGGGCGGGTGACCGTGGGGTCGACGGGCGTGCCGCAAATAGTTCTTGGGAGCGCATGATCAGCGGAGGCTCCACAGGACACCGTAAGGATGGAAAGAGTCAACGCGACCAAGGACCAGCGAACGTTCACTTGGCTTGCTCTCCGGACATACCAGCCGCCTGCGCAATTCCGTCTCGTGCGGATCTGCTGATCTCAAGTTTGGGGTCGTAGTACGAGTTCCCGTCCGTGTGACGGGTCTTCTTCCACTCATCCGCAAGTGCCATTAGTTGGCCGTTCCTCTTGCTGTAGGCCTGGACGTTCGTGTCCGCCTGCTGGTCATCCAGCCTCTTCTGCTCGTCCGCGAGCCACCGCTCCGTCACATAGTCGAATCCGACCTGCACATCACTGCTCCCCACGGGCAGATAGCTGATCGCCTTGTCGAACATCGGCTTGGTCGCGAACTCCGCTGTCTTGGGATCGCCCGCGGCCTGCACCCGGGCCTCTTCCAGGAAGCCGACGGTCCGGCCGGCCCGGGTCAGGGAGTCGGTGGTGTGGGAGTGGTCGCGGTGGATGTCCGTGACGATGGAGTGGTTGAGCCCACCGTTCAGCACCCCGTACGCGCCCTCGTCCTTGGATACCTGCTTGACGACCTCGAACAACTGCTCCTGTTTGAGGGGCGAATGGGCGATGTCCACCTCACTCATGGCCGCATGCACCTTGTCCCCGTAATTGACCAGCACATTGGCCATCGGCTTCCGCAGTGAGGGCGGGAAGTCGTCGCCGCTGTCGGCCAGGTGTCCGAACGCCGATCGGAACACCGCCTCGTTCGCCTTGTCGTGGGCGACGAAGTGGGCGTGCCGGTCGGCCGGGTCGATTCCCGTGGCGGCAGCCTGGAGCGCCGCCCCGAACCCCGCCCGGTCGTCCGCGTCGGGGCCGGCCCGGTATTCCGCCGCCTTCGGCCCGTCGTGTTCGTGGAGGACGACGTTCCAGTCGCGGTCCTTCATGAGGTACTTCATGTGGTCGCCGGAGTTGAGGTAATGCGCCGCCGTGTCCGGGCTGTGGCTCATGAGGCCGAGCATTCCGTCCACGGGGTCGTTGGCGAACCAGCCGCCCCGTCGGCCGCCGTACTCCGTCTTCAACCGCCAGATTCCCGGTTCCCGTTTCTCCGTCGTGATCATGTCGTCGGTGAGGTCTTCGAGCATCGCCGGCGCGTACCCGTGCCCCTTCTGCATGAGCGTGACCAACGACTGGTAGCCGAGGGCCTTGTCGAGGTGGAGTCCCTGGGCGTCCGTCGCGTACCGTTCCGCGCCCACCTTCCGCATCCCGGCCCGCCACCGCCGGTACCACGCGGACTTCGTGTCCCTGGTGGCCGTGGCGAGGGCGTCGGCGAGGCCCCTCTCGATCGTGGAGCAGTCGCCGCCCCGGTCACCGGCGGGACCGTGGATCATGTCGTTCAGCTCGTTCGTGAGCCGGATCGTGCCGTCCGCGCCCAGCCCGTCCAGGACCGTCCGTGAGAACACCTCGTCGTCGCTGTTGTCGCGCAGCAGCCGTTCCAGCTCCGACAGTTCCTTGCCCGACAGGTGTTCACCCCGGCCGAGGCGCGCGAGGACGCCCTGCGCGTCTTCGGCCTCGTAGCGTTCGATGTCGCCTGTCGCTCGGCCGTTGAAGCCCCGGCCGCCGGCGATCACGTCGGAGTCGAGCACGACCGCGGCCAGGGCGACCCGGACGCCCGTGTCCGCGTCCGTCACCTCCCGCACCGCCCGGTCGATGCGTTCCTGCCAGTGGTGCGCGTCGTGCGCCGGGGCGCCGGGCGGTCTGGCCGGCTCGGCGCCGGAGTGGGGGTCCGGCGCCGGGGCCGGGCTCACCACCCCCGCCTCGGACACCCGCATCCCGGCCGCCAGCGCCTCCCGCCGTGCCGCCTCCACCCGGCCCCGGCCCTCCACGAACTGCTGGTGGGCGTCGCGGAGCAGCGACGCGACGGCCTTGGCCTCGGTCTGCGCGTACTGGAACTCCCTGAGCGTGATGTCGAACCGCGCGTGCGCGGCGTCCGCGCTCAGCCCCGTCCAGGAGGGGCGCACGGAGACGCCGTACACGTCCCGCCGGTACGCCGTCTCCTGCCGCCCGAACTCGCCCGCCATCCCGTCCCAGCGCTCGGCCGCCGTGGTCAGCGTGGCGAGGTCGGTGCTCATGATCTCGTGGTAGGTCGGCATGCGTCTGGTGACCCCGGCGTCTCAGTACCGGTCCAGCGCGGACGTCCGCCGCAGCGTCGACCCCACCGCCAGGTCCGTGCTCGTGAGTACGGCGTTCCCGCCGCGCAGCGCGTCCTTCTCCGCACCGAGCCGGTCCATCAGGTTCTTCACCTGGTCCGTCCAGGTCCCGTGCGCCTTCTTCAGGGCCGGCGACGTCAGCCAGCCGTCCCCGTCCTTCGGGCCGAACGCCTTCACCGCGGCCCCCGTCTCCTCGTCGGCCCAGCCGCCCGCGTCGCGGGTGTCCGGCTCGATGTGATCCTGGACGGCCCGTGCCGCCGCCCGCTTCTCAGCCGGCGAGGACGCCAGATCCGGGGAAGCCGCTCCGTTGGGTCCCGTCACGGGAGACGCCCGCCCTTCGC
Organism: Streptomyces sp. NPDC005423; assembly: GCF_040606415.1. NCBI lineage: Bacteria > Bacillati > Actinomycetota > Actinomycetes > Kitasatosporales > Streptomycetaceae > Streptomyces > Streptomyces sp. NPDC005423. The sequence continues at coordinate 178,829 of NZ_JBEXET010000008.1, read as the reverse complement.
CGTACCGCACCTGTCGGATCCCCAGCGGACCCCGTGCCTTCAACCGACGGACCCGGCCGTTCGTCACGGAGTCTTTCCGCGCCGTCGCGTTGACGCGCCCCTCCCCCCGCCGGCCGTGGCGGGGAACAGCAAAGAGGCCCGTACGACCGAAGTCGTACGGGCCTCTTCGAGACCTACCGGTCAGAGACCGGACGGGTCAGTCCGAGATCACTTGTTGATCTTGGTGACCTGGCCGGCGCCCACCGTGCGACCACCCTCACGGATGGCGAACTTCAGGCCCTCCTCCATGGCGACGGGCTGGATGAGCTCCACCTTCATCTCGGTGTTGTCACCCGGCATGACCATCTCGGTGCCCTCGGGGAGGGTCACGACGCCGGTCACGTCCGTCGTACGGAAGTAGAACTGGGGACGGTAGTTGTTGAAGAACGGCGTGTGACGGCCGCCCTCGTCCTTGGACAGGATGTACGCCTGCGCCTCGAACTCCGTGTGCGGGGTGACCGAGCCGGGCTTGATGATGACCTGGCCGCGCTCTACGTCCTCGCGCTTGATGCCACGGAGCAGCAGACCGACGTTCTCACCGGCCTGGCCCTCGTCGAGCAGCTTGCGGAACATCTCGATGCCGGTGACCGTGGTGGTGGTCTTGTCCTGCTTGATGCCGATGATGTCAACGGTCTCGTTGACCTTCAGGACACCACGCTCGATACGGCCGGTGACGACCGTACCGCGACCGGTGATCGTGAAGACGTCCTCGACGGGCATGAGGAACGGCTTGTCGACGTCACGCTCGGGGGTCGGGATGGACTCGTCGACGGCGGCCATCAGGTTCAGGACCGACTGGCCCCACTCCTTGTCGCCCTCGAGCGCCTTGAGCGCCGAGACCTTGACGACCGGCAGGTCGTCGCCCGGGAACTCGTACTCGGAGAGGAGCTCACGGACCTCGAGCTCGACGAGCTCCAGGATCTCCTCGTCGTCCACCATGTCGGCCTTGTTCAGGGCGACAACGATGTAGGGAACGCCGACCTGGCGGGCCAGGAGCACGTGCTCCTTGGTCTGCGGCATCGGGCCGTCGGTGGCGGCGACCACGAGGATGGCGCCGTCCATCTGCGCCGCACCCGTGATCATGTTCTTGATGTAGTCCGCGTGACCGGGGCAGTCGACGTGGGCGTAGTGACGCGTCTCCGTCTGGTACTCGACGTGCGCGATGGAGATCGTGATACCGCGCTGGCGCTCCTCGGGAGCCTTGTCGATCTGGTCGAAGGCCGAGGCCTCGTTCAGGTCGGGGTACGCGTCGTGCAGCACCTTGGTAATGGCGGCCGTGAGGGTCGTCTTACCGTGGTCGATGTGACCGATGGTGCCGATGTTGACGTGCGGCTTAGTCCGCTCGAACTTCGCCTTCGCCACTGGGGCCTCCTGTGTGGTTCTGGTACGCCTTACTCATCGGCGCCAGGTGATCTTTGCTGGGATGCCGCCCGCCGGGGTATTCGCCCGGTTTCCGGGGACGATCTCTCGTCCCTCTGCCGGTCTTCGCACCCCGGCGGTCGGTGTCAAGCCTAAAGCGTGTAAACGGGGTGTGTTACTCGCCCTTGGCCTTCGCGATGATCTCCTCGGCGACGTTCCTGGGAACCTCGGCGTAGGAGTCGAACTGCATCGAGTAGCTTGCGCGACCCGAGGTCTTGCTGCGGAGGTCGCCGACGTAGCCGAACATCTCCGAGAGGGGCACGAGGCCCTTCACGACGCGGGCACCGGCCCGCTCCTCCATGGCCTGGATCTGGCCACGGCGGGAGTTGATGTCGCCGATGACCTCGCCCATGTAGTCCTCGGGCGTGGTGACCTCGACGGCCATCATCGGCTCAAGGAGCACGGGTGACGCCTTGCGGGCGGCCTCCTTGAAGGCCTGCGAGCCGGCGATCTTGAACGCGAGCTCGGAGGAGTCGACCTCGTGGTAGGCACCGTCGAGAAGCGTGACGCGGACGCCCGTCATCTCGTACCCGGCGAGGATGCCGAACTGCATGGCCTCCTGCGCACCGGCGTCGACCGAAGGGATGTACTCCTTCGGGATACGGCCACCGGTCACCTTGTTCACGAACTCGTACGAGGCGTCGCCGCCCTCGATGGGCTCGATCGCGATCTGCACCTTGGCGAACTGACCGGTACCACCGGTCTGCTTCTTGTGGGTGTAGTCCACGCGCTCGACGGCCTTGCGGATCGTCTCGCGGTAGGCGACCTGCGGCTTGCCGACGTTGGCCTCGACCCGGAACTCACGGCGCATACGGTCGACCAGCACCTCAAGGTGCAGCTCGCCCATACCACCGATGATGGTCTGGCCGGTCTCCTCGTCCGAGTGGACCTGGAAGGACGGGTCCTCCTCGGCCAGACGCTGGATCGCGACGCCGAGCTTCTCCTGGTCGCCCTTGGACTTGGGCTCGATGGCGACCTGGATGACCGGGGCCGGGAAGTCCATGGACTCCAGGATCACCGGCTGCTTGTCGTCGCAGAGCGTCTCACCGGTCGTGGTCTGCTTCAGACCCATCACGGCGACGATGTCGCCGGCGCCCACCGACTCGATCTCCTCACGCTTGTTCGCGTGCATACGGTAGATCTTGCCGATGCGCTCCTTCTTGCCCTTGACGGAGTTCAGCACGGCGGTGCCGGACACCAGGCGGCCCGAGTAGACCCGGACGAAGGTGAGCTTGCCCAGGTGCGGGTCGCTCATGATCTTGAACGCGAGGGCGGAGAGCGGCTCGTCGTCGGACGGCTTGCGCTTGACGACCAGCTCCGGGTCCTTGACGTCGTGGCCCTCGATGGCCTCGACGTCCAGGGGGGAGGGAAGGTAGCGCACGACCGCGTCGAGCAGGGGCTGGACGCCCTTGTTCTTGAACGCGGTGCCACAGAACACCGGGGTGACGGTGATGCTGTCGGACTTGCCGGACGCGATGGTGATGCGACGGATCGCGGCGTACAGCTGCTCCACGGAAGGCTCCTGGCCCTCCAGGTACAGCTCCATGATCTCGTCGTCGTTCTCGGCGACGGTCTCGACGAGCTTGCCGCGGTACTCCTCGGCAGCCTCGGTGTGGGTGGCCGGGATGTCGACGACGTCGTACATCTCGCCCTTCTCCGCCTCGGCGGACCACACGAAGGCCTTCATCGTGACCAGGTCGACGACGCCCTTGAAGTCGGCCTCGGCGCCGATCGGGAGCTGCATGACGATCGGCGTCGCGCCCAGGCGGCCGCTGATCATGTCGACGCAACGGTGGAACTCGGCACCGGTCCGGTCGAGCTTGTTGACGAAGCAGATGCGCGGGACGCCGTAGCGGTCCGCCTGACGCCAGACGGTCTCGGACTGGGGCTCGACACCGGCGACGCCGTCGAACACCGTCACGGCGCCGTCGAGCACGCGCAGCGAACGCTCCACCTCGACGGTGAAGTCGACGTGGCCCGGGGTGTCGATGATGTTGATGGTGTGGTCGACGTCCTCAAGCGGCCAGTGACAGGTGGTGGCAGCGGAGGTGATCGTGATGCCACGCTCCTGCTCCTGCTCCATCCAGTCCATGGTGGCGGCGCCGTCGTGGACCTCACCGATCTTGTAGGACACACCGGTGTAGAACAGGATCCGCTCGGTGGTGGTCGTCTTGCCCGCGTCGATGTGGGCCATGATCCCGATGTTGCGGACCTTGGCCAGGTCAAGTGAAGTGGTAGCCATAAGGCTTCGGTCTTCTCTCGGTCTCGATGTGGGGAGCGACTACCAGCGGTAGTGCGCGAAGGCCTTGTTGGACTCGGCCATCTTGTGGGTGTCCTCGCGCTTCTTGACGGCCGCACCGAGGCCGTTCGAAGCGTCCAGAAGCTCGTTGAGCAGACGCTCGGTCATGGTCTTCTCGCGACGGGCGCGGGAGTAACCGACCAGCCAGCGCAGCGCCAGGGTGTTGGCACGACCGGGCTTGACCTCGATCGGCACCTGGTAGGTCGCGCCACCGACTCGGCGGGACTTGACCTCAAGCGTGGGCTTGATGTTCTCCAGCGCGCGCTTCAGCGTGATGACCGGGTCGTTGCTGGTCTTCTCGCGCAGGCCCTCCATGGCGCCGTACACGATGCGCTCGGCGGTGGAGCGCTTGCCGTTCAGCAGCACCTTGTTGATCAGCGACGTGACAAGAGGAGAACCGTAGACCGGGTCGATGATGACCGGGCGCTTCGGGGCAGGGCCCTTACGAGGCATTCTTACTTCTCCTTCTTGGCGCCGTAGCGGCTGCGGGCCTGCTTGCGGTTCTTGACACCCTGGGTGTCGAGCGAACCACGGATGATCTTGTAGCGAACACCGGGCAGGTCCTTCACACGGCCGCCGCGCACGAGCACGATCGAGTGCTCCTGCAGGTTGTGTCCCTCGCCCGGAATGTAAGCGGTGACTTCGATCCCGCTGGTCAGACGCACACGCGCGACCTTACGCAGGGCCGAGTTCGGCTTCTTCGGGGTGGTCGTGAACACACGCGTGCAGACGCCACGACGCTGGGGCGAACCCTCTAGCGCGGGCGTCTTGTTCTTCTCGACCTTGTCCTGCCGGCCTTTCCGGACCAGCTGCTGGATCGTAGGCACTACTTCTCCGGTTTCTGTGTGCCGAATGGTGAAGCTAACCTGGAACGTCGCCGACCCACGCGGTCGGGTGTGTCGAATCACGCAGCATTCCGCGGCGAAGCGGAAGGGGCGCGGATTGCGGTGGCCGGTGACGACCCCCTAGTGCGGTTGAAGGCACGCACGGAGGCCAGGGCACACCCCAGGCACAAGGTCTGAGCGTACCTACCTCATTCGCTGCGGTCAAAACAAATGCGCGGCGCCGACCGAGCGGCACGGCCCGGGACGAAGCCCCGACACCCCCGGCGATCTTCGAATCTACGGCGCGGAGGGCCTCTGCGGGGACCCGGCCGGCCGGTCAGTGGGACGACGCCGCCACCACGACCAGGAAGACCAGCAGCACCGACCAGCCGGCCACCGCGAGCCAGCCGAGGACCAGCCCGGTCAGCGCGAACCCGTCCCCGCCCTCACCGGTCCGCCGGATCTCCCCGCGGGCGGTGTGACCGAGGATCACCGCCGGAAGGCCCGTGGCACCCCCCGTCACGAGCGTCAGGACGCCGCATACCATCGCGCCGATCGCTTTGCTGTTGGTCGGCGCCAGAGGAGCCGGCAGGAAGGTCGGGGGCACCGGCTGGAAGGCCGCCTGCTGCCCCTGGAAGGCCGCGGACTGTGGCACCGGCCCCTGGGGCAGGTCGGCCACCAGCAGGCTCAGCTCGCCCACCGTGCGCGCCTCGTAGGCCCGCGTGATCCGCTTCTCCAGCTCCTCCTGGCGCAGCCGGCCCTCGCCGAAGCCCGCTCTCAGCACATCCACGGCCCGCTCCCGGTCCGCGTGCGAGGCGAGCATCGCCCCCGCCCCGCCCTGATCCTGCCAGGGCCGCCCCTGCCCGGGTCCCTGCCACTGTGTCGGATACGACACGGAACACCTCCCCCGGTGTGCCGGAGACCGAATGCCTTCATCATGCTCCAACGCACCGAAAACCACACCGGTTCCCCGGCAACGCCGAAGGGCGGCCACCCCGTTCGTACGGGGTGGCCGCCCTTCGACCACAGGCTGCTCGCCTACTGGTTGTACGGACCGTAGTCGTAGTCCTCCAGCGGGACGGCCTGGCCGGAGCCGGTGCCGAACGGGGAGTAGTCGATGTCGTCGTAGCCGACGGCCGAGTACATCGCCGCCTTGGCCTCCTCGGTCGGCTCCACCCGGATGTTGCGGTAACGGGACAGACCCGTACCGGCCGGGATGAGCTTGCCGATGATGACGTTCTCCTTGAGGCCGATCAGGGAGTCGGACTTGGCGTTGATCGCCGCGTCCGTCAGCACCCTGGTCGTCTCCTGGAAGGACGCCGCCGACAGCCAGGACTCCGTGGCCAGCGAGGCCTTGGTGATACCCATGAGCTGCGGACGACCGGAGGCCGGGTGACCGCCCTCCTGGACCACACGACGGTTCTCCTGCTCGAAGCGGGAGCGCTCGACCAGCTCGCCGGGCAGCAGCTCGGCGTCGCCGGACTCGATGATCGTCACCCGGCGCAGCATCTGCCGGATGATGATCTCGATGTGCTTGTCGTGGATCGACACACCCTGCGAGTTGTAGACCCGCTGGACCTCGCCGACCAGGTGGACCTGGACGGCACGCTGACCCAGGATGCGCAGCACGTCGTGCGGGTTGGTGGCACCCACGGTGAGCTTCTGGCCCACCTCGACGTGCTCGCCCTCGGACACCAGGAGCCGGGCACGCTTCGAGATCGGGAACGCCGTCTCGTCGCTGCCGTCGTCCGGGGTGACGACGATCTTCTTGGTCTTCTCGGTCTCCTCGATCCGGATGCGGCCCTGGGCCTCGGAGATCGGGGCGACACCCTTCGGCGTACGAGCCTCGAAGAGCTCGACGACACGGGGCAGACCCTGGGTGATGTCGTCACCGGCCACACCACCGGTGTGGAAGGTACGCATCGTCAGCTGGGTACCGGGCTCACCGATGGACTGGGCGGCGATGATGCCGACCGCCTCACCGATGTCGACCAGCTTGCCGGTGGCCAGCGAACGGCCGTAGCACATGGCGCAGGTGCCGACGGCCGACTCGCAGGTCAGGACCGAGCGCGTCTTGACCGTCTCGATGCCGTGCCTGACCAGCTCGTCGATGAGGACGTCGCCGAGGTCGGTGTTGGCCGGGGCCAGCACCTTGCCGTCGACGGTGATGTCCTCGGCCAGCGCACGTGCGTACACGCTGGTCTCGACGTTCTCCGCCTTGCGCAGGACACCGTCCGCGCCGCGCTCCGCGATGTTGAGCTTGAGGCCGCGGTCGGTGCCGCAGTCCTCCTCGCGGATGATGACGTCCTGGGAGACGTCGACGAGACGACGGGTGAGGTAACCCGAGTCGGCGGTACGCAGAGCCGTGTCCGCCAGACCCTTACGGGCACCGTGGGTCGAGATGAAGTACTCCAGCACCGACAGGCCCTCACGGAAGGAGGCCTTGATCGGACGCGGGATCGTCTCGTTCTTGGCGTTCGACACCAGACCGCGCATACCGGCGATCTGACGCATCTGCATCATGTTTCCTCGGGCACCCGAGTCGACCATCATGAAGATGGGGTTCGTCTTCGGGAAGTTCGCGTTCATCGCCTCGGCGACCTCGTTGGTCGCCTTGGTCCAGATCGCGATGAGCTCCTGAGTGCGCTCTTCCTTGGTGATCAGACCGCGCTCGTACTGCTTCTGGACCTTCTCGTCCTGCGCCTCGTAGCCCTTGACGATCTCCTTCTTCGCCTCGGGAACGACGATGTCGGAGATGGCCACGGTGACGCCGGAGCGGGTGCCCCAGTAGAAGCCGGCCGCCTTCAGGTTGTCGAGCGTCGCCGCCACGATGACCTTGGGGTAGCGCTCGGCCAGGTCGTTGACGATCTCGCCGAGCTGCTTCTTGCCCACCGAGTAGTCGACGAACGGGTAGTCCTCGGGCAGCAGCTCGTTGAAGAGCGCGCGGCCCAGGGTCGTACGCAGCCGGAAGGGGTCACCCTGCTGCCACTCGCCCGCGGCGGAGCCGCTGTCGGACGCGGCGCCCTCCTCGCGCACCGGCGGGGTCCAGCCGCGCGGCGGGATGGTGCCCACCGGGAAGCGGATGTCGACCGCCGACTGCAGCGCCAGCTCACCGGCGTCGAACGCCATGATCGCCTCGGCCGTGGAGCCGAAGGACCGGCCCTCGCCCTTGACGTCACGCAGCTCGCCGTCCGTGGTCAGGAAGAACAGACCGAGGACCATGTCCTGGGTCGGCATCGTGACCGGGCGGCCGTCGGCCGGCTTGAGGATGTTGTTCGAGGACAGCATCAGGATGCGGGCCTCGGCCTGCGCCTCCGCGGAGAGCGGCAGGTGGACGGCCATCTGGTCACCGTCGAAGTCCGCGTTGAACGCGGTGCAGACGAGCGGGTGGATCTGGATGGCCTTGCCCTCGACCAGCTGCGGCTCGAAGGCCTGGATGCCGAGGCGGTGCAGCGTGGGCGCACGGTTCAGCAGAACCGGGTGCTCGGCGATGACCTCTTCCAGGACGTCGTAGACGACCGTGCGGCCGCGCTCGACCATCCGCTTGGCGCTCTTGATGTTCTGCGCGTGGTTCAGGTCGACCAGGCGCTTCATCACGAACGGCTTGAAGAGCTCCAGCGCCATGGCCTTCGGCAGACCGCACTGGTGCAGCTTCAGCTGCGGACCGACGACGATCACGGAACGCGCGGAGTAGTCCACACGCTTGCCGAGCAGGTTCTGACGGAAACGACCCTGCTTGCCCTTGAGCATGTCGGAGAGCGACTTCAGCGGACGGTTGCCGGGGCCCGTGACCGGGCGGCCGCGACGGCCGTTGTCGAAGAGCGCGTCGACGGCCTCCTGGAGCATGCGCTTCTCGTTGTTCACGATGATCTCGGGCGCGCCGAGGTCGAGAAGCCGCTTCAGGCGGTTGTTGCGGTTGATGACGCGGCGGTACAGGTCGTTCAGGTCGGAGGTCGCGAAGCGGCCACCGTCCAGCTGCACCATCGGACGCAGGTCCGGGGGGATGACCGGGACGCAGTCCAGCACCATGCCCTTGGGGCTGTTGCTGGTCTGCAGGAACGCGGAGACGACCTTCAGCCGCTTCAGCGCACGGGTCTTCTTCTGGCCCTTGCCGGTACGGATGATCTCGCGGAGGCGCTCGGCCTCCTCCTCCAGGTCGAAGGACTCCAGGCGCTTCTGCAGCGCCGCGGCACCCATCGAACCGTCGAAGTACGTGCCGAAGCGGTCACGCAGCTCGCGGTAGAGGAGCTCGTCCCCCTCCAGGTCCTGGACCTTGAGGTTCTTGAACCGGGTCCAGACCTCGTCCAGGCGGTCGATCTCGCGCTGCGCACGGTCGCGCAGCTGCTTCATCTCGCGCTCGGCACCCTCGCGCACCTTGCGGCGCACGTCGGCCTTGGCGCCCTCGGCCTCCAGCTCGGCCAGGTCGGTCTCGAGCTTCTTGGCACGGGCCTCGAGGTCGGAGTCGCGGCGGTTCTCGACCTGCTGACGCTCCACGGAGACATGCGCCTCCAGGGAGGGCAGGTCGCGGGTGCGGCGCTCCTCGTCGACGAACGTGATCATGTACGCGGCGAAGTAGATGACCTTTTCGAGGTCCTTCGGCGCGAGGTCGAGGAGGTATCCCAGACGCGACGGGACGCCCTTGAAGTACCAGATGTGAGTGACGGGAGCGGCGAGCTCGATGTGGCCCATCCGCTCACGGCGCACCTTGGCGCGAGTGACCTCGACGCCACAGCGCTCACAGATGATGCCCTTGAAGCGGACGCGCTTGTACTTGCCGCAGTAGCACTCCCAGTCCCGGGTCGGACCGAAGATCTTCTCGCAGAAGAGTCCGTCCTTTTCGGGCTTGAGGGTGCGGTAGTTGATGGTCTCGGGCTTCTTGACCTCGCCGTGGCTCCACTGACGGATGTCGTCAGCGGTGGCCAGACCGATCCGGAGCTCATCGAAGAAGTTGACGTCGAGCACTATGCGTCAATCCCTCTCAGGGTTGTAAGTCTTGGGGTCTGATACGGGGGTCCTGGGGCCGGCGGGCCTTGGGCACCGTTTCCACGGGTGGCCAAGGGCCCGCCGAACTCCCGTCAGACCTCTTCGACGCTGCTCGGCTCGCGCCGGGACAGGTCGATGCCGAGCTCCTCCGCTGCGCGGAAGACATCCTCGTCGGTGTCACGCATCTCGATGGACATACCGTCGCTGGACAGCACCTCCACGTTCAGGCAGAGCGACTGCATCTCCTTGATCAGCACCTTGAAGGACTCGGGGATGCCGGGCTCGGGGATGTTCTCGCCCTTGACGATGGCCTCGTAGACCTTCACGCGGCCGGTGACGTCGTCGGACTTGATGGTGAGCAGTTCCTGCAGCGCGTAGGCCGCGCCGTAGGCCTCCAGGGCCCACACCTCCATCTCGCCGAAACGCTGGCCACCGAACTGCGCCTTACCACCCAGCGGCTGCTGGGTGATCATCGAGTACGGGCCGGTCGAACGGGCGTGCAGCTTGTCGTCGACCAGGTGGTGCAGCTTGAGGATGTACATGTAGCCGACCGAGATCGGCTCCGGGAACGGCTCGCCGGAGCGGCCGTCGAACAGCGGCGCCTTGCCGGTCGGGAGCACCATGCGCTCGCCGTCCCGGTTCGGGATCGTGTGCTGGAGCAGGCCGGCGAGCTCGTCCTCGCGCGCACCGTCGAAGACGGGGGTCGCGACGTTCGTGCCCGGGTCGACCCGGTCGGCACCGATGACCTGGAGGCGCTGCGCCCAGTCCTCCGCGAGGCCGGAGACGTCCCAGCCGCGGCTGGCGAGCCAGCCGAGGTGAATCTCCAGGACCTGTCCCGGGTTCATTCGGGACGGGACACCCAGCGGGTTGAGGATGATGTCGACCGGAGTGCCGTCCTCCAGGAACGGCATGTCCTCGATCGGCAGGATCTTCGAGATGACGCCCTTGTTGCCGTGTCGGCCGGCGAGCTTGTCACCGTCGGTGATCTTGCGCTTCTGCGCCACGTACACGCGCACCAGCTGGTTCACACCGGGGGGAAGCTCGTCGCCCTCCTCGCGGTCGAAGACGCGGACGCCGATGACCTTGCCGATCTCACCGTGCGGCACCTTCAGCGAGGTGTCGCGCACCTCGCGCGCCTTCTCACCGAAGATCGCGCGGAGCAGGCGCTCCTCCGGGGTCAGCTCGGTCTCGCCCTTGGGCGTGACCTTGCCGACCAGGATGTCACCGGCGACGACCTCGGCACCGATCCGGATGATGCCGCGCTCGTCGAGGTCGGCGAGGACCTCTTCGGAGACGTTCGGGATGTCCCGGGTGATCTCCTCCGGGCCGAGCTTGGTGTCACGGGCGTCGACCTCGTGCTCCTCGATGTGGATCGAGGAGAGGACGTCGTCCTGCACGAGGCGCTGCGACAGGATGATCGCGTCCTCGTAGTTGTGACCCTCCCACGGCATGAACGCGACCAGCAGGTTCTTGCCGAGCGCCATCTCGCCGTTCTCGGTCGCCGGGCCGTCGGCCAGGACCTGGCCGGCGACGACCCGGGCACCCTCGTCCACGACAACCTTCTGGTTGACGGAGGTGCCCTGGTTGGAGCGGGAGAACTTGTGCAGGCGGTACGTGGTGTACGTGCCGTCGTCGTTGGCGGTGGTGATGTAGTCCGCGGAGACCTCCTGGACCACACCGTCCTTCTCCGACTTCAGGACGTCACCGGCGTCGACCGCGCAGCGGTACTCCATGCCGGTGCCGACCAGCGGCGCCTCGGACTTGATGAGGGGCACGGCCTGACGCATCATGTTCGCGCCCATGAGGGCACGGTTGGCGTCGTCGTGCTCCAGGAACGGGATCATCGCGGTCGCGACCGACACCATCTGGCGCGGGGACACGTCCATGTAGTCGACGTCGTCACCGGGGACGTAGTCGACCTCTCCGCCACGACGGCGGACCAGGACGCGGGACTCCTCGAAGCGGAACGCCTCCGTCAGCGGCGCGTTGGCCTGCGCGATGACGAAGCGGTCCTCTTCGTCGGCCGTCAGGTAGTCGACCTCGTCGGTGACGACACCACCGGTGACCCGGCGGTACGGCGTCTCGACGAAACCGAAGGCGTTGACCCGGCCGTAGGAGGCGAGCGAGCCGATCAGGCCGATGTTCGGGCCTTCCGGGGTCTCGATCGGGCACATGCGGCCGTAGTGCGAGGGGTGCACGTCACGGACCTCGAAGCCGGCCCGCTCGCGGGAGAGACCACCCGGGCCAAGAGCCGACAGGCGGCGCTTGTGGGTGAGACCCGACAGCGGGTTGTTCTGGTCCATGAACTGCGACAGCTGGCTGGTGCCGAAGAACTCCTTGATGGAGGCGACGACCGGCCGGATGTTGATCAGGGTCTGCGGCGTGATCGCCTCGACGTCCTGGGTCGTCATCCGCTCGCGGACGACACGCTCCATACGCGCCAGACCCGTACGGACCTGGTTCTGGATGAGCTCGCCCACGTTGCGCAGACGGCGGTTGCCGAAGTGGTCGATGTCGTCGGTCTCGACAACGATCGAGGTGCCGTTGTCACCAACGGTCTCGGTCTCACCGGCGTGCAGCTTCACCAGGTACTTGATCGACGAGATGATGTCCTCGACGGTCAGGACGCCGGCGTTCAGCGGGGCCTCGCCGCCCAGCTTCTTGTTGACCTTGTAACGGCCGACCTTGGCGAGGTCGTAGCGCTTGGGGTTGAAGTAGAGGTTCTCAAGAAGCGTCTGCGCGGCCTCGCGGGTCGGGGGCTCGCCCGGACGCAGCTTGCGGTAGATGTCGAGCAGCGCGTCGTCCTGGCCCTGGGTGTGGTCCTTCTCCAGGGTGGCGCGCATGGACTCGTACTCGCCGAACTCCTCGAGGATCTGCTCGGTGGTCCACCCGAGCGCCTTGAGCAGGACGGTGACGGACTGCTTGCGCTTGCGGTCGATGCGCACACCGACCATGTCGCGCTTGTCGATCTCCATCTCCAGCCAGGCGCCCCGGGAGGGGATCACCTTGGCCGAGAAGATGTCCTTGTCAGACGTCTTGTCGATGGAGGAGTCGAAGTAGACGCCCGGCGAACGGACCAGCTGCGACACCACGACACGCTCGGTGCCGTTGATGACGAAGGTGCCCTTGTTGGTCATGAGCGGGAAGTCGCCCATGAAGACCGTCTGGGACTTGATCTCGCCGGTCTCGTTGTTGGTGAACTCAGCCGTGACAAAGAGGGGGGCCGCGTACGTGAAGTCGCGGTCCTTGCACTCGTCGATGCTGTTCTTCGGAGGTTCGAAACGGTGGTCGCGGAAGGTCAGCGACATCGACCCGGAGAAGTCCTCGATCGGAGAGATCTCCTCGAAGATCTCCTCCAGACCGGACTTGGTGGGGACGTCCTGACCCGACTCCAGAGCCGCCTCGACCCGACTCTGCCAGGCGGTGTTGCCGAGCAGCCAGTCGAAGCTCTCGGTCTGCAGTGCGAGCAGGTTCGGAACCTCAAGGGGCTCCTTGATTTTTGCAAAAGAGATGCGCAGCGGGGCGGTGCTGGCGCCGTTGTTCGTATTCGCGGTCGAGGCAGTGCGCGAGGCGGCCAAGAGGGGGTCCTTCCGAGGGCTCGGACTCACTACGCGCGTACCGGCCCCTCACAGAGGCACAGCGACACGGGCGTCCCCGACTGGCCGAAAGGCCTGGTCGGAAATGGTCCGGTCATCGATGCTCAAGTGAGGGCGAGCCCCTGGTGACGGGCAGGGGACAGCTTACAGGCAGCGCAAAGGGTCAGTGTAGCCACTCGGCACACTGATGTCCAGTGCGGGTTTTCTGACACCCTCGTTGTTCTCGACACCTGCGCAAGCCCACGCCCTCAATGCACGTTGATACTGCCCTCTTCGTCGCCGATCCATGCCTCGGATCCGGATCGTTGTGACGACGCGTCCTGAGAATTGCGCGCTACGTGCGGTTCGTCAAGGCCTGTCTTGCCGAACCGGGTGCCGGCGTCGTCACGTTGCAGCCTGCCACCAGGGGCACTCAAGGGCACGATGAAGATCACCATACTCCGCGCCCCACCCGGAGCAAGGCCCTCGACGCCCGACCCCCCGAACGCCGAAGAGCGACCACCCGGATGGATGATCGCTCTTCGGTGCGTTCGCGTTACAGCCCCTGTCGAGGGCCGTGGCGGCGCGCTGAGGCCCGTACGAGCCTCAGAAGGTGTTACTTGACCTCGACCGACGCGCCGGCGGCCTTGAGGGACTCGGCAGCCTTCTCGGCGGCCTCCTTGGCGACCTTTTCGACGACGGGCTTCGGGGCGCCGTCCACGAGGTCCTTGGCTTCCTTCAGACCCAGCGAGGTCAGCTCACGCACGACCTTGATGACCTGGATCTTCTTCTCGCCGGCACCGGTGAGGATGACGTCGAACTCGTCCTGCTCCTCCGGGGCGTCCGCGACGGCGGCCGGGCCGGCCGGGGCGGCGGCGACCGCGGCGGCGGCGGTGACGTCGAACTTCTCCTCGAACGCCTTCACGAACTCGGCGAGCTCGATGAGGGTGAGGGTCTCGAACTGCTCGAGCAGCTCTTCCTGGGACAGCTTCGTCGCCATGGGGGCGATCCTTCCACTTAATTCGGCAGGTGCCGGATGTACTTGTCGGCGGGCGTACGTTCGGCCCGCGTCGACCACCGCGTCAGGCGGCGGTCACTGATGCGAGCCGAGTTACTCGGCACCGCCCTGCTCGGCCTGCTCCGCCTGCTTGGCACGAAGCGCCTCCGCGGTGCGGACGAACTTCGAGGGAAGCGCCTTGAGGAGCGAAGCGGTCTGCGACTGCTTGCCCTTGAAGGCACCCGCCAGCTTGGCGAGCAGAACCTCGCGGGACTCAAGGTCCGCAAGCTTCTTGATCTCGTCGGCGGACAGCGCCTTGCCGTCAAGGACACCGCCCTTGATGACGAGGTTGGGGTTGTCCTTGGCGAAGTCACGAAGACCCTTCGCCGACACCACCGGGTCACCGGTGACGAAGGCGACTGCCGTCGGCCCGTTGAACAGGTCGTCGAGCGTGGAGATCCCGGCCTCGTTGGCCGCAATCTTGGTCAGCGTGTTCTTCACCACGGCGTACTGGGCGTTCTCACCGAGCGAACGACGCAGCGTCTTGAGCTGCGCCACGGTGAGACCCCGGTACTCGGTCAGCACGGCAGCGTTCGAGCTGCGGAACTGCTCCGCGAGCTCGGCCACCGCGGCAGCCTTGTCGGGCCTTGCCATAGAGCGTCGGCCTCCTTCCGGGTGATGAGGACCGCTCGGAAGAGTCCGAGGAAAACGAAACGCCCCGGCGCAGGCGCACGGGGCGTAGCTCGACCGGGCGGATTCCGTGGGAACGGAACGTCTCCGGGAGCACATCCACTAACACCTGCGCGGGTCGTCCGCAGTTCAACGGATCCTTCGGTCACCGCGCCCTCTCACGAGCACACGGCAACGACCAGCGGTCTTTGGCTTCTGGAGCAGAGTACGTGAACCCAGCACAGCCAAGCAAATCCGCCCGTACGGCCCTGCTCCGGACGTCAGGAGCTGGTGCCGGAGCCCGTCGCGCCGTCGCCGCTGTCCGGGGTGAGGCCCTGGGCCTTCAGCAGTTGCTTGAAGTCCTCGGTGTCGCTCGCCGGGGGCTTCTGGGCGGAGACCTGCACGCCGTAGTCGCTGTAGTAGGCGGTCTGGGTCATCCGGCCGGCCGACATGTCAGCCTTCTCGACCTTCTTGACCAGCAGGTCCTGGCCGTTGACCCAGATGTCCACGGTCTCGGTGGTGACGCCGGCCTGGGTGAGCTGCTTCCTGAGGGCGGCGAGCTGGCTCGCGGAGAGGCTGGAGCTCCGGGTGGCGAGGTCGGCCACGTCGACATTGCCGGAGTAGTGCGTGGTCCGCTGGCCGCGCACGGTCTCCTGGCCCACCCTCTTGACGTCCCCGGAGGCCAGCAGAAGCTTCACCGACTGGTTGGGCGTGGTGTTCTGCATCTGGTCCTTGAGGTACGCGCCGGAGCTGCCGCCGAGGCCGGCGAGGTCGTCGTACGCGTACCGGATCCAGTGCTTGCCGCCCGCCTGCTCCGCGAACTTGTCGCCCATTTTGGCGTAGTAGGCGTCGGACAGGTAGCGGGCCTCCATCGAGGTGCTGCCGGTCCTGGCCATCGTGTCGGCCATCGTGCCGCCGGTGTAGTCGATGGTGAGGGTGCCGCGGATGCCGTCGCCCCAGCCGAGGTTGCCGTCGGCCGTCATGGACATCAGGGAGCCCAGCACGGTCGTGGACTCGACCTTGGCGGAGTCGGCCTTGTCGGTGGAGCGCTCGGCGGTGCGCAGCGCGGCGATCGGGCTGACCCGGGTCGCGGCCTTGTGGGCCGTCTTGTCGTCGCCGGAGGACCCGTCGGACCCCGAGGAGCCGCACGCGGCCACCGCGGTCAGAGCGGTCGCCGCCGCTATCGAGAAGCCCACCCGGCGCACGGTCCTGCTGTTCATACGTCCCCCTATGCGTTCGCTGTGCCCGAAACGCTAGCGCAGCGCACTGACACTCCCTAGAGGACGAGGACGGGCCCCGCAGCCAGAAGGTTGCGGGGCCCGTTCGTGGGACGCGTACGTCGACGCGGCTACCGGGGTGAGCGGAGGGCTCAGACGGTGGCCGGGTCCTCGGCGACGAGGAGGTTGCGGGTGCGGTTGGGGTCGACCGGAACGCCGGGGCCGATCGTCGTGCTGATCGCGGCCTTCTTGATGTAGCGACCCTTGGCGGCGGACGGCTTCAGACGGAGGATCTCGTCCAGCGCGGCGCCGTAGTTCTCCACCAGCTTGTCGTCGTCGAAGGACGCCTTGCCGATGATGAAGTGCAGGTTCGAGTGCTTGTCGACGCGGAACTCGATCTTGCCGCCCTTGATCTCGTTGACGGCCTTGGCGACGTCCGGGGTCACGGTGCCGGTCTTGGGGTTCGGCATGAGACCACGGGGACCGAGCACTCGGCCGAGGCGGCCGACCTTGCCCATGAGGTCCGGGGTGGCGACGACGGCGTCGAAGTCCAGCCGGCCCTTCGCCACCTCGTCGATGAGTTCGTCGGAGCCGACGATGTCGGCGCCCGCGGCGGTCGCGGCCTCGGCACGGTCACCGGTCGCGAAGACCAGGACCCGGGCGGTCTTACCGGTGCCGTGCGGGAGGTTCACGGTGCCGCGGACCATCTGGTCGGCCTTGCGCGGGTCGACACCCAGACGGAAGGCGACCTCGACGGTGCCGTCGAACTTGGAGGTGGAGGTCTCCTTGGCGAGACGGACGGCCTCGAGCGGGGCGTAGAGCTTCTCCCGGTCGATCTTGGCGTCCGCAGCGCGGAGAGACTTGCTGCGCTTGCTCACTACTGCTCCTGGGGGTTCTGAGGAGGCGTGGTGCGGGCCGAGCAGGCCCTGCCACGGGTGCTTACGGGGGTGGAGGTCAGCCCTCGACTGTGATGCCCATGGAACGGGCGGTGCCGGCGATGATCTTCGCGGCGGCGTCCAGGTCGTTGGCGTTGAGGTCGGGCATCTTGGTGGTGGCGATCTCGCGGACCTGCGCCTGGGTGATCTTGGCGACCTTGGTCTTGTGCGGCTCGCCGGAGCCCTTCTCCACGCCCGCGGCCTTGAGGATCATCTTCGCGGCCGGCGGGGTCTTGGTGATGAAGGTGAAGGAGCGGTCCTCGTAGACCGTGATCTCCACCGGGATGACCCAGCCGCGCTGCGACTCGGTCGCCGCGTTGTAGGCCTTGCAGAACTCCATGATGTTGACGCCGTGCTGACCCAGCGCGGGGCCGACCGGCGGAGCCGGGTTGGCGGCACCGGCCTGGATCTGGAGCTTGATGAGCCCCGTGACCTTCTTCTTCTTGGGAGGCATGCTCTCCGGGTCCTTTCGGTTCGGGTCCGCCCCCACCCAGGTCGCGACCCGGATGAAGGCATACCGCACAACGATAACGGGTATGGCTGTGCGGCCAAAAACCGCGCAGGTCAGACAAGCTGTGTCAGCTCGCCCGACCTGCGCGGAAGCGGTACGTCCAGAAGGTGTTAGTTCTTCTGGATCTGGTCGAAGGAGAGCTCGACCGGGGTCTCGCGGCCGAAGATCTCGACGAGGCCCTTGACCTTCTTCGAGTCGGCGTTGATCTCGTTGATGGTCGCCTGGAGCGTGGCGAACGGGCCGTCGGTGACGGTGACCGAGTCGCCGACCTCGAAGTCCAGCACCTGGACCTCGACCTTGCGCTGCGGAACGGGCTTGCCCTCGGCCTCGGCGGCCTCGCGGGCGGCCTTCTCCTCGGCCTCCGGGGCGAGCATCTTGACGATCTCGTCCAGGGTCAGCGGGTACGGGTCGTAGGCGTTGCCCACGAAGCCGGTGACGCCGGGGGTGTTGCGGACGACGCCCCAGGACTCGTTCGTCAGGTCCATGCGGACCAGGACGTAGCCCGGGAGCTTGTTCTGCTTGATCGTCTTGCGGTCGCCGTTCTTGATCTGGACGACCTCTTCCTGCGGCACCTCGGCCTGGAAGATGTAGTCCTCGACGTTGAGCGAGACGGCACGCTGTTCGAGGTTGGTCTTCACGCGGTTCTCGTAACCCGCGTAGGTGTGGATGACGTACCACTCGCCGGGGAGGGCGCGCAGTTCCTCGCGGAGGGCGACGACGGGGTCCACGGGCTCGGCCGGCTCGGCCTCCTCCTCGACCTCGTCGGTCGCGTCGTCGGCCTCGCCCTCGGCGGACTCGGCGTCCTCGGTCGACTCGGTGACCTCTGCGTCGGCCTCGGTGGTGTCCGCGGCGTCTTCTGCGTCCGCGGAGGCCGCGGCGTCCTCGTCCTCGACGTCCTCGACGCGTACAGCGGCCTCCTCGGCGGGCTCGCCCGCGGCGGCGTCGGCAGCCTCGACCTCGTCCAGGTCCTCGTCCGCGCCCTCGACGATGTCGAGTTCGTCATCCACGGACTCGTCCGGCTCGACGGCCTCGTTCAGGTTCGGGTCAGACACGGTGGCTGCTTCTTCCTGGATACATGGGGGTGGAACACGCGAAAGGGGCGCCGGTCAGGGCGCCCTTCGCTCTCGGCCTCAGCCGAAGACGTACTTCGCGGCGTGATTGAGTCCATAGTCAATCACGGTCACCAGACCGATCATGATGACAACGAAGACGATCACGACCGATGTGTACGTCGTCAGCTCGTTGCGCGTGGGCCAGACGACCTTGCGGAGTTCCGCGACGATCTGGCGGTAGAAGAGGGCGAGCCGCTTCAGCGGGCCCTTCTTGGCGCGCTTGCCGCCCTTGCGGGCCTTCTTGCTGGACTCGGGCACCTCGTCCTGGGCATCAGGCATGTCGATGGAGCCCACGGCGTCCGCCATTCGTCCTCACCTGTTCCCGGGTCGTGGCCGTGCCGCGCCCGGTCTGAGCCGCACGGCGGTGCATTGCTGTACGTACATGCGCACACATCCTGGCGAAGGTGTGTGAAGCAGGGCCGGAGGGACTTGAACCCCCAACCGCTGGTTTTGGAGACCAGTGCTCTACCAATTGAGCTACGACCCTTGGTGGTGTCCCCCAACGTACCGCATCCGCCCGAGTGCTCGGTGTGCACCAAGTGGGCGCGGCTGCTGAAGGCCAACGAGGTGAGAGTGTACGTGTTCCGGGGCCGGTCGTCGAACAGAAAGCGCCCGTAAGGGCGTGGGGGACGGAAGATCACCAGGCCGAGGCGGGATTCCGCACGGTTGTTCCATGCTGTGCCCGGTCCTGTTCAATCTGTGAAACCGGTGTGCCGGGGGTGTTACTGG
Organism: Streptomyces sp. NPDC005423; assembly: GCF_040606415.1. Lineage (NCBI taxonomy): Bacteria > Bacillati > Actinomycetota > Actinomycetes > Kitasatosporales > Streptomycetaceae > Streptomyces > Streptomyces sp. NPDC005423. The sequence continues at coordinate 159,520 of NZ_JBEXET010000008.1, read as the reverse complement.
TCTGAAACGATGACCCCATGAGCGCCTCAACCCCTCCCACCGAGCGCCGGGTCTCCGCCCGAGTCGGCGCGATCTCCGAGTCCGCCACCCTCGCCGTGGACGCAAAGGCCAAGGCCCTCAAGGCCGCCGGGCGTCCGGTGATCGGCTTCGGCGCGGGTGAACCCGACTTCCCGACGCCGGACTACATCGTCCAGGCCGCGATCGACGCCTGCTCGAACCCGAAGTACCACCGCTACACGCCGGCCGGCGGTCTGCCCGAACTGAAGGCCGCGATCGCCGCGAAGACCCTGCGCGACTCCGGCTACGAGGTGGAGGCGGCGCAGGTCCTGGTCACCAACGGCGGTAAGCAGGCGATCTACGAGGCCTTCGCCGCGATCCTCGACCCGGGCGACGAGGTCATCGTCCCCGCGCCGTACTGGACGACGTACCCGGAGTCGATCCGGCTGGCGGGCGGTGTCCCGGTCGACGTGGTGGCGGACGAGACGACCGGCTACCGCGTCACCGTCGAGCAGCTGGAGGCGGCGCGCACCGAGAACACGAAGGTCCTCCTCTTCGTCTCCCCCTCGAACCCGACGGGCGCGGTCTACACCCGCGAGCAGATCGAGGAGATCGGCCGCTGGGCCGTCGAGAAGGGCCTGTGGGTCCTGACCGACGAGATCTACGAGCACCTCGTCTACGGGGACGCCGAGTTCCACTCGCTGCCCGTGGTCGTGCCGGAGCTGCGCGACAAGTGCATCGTCGTCAACGGCGTGGCGAAGACGTACGCCATGACGGGCTGGCGGGTGGGCTGGGTCATCGGCCCGAAGGACGTGGTCAAGGCGGCGACGAACCTCCAGTCGCACGCCACGTCGAACGTCTCCAACGTGGCCCAGGTCGCCGCGCTGGCGGCCGTCTCCGGCGACCTCACGGCGGTGGCCGAGATGCGCGAGGCCTTCGACCGCCGTCGCAGGACCATCGTGCGGATGCTCAACGAGATCGACGGCGTGCTCTGCCCCGAGCCGGAGGGCGCGTTCTACGCCTACCCGTCGGTGAAGCCCCTCCTCGGCAAGGAGATCCGCGGCCGGCGCCCCCGGGACACCGTCGAGCTGGCCGCGCTGATCCTGGAGGAGGCCGAGGTCGCCGTCGTCCCCGGTGAGGCGTTCGGCACACCCGGTTATCTGCGGCTGTCGTACGCCCTGGGTGACGAGGACCTCGTCGAGGGCGTGAGCCGGATCCAGAAGCTGCTGGCCGAGGCCACGGACTGACCGTACGCACGGTGAGCTGATGCGGCGGGTCGTCTCCCCGGGGAGGCGGCCCGCCGCTTCGCGCGAGCGTGACCATGGGGGAAAGTGGTACCGGGAGGGCCGGAAGGTGCGGCAGGATTCCCGGATGGAGCGTGTACGTGATGTCTCTGAGCTGCCGAAAGCCCATCTGCACCTGCACTTCACCGGGTCGATGCGGCCCACCACCGTGCTGGAGCTCGCCGACAAGTACGGCGTACGACTGCCCGACGCCCTCTCCGAGGCGCTGACCAGCGGGGAACCGCCGAAGCTACGGGCGACGGACGAGCGCGGCTGGTTCCGCTTCCAGCGCCTCTACGACGCGGCGCGGTCGTGTCTGCGGCAGCCGGAGGACATTCAGCGGCTGGTGCGGGAGGCCGCGGAGGAGGACGTCAGGGACGGTTCGGGGTGGCTGGAGATCCAGGTGGACCCGACGTCGTACGCGCCGCGTCTGGGCGGGCTGATCCCGGCGCTGGAGGTCATCCTCGACGCGGTGGACACCACGGCCCGGGAGACGGGGCTCGGGATGCGGGTGCTGGTCGCCGCGAACCGGATGAAGCACCCCCTGGACGCGCGGACGCTGGCGCGGCTGGCGGTGCGGTACGCGGACCGGGGCGTGGTCGGTTTCGGTCTCTCGAACGATGAACGCCGGGGCATGGCAAGGGACTTCGACCGGGCCTTCGCGATCGCCCAGGAGGGCGGGCTGCTGTCGGCCCCGCACGGCGGCGAGCTGGCCGGCCCGTCCTCGGTGCGGGACTGCCTGGACGATCTGCACGCGACCCGGATCGGCCACGGCGTCCGCGCGGCGGAGGACCCGCGGCTGCTGAAGCGGCTCGCCGACCGGGGCATCACCTGCGAGGTGTGCCCCGCCTCGAACGTGGCCCTGGGGGTGTACGAGAAGCCGGAGGACGTGCCGCTGCGGACCCTCTTCGCGTCGGGTGTCCCGCTGGCCCTGGGCGCCGACGACCCGCTGCTGTTCGGCTCCCGGCTGGCGGCCCAGTACGAGATCGCCCGCCGGTACCACGGCTTCACCGACGCCGAACTGGCCGAGCTGGCCCGCCAGTCGGTCCGGGGTTCGGCGGCCCCGGAGGACGTACGGCGCAAGCTGCTGTCCGGGATCGACGACTGGCTCAACGCGCCGGTCGTCTGACGCGGGCGGCCCCTGTCAGAGGCTGACGCCGACCGTCACCGGTTCGTTGACGAGGGTGATGCCGAAGGTGTCGTGGACCCCGGCGACGATCTCGCGGGCGAGGGCGAGCAGGTCCTCGGTGGTCGCCTCTCCCCGGTTGGTGAGGGCGAGGGTGTGCTTGGTGGAGATACGGGCGGGGCCGGTGCCGTAGCCCTTGGTGAAGCCCGCCTTGTCGATGAGCCAGGCCGCCGAGGTCTTGGTGTGGCCCTCCCCCGCCGGGTACGCGGGCGGTTCGGTGCCCGGGCCGAGCCGCTGGCCCACGCGCGCGTGGAACGCGGCGAACTGTTCGTCGGTGAGGATCGGATTGGTGAAGAAGGAGCCGGCCGACCAGGTGTCGTGGTCCTCCGGGTCGAGGACCATTCCCTTGCCGGCGCGCAGCGCGAGGACGGTCTCGCGGGCCTTCGCGAGCGGCACGCGCTCACCGGGCCCGACCCCGAGGACGCGGGCCGTCTCCGCGTACCTCACCGGCGCCGAGAGTCCGTCCGCGTCCTCCAGCCCGAAGCCGACCCGCAGCACCACGTAGCGCTCGGGGTCGGCCTTGAAGCGACTGTGGCGGTACGAGAAGGCGCACTCCTCGTTGGTGAGGGTGACCGTCTCGCGGGTCCTGCGGTCGTACGCGGTGACGTCGGTGATCGTGGCGGAGACCTCCTGGCCGTACGCCCCGACGTTCTGGATCGGGGTCGCGCCGGCCGAGCCGGGGATCCCGGCGAGGCACTCGACGCCAGCGAGACCGGCCTCCACGGTGCGGGCGACCGCGTCGGTCCACACCTCGCCGGCCGCCAGCTCCAGCCGGGTGCCGTCGAGCGTGCAGCCGCGGGTGGCGATGCGCAGGGCGGTGCCCTCGAAGCCCTTGTCACCGATGACCAGGTTCGATCCGCCGCCGATGAGCAGCAGCGGGGTACCGGTGTCGTCGGCCGCGCGGACGGCGTCGATCACCTCGGCGTCGGTGGTCGCGGTGATGAGCCGGGTCGCGGGGCCGCCCAGCCGGAAGGTGGTCAGCGGGGCGAGGGGGGCGTCGTGGAGTTCCTGCACGCGCCCAAGACTACGAGACGGCACTGACAGTCCCGGGAGCACCTGGTGGCACGGGCGCCGGCGTGCGCGCGTGGCGGGTGTTCAGTGTCCGGCGGTCTCCAGCACGGAGGCCGGTTCGACGGGGTCGGGCTCGGCCGCGGCGGTGGCGAGCTGCTGGGCGCGGCGTTTGGTCGGGATCACCAGGGCGGCGACTCCGGCGAGGGCCACGACCGCGGAGCCGGTGACCAGGGCGGGCCGCAGTCCGTCCACGAAGGCCTGGCCGGACTCGTAGCCGCCCTGGGCGGCGAAGATCGACGCCATGATCGCGACGCCGAGTGCGCCGCCCACCTCGCGCAGGGCGTTGTTGGCGCCGGAGGCGATGCCCTGCTCCTGCGGGAGGACGCTGGACATGACCAGGTTGGCGGCCGGGGCGAAGTACAGCGCCATGCCGATGCCGCTGATCACCAGGGCGGGCAGCTGGGCGCCGTAGGAGGCGTGGGCGGTGGCCACGACGGCCATCCAGCCGAGGCCGAGGGACTGGAGGAAGAGGCCGGCGGCAACGACCGGGCGGCCGCCGATACGGTCGGACAGGATGCCGGCGATCGGTGCGACGAGCATCGGCATACCGGTCCAGGGGAGCATCCTCAGGCCCGCCTCGGTGGGCGAGTAGCCGAGTACGCCCTGCATGTACTGGCTGAGCAGGAAGATCGACCCGAACATCCCGAGGAACATCAGCAGGCTCGCCGCGTTGATGCCGGCGAAGGCCCGGGAGCGGAACAGCCGCATCGGGAGCATGGGGTTCTTGGCGCGGGTGCTGTAGAGCACGAACCCGGTGAGCAGCACACCGCCGGCGAGGAGTCCGGTCAGGACGAGGGCGCTGGACCAGCCGTCGGCGGGCCCGCGGACCAGCCCGTAGACGATGCCGAAGAGGCCGCCGCTGGCGAGCAGGGTGCCGGGGACGTCGAGCGGGGCTCCGGAGCCGTGGGACTCGGCGAGGCGCAGCCTGGCGAGCGGCAGGAGGGCGAGGCCGAGCGGGACGTTCAGCCAGAAGATCCAGTGCCAGGACACGTGCTCGGTGAGGCTGCCGCCGATGAGGGGCCCGGAGGCGACGGCCAGTCCGTTGACGGCGCCCCATATGCCGTAGGCCATGCCGCGTTTGGCGACGGGGACGGCGGCGGTCAGCAGGGTCAGGGTGAGGGGCATCATGATCGCCGCGCCGACGCCCTGGACCGCGCGGGCGGCGATCAGGGAGTCGATGCCGGGTGCCATGGCCGCGGCGGCGGAGGCGCCGGTGAAGACGGTGAGGCCGACGAGGAAGAGCCGGCGGCGCCCGAACCGGTCGCCGAGCGCGGCGCCGAACATCAGCAGGACCGCGAAGGTGAGCGTGTAAGCGCTCACGGTCCATTCGAGGTCGTCCAGCGCCCCGCCGAGGTCCTTGCGGATGGAGGGCAGGGCGGTGGTGACGACGAGGTTGTCCAGGGCCGCCATGAACCCGGCGACGCTGGTGATGACGAGGGCCCAGACGGCTCCCCCGCGACGTTCTGGCTGCTCTGACATCGCTCTCCCAAAGGGCGATCGGTACCCATGATTAGTTATTGATGACTAACTTTCACGCTCATGAAAAACCACGGCAGACACCTCTTGCCGCTCCCCGCTACTTCTCCAGCCGGCCGGTCATCCGGGCCGAGGGATACAACCCTTCCCAGACCCGGTGCTCGGGCGGGAAACCCATGGCCGCCAGGGTGTTGATAAGCATTCCGTACGCCAGGAAGGTCGTGGTCTCGTTCACGTCCGACCCCAGCGGCTCGTGCACGACCTCCCAGAGCCTCATCCAGGCATCCCGTACGACCTCGCCGAACTCATGGTTGCCCTCCGTCTCGGCGGCGGCGACCGCGGTGTACGACTGCAACTGCATCTGGAGCTTCTCGGGATACTCCGTGATGAGCCGCACGTAGGCGTTGGCCATGGAATGCAGGGCGTCCTCGCCCCGCAGCCCCTCGGCCGCCTCCTGCACGACCTGGCGCACATCCTCGGCGCACCGCAGCGAGGCCGCGGCGAAGATCGCCTTCTTGCCCGGGAAGAGCCGGAAGAGATACGGCTGCGAGACCCCGACGCGCTGGGCGATCGCCTCGGTGGAGGTGCCGTAGTACCCGCGCTGCGCGAACTCCTTGATCGCCGCGCGAACGACGCTCTCGCGCCTCTCCTCTGCGCTCATCCTGACCATGCGACTAAGTTAGTGCTCAATCACTAACCAGGTCAAGAGGCGACACGCCATCACCCGGCACCTTCCACCCACCCCGCCCGTTCACATCGGTAGGGGACCATCCACACGTAAGAGGCGCCCTCCATAGAGAACGCCCCTTACCCCCAGTCCCTACGTCGGCACCCGGCACCCGCTCCGGCACCCGGTCGGCCGCTCAGGCCAGCCGCACGACCGCCCGGGACATGCCCAGCACCTTCTGGCCGGCGCTGGTCGCCGTGAGGTCGACGCGGACCGTGTTGTCGTCGAGCTTGACCGCGACCTTGCCGCTGACCTCGATGACCGCGCCCTGGTCGTCGTTCGGGACGACGACGGGCTTGGTGAAGCGGACGCCGTACTCGACGACCGCGCCCGGGTCGCCGGCCCAGTCGGTGACCACGCGGACCGCCTCGGCCATGGTGAACATGCCGTGCGCGATGACGTCCGGCAGCCCGACCTCCCGGGCGAACTTCTCGTTCCAGTGGATCGGGTTGAAGTCCCCGGAGGCGCCCGCGTACTGAACGAGCGTGGCACGGGTCACGGAGAAGGTCTGGGCCGGCAGTTCGGTGCCGACCTCGATGTCGTCGTACGCGATCTTCGCCGTCATGTCAGCCCTCCGCCGCCGCACGGGATACGAGTTTGGTCCAGGCGGTCACGACGTGCTCGCCGGTCTCGTCGTGGACCTCACCGCGGATGTCCAGGATGTCGTTGCCCGCCATGGACTTGATCGCCTCGATGGTCGAGGTGACCGTGAGCCGGTCGCCGGCGCGTACCGGGCGGGTGTAGGCGAACTTCTGGTCGCCGTGCACCACACGGCTGTAGTCCAGGCCGAGCTGCGGGTCCTGGACGACCTGGCCCGCGGCCTTGAACGTGATCGAGAAGACGAAGGTCGGCGGGGCGATCACATCGGGGTGCCCGAGCGCCTTGGCGGCCTCCGGGTCCGTGTACGCGGGGTTAGCGTCGCGCACCGCTTCCGCGAACTCACGGATCTTCTCCCGGCCCACTTCATAGGGGTCGGTGGGCGGGTAGGACCGCCCCACGAAGGACTGGTCGAGCGCCATGGCCCGGCACCTCCTGATGGTTCTGCTGCTGTTTGGGGGACGTTCTGCGGGACCGTCCGCTGTCACGGGCGGCCCCGACAGAACGACGCGAGGCCGCCCCCAGAATTCGGGGACGGCCTCGTGTACGAGCCTGATTTATCGCGTTTCGCGGTGCGCGGTGTGCGCATTGCAACGCGGGCAGTGCTTCTTCATCTCCAGTCGGTCCGGGTTGTTACGCCGGTTCTTCTTGGTGATGTAGTTCCGCTCCTTGCACTCCACGCAGGCCAGCGTGATCTTCGGGCGGACGTCGGTGGCAGCCACAGGAGTGCTCCTTGACGAACGGATGGGACTGAACGCATAACAGAGTAGCCGATCGAAGGACCGACCCCGCAATCGGCTACTGTCAGTAGCGGTGACCGGACTTGAACCGGTGACACAGCGATTATGAGCCGCTTGCTCTACCGACTGAGCTACACCGCTGTGATGCGATCGGATCCCGCCTTGCGACGGGAACCTCACACACCAGAGCCCCAATACGGAATCGAACCGTAGACCTTCTCCTTACCATGGAGACGCTCTACCGACTGAGCTATTGGGGCGAGCGATGAAGACATTACACGCTCGCCCGCCGTTCGCCCAAATCCATTTCGCGGCATCACCGCGGCCCGTTCCACGGCCTTCCCGACGGCCTCACGAGCCCCTTCCGCACGGCTGACCACACCGGTACGACTATTGCGCTCCTCCGCGCCGCGAGCGGATCACCGTCCTACGCTCGACTCACTCTGCGTGATCTTGCGCCCCCTTGCGCAGCCCGAGTCCCGAGCCCCCTGGAGCGCGCGATGCCCGACAGTCAACCGCAGCCGTCCCCCTCGCCGTCGGGGCCGTCGGGTTCATCGGGTTCGTCCGGTTCATCGGGTTCGCCGGGGTCCGCCGACCCGGCCGCGCTCCTGTTGTGCGGCGCCCGGCTGACCGACGGCCGGACCGTGGACGTACGGCTGGACGGCGGCCGTATCGAGGCGGTCGGCACGGCGGGGAGTCTGGCGACGGGCGGCACGCACGCGTGCGGCTCGCGGGTGGACCTCAACGGCTATCTCCTGCTTCCGGCTCCGGTCGAACCGCACGCGCACAGCGACACCGCTCTGTCGGCCGAGGGCGGCGGACCGGTGTCGTACGACGCGGAGGACGTCCAGCGCCGGGCCACGGAGGCCGCGCTGCTGCAACTCGGCCACGGGGCGACGACGCAGCGGGCGCACGTGCGCGTGGGGGACGTCCAGGGGCTCGGCGCGCTCACCGCCGTGCTGCGAGCGCGCCGGGCGTTGCGGGGGCTGGCGGAGCTGACGACGGTGGCGATGCCCCGGCTGCTGACCGGGGTGGCCGGCGCGGACGGGCTGGCGGTGCTGCGGGACGCGGTGAAAATGGGTGCCTCCGTAGTGGGCGGTTGTCCCGATCTGGATCCCGATCCGACGGGTTACGTGGAGGCGGTTCTCCAGGTCGCGTCCGAACACGGCTGCCCTGTCGATCTGCACACCGACGCGATGGAGCCGGCGCGTTTCGCCCGGCTCGTGGCCGTGGCGGGCGGGATGGGCGCCGGGGTGGCGTTCGGCCCGTGCGGGGGCCTCGGGCGGCTGCCGGTCGAAGTGGTCCAGCGGACGGCGGACCAACTCGCGGCGGCCGACGTCACGGTGATGTGCCTGCCGCAGGGCGGCTGCGGGGCCGTCGACCGGCGGGGCACGGCTCCGGTACGGCTGTTGCGGGCCGCCGGGGTGCGGGTCGCGGCGGGCAGCGGTGCCCTGCGTGACATGTCCAACCCGGTGGGACGCGCGGACCCGTTGGAGGCGGCGTACCTGCTGGCGTCCCGCCACGGGCTGCGGCCGGAGGACGCGTACGACACGGTGAGTTCGTCGGCACGGGCGGCGCTCGGGCTGCCCGAGGTGCGCGTGGAAGCCGGTTTCCCGGCCGAACTGCTCGCCGTACGCGGCGAACGGCTCGCGGGCGCGCTGTCGCTCGCGTACAGCCGGATCGTGGTGCACAAGGGGCGAGTGGTGGCGCGGACCAGCGCGGTACGGGAGTACTGCACCTCCGCGGCCGGGGCGGAGTTGGGGCTTCCTCGGCAGGGGCGCGGGGAGTTGTCGTGAGGTGCGTGTCGCGAGGTGCTGTCGGGAAGTGCGTGCCGTGAGGTGCATGTCGTGAGGTGCATGTCGTGAGGTGCGTGGCCGGTCGGATGTGAGCGGGTGGCAGGGGGATGCGCTCGGTGGGGCGCGCGATGGATCTTCGTGCGCCCGGCTCGTGCACCCGCGCCACGTGTGCGCATGGGTGGGACGCGCCCGTAGTCGTGCGGCGCGTGGGGCCGTCCGGGCGTACGGTCGAAGACATGCGCATTGTCATCGCTGGAGGTCATGGTCAGATCGCGTTGCGGCTTGAGCGGCTGCTCTCCGCGCGCGGTTACGAAGTCGCGGGGCTCATCCGCCGCGCCGAACAGGGCGACGCCCTGCGGGAGGCCGGTGCCGAGCCCGTTCTGCTCGACCTGGAGTCCGCCACGGTCGAGGAGGTCGCGGCGCGGCTGGAGGGCGCGGACGCGGCCGTCTTCGCGGCGGGCGCGGGCCCGGGCAGCGACGCGGCCCGCAAGGACACGGTGGACCGGGGCGCGGCCGTGCTGTTCGCGGACGCGGCCGTCCGGGCGGGTGTACGGCGCCATGTGGTCGTCTCCTCGATGGGCGCGGACGCGGCGCACCAGGGGGACGAGATCTTCGACGCGTATCAGCGCGCCAAGGGCGAGGCCGACGACCACGTTCGGGGCCTGGACGCCCTGGACTGGACGATCCTGCGCCCCGGCGCGCTGACGGACGACGCCGGGACGGGGCTCGTACGCCTGGAGGCCCACACGGGTCGCGGGCCGGTGCCGCGCGACGATGTGGCCGCCGTCCTCGCGGAGTTGGTGGACACGCCGGCGACCGCGGGTCTGACGCTGGAACTGGTCGGTGGTTCGACGCCGGTGTCCGTGGCAGTGAAGTCGGTGGCGGGGAACTGAGCCCACGCGCGGGCCGACCGGGGGTGCGTTGACCGGGCATGGCAACTGCCACGGCAACTGTCACGCGCCACGCGCCACCGGTCGGGCGGTCAGGCGGTCTGAGGCAGGCACTGGATCGGTCCGGGGCAGGGGCCGGACGGTCGGCGAGGCGTCGTGGAGTGGCCCAGGTTCCGTGCCAGCGACGGGAGTTCTAGAACAGGGGCATCTGGCCGGGGAAGTCAGGCACCACATACCCGTCCAACGCGGGCTGGGCCGCCCCGAGTTCCGCCTGGCGGCGTGAGCCCGGGCAGGAGACGAGTCCCCCGCTCTTCCGCGCGGCCGGCGGATCGTGTCGCGCGAACCGCCCCGCGACCACGGCGATTTCACGACGGCACTCGGGACAACTCCTGCGACGCGACGACATACGACCAGTGTGCCCCGGGGCCGTCCGTGCCTACCGGAGCCCCCAGCGCTGCGCCGGGGCTCCGCTGTGTGCCGGGGGATCCGAGTGCGCCAGGGCGCGCTCGGATCCCCCGCCGACTGGTCAACTGTGGGAGACGGTAAGGCCGTAGAAGGCGACCCGGGCGCCCTTGGTGGTGCTGTCGGAGGAGGACTGGTTGTACGAGCCTGCCTTGAAGTACTGCTTGTAGGCGTCGAAGGACGACGGGATGGCGTAGTGCGTGGTGGTTCCGTTGACCGTGAGGTCGATGGTGTGGCCGCCCGAGACGCCGATCGTGTAGCTCCAGGTCTTGCCGATCGCCACGTGGCCGACGGTGTGCGCTGTCTGGCCTCCGGAGGGCGAGTTCTCCGTGCCGAGGACGATGTCGCCGTTGGAGTGGTAGTACAGCTCCAGCAGCGGCTTGGTGGACGAGCCGCCGGTGCCGAGGTGGATCTGGCCGACGCAGACGTTCGAGGTGACGGATACGACCCTCAGCGTGGCGTTCAGCCGATGCGTGCCGCTGAGCGACCAGTCGGCGGCGGAACCGCTGCGGTTCATTTCCCGCAGTTCGGAGCGCGCGTAGTTCGAGTTCGGCGTGGTGACGCCCTTTTCCGGCGCCCAGAAGGTCATCGCTCCGTCACGGGTGTCCGTGTAGAAGTACGAGTCCTGGAAGCCGTCGGCCCCCTGGAGACGGGAGGACGAGATGGTCGTCGGCGAGCCCGGGGAGCCCACCGGCTCCTGGAGTTGCCACACCGACAGGTCGAAGTTCCCGCCGGGCGCGACGGACGGGTCCGCCAGCGGCGAGGCGATGACGTGGGGGGATGCGGCGGGCGCCGCGAGGGCGGGACCGCTCATGACGGCGGTCACGGTGAGGGTAGCCAGAGCGGTGAGCAGCGTACGCATGCGCATGGGGGTGCCTGCCTGTCGGCTCGATGGACGGGGGTGGCGACGCACGTGCCTCTCTACCGTTGTCCATACATGTGAACTCCGTATGCAAGCATGAACAAACGGTGTCGCGACAGTAGGACCGTGACGCGATCACGTCAAGGCTGGATACAGAGGCCGCCCTGAGATGTCCGGAAACGCCGAAGAGGTCTGTGATCAGCATTCCTGCTGATCACAGACCTCTTCGATCATGTGGCGGCGCCAGGGTTCGAACCTGGGTAGGCTAAGCCGGCAGATTTACAGTCTGCTCCCTTTGGCCGCTCGGGCACACCGCCAGGGTTGCTGCCTCTCGAACCGCTTTTCGGCGGTACTCCGTGGCAACGACGTAAACGATACCCGATGCGCGGGGGTGCTTCGCCACCCGATTGATCTGCGCTCGGAGCGGAGGGGGTGGCTAGGCTTATGCGGATGCGGCCCGGGACCGACACCGGGTTCGGCGGCAGCCCCCACCCGCCGGTACGCACCTCACACGCACCCGGACACAAGGAGCCACAGGACATGGCCGACTCCAGTTTCGACATCGTCTCGAAGGTCGAGCGGCAGGAGGTCGACAACGCCCTCAACCAGGCCGCCAAGGAGATCTCCCAGCGCTACGACTTCAAGGGCGTGGGAGCCTCGATCGCGTGGTCCGGCGAGAAGATCCTGATGGAGGCGAACTCCGAGGAGCGCGTCAAGGCGGTCCTCGATGTCTTCCAGTCCAAGCTGATCAAGCGCGGCATCTCGCTGAAGGCGCTGGACGCCGGCGAGCCCCAGCTCTCGGGCAAGGAGTACAAGATCTTCGCGTCGATCGAGGAGGGCATCTCCCAGGAGAACGCGAAGAAGGTGGCGAAGATCATCCGTGACGAGGGTCCGAAGGGCGTGAAGGCCCAGGTGCAGGGTGACGAGCTGCGCGTCAGCTCGAAGAACCGTGACGACCTGCAGGCCGTGATCGCCCTCCTCAAGGGCAGGGACTTCGACTTCGCGCTGCAGTTCGTGAACTACCGGTAGCTCCAGCTGTACCGGTGGGCTCACGGTCGGCTCGCTACGAGCGGTGCCGGTGCGGGAGAGGGCGGGTACCCCGGGGTATCCGCCCTCTCCCGCGTGCTGCCCGCTCCCCGCTGCTTGCCGAACTGGGCGCTCAGTTGCGCGAGTTGCCGAACAGGAGGCGGTACAGGATGAGGAGAACGAGCGCGCCGCCTATCGCCGAGACCCAGGTCGCGCCGTCATAGAAGTGCTTGGCGACCGGGTGGTCCAGCCAACGGGCCGATATCCAGCCCCCTATGAACGCACCCGCGACACCGATGAGGGTCGTACCGATGAAGCCGCCGGGATCGCGACCCGGCAGCAGGATTTTGGCGATGGCTCCGGCCAACAGTCCCAGGATGATCCAACTGATGATGCCCATGCCGTGAACCTGCCCTCTCACGCTGTGCCTGTGCTGTCCCGGCACTGTGGATCACGTCCGGTCAGGCTGTGGATGTGGAACTCGCGACGCGCTTGCTCGTTGTGTGGCTGCCGCGGGCTCTTCGTGTGTCTGCCGCGCGCTTGTCCGTGTGCGCGGCGGGCTTGTGGGACCCGCGCGCTTGGCCGTCTGGTGTTGGTTTGTGTCTTCGTCGCTTCCGCCGCGTCGATGGTCAGGACGTCGGGAAGGCGCGTGGTGGTTGCGGGGGCGGGCCAGCCGGGGTGACGAGGGGTGGGCGTGCCGGGTCGGGGCGCCGGGGTCGTCGCCGTACAGAGGCCGAGACCGAGCGGGCCTTGGTAAGAGTCATGTGCTTCGCTTCCGCCTTTCCGGTGGGAGCTCGGAGCATGAAGTCCGGTGTGCTGGGCGGGAGTTGTGGGACCGCGAGGGCGTACATGTCAGCAGCTGCTCGTTCTCTGTCATGGCTTCATGATGCGGCGCGCCACTGACAATCGGGCCGGCCTGTGGACAACTCGGCGGTTGTGGAAACGGCGGTTGCCCGTACGCGGTTCATACGGCGAGAACGGTGTGCGCCGCGGCGCGAGCGCGGGTGACGGACATGCAGGTGAGGTGGCCATCGACGCGACGATCGACGAGCGGCGTGGGGAGTTGGGAGTCAGGAGTTCCTCGGAGGTCGAGCCGGGTTTCCGCTGCGCCCTGGGGAAGGCCGTGAACAGAACCGGCTGATACTTCGGTGCCGGCCTCGCAGCCCTGGACGACTATCCGCGACGGCGCCGCTCTTCCTGGGCCACCGGGTGCCCGGCGCGGACGGCGGACCGGTGCCGGGCCACGCGCACACGGGCGGTCGCCCGGCACTCGTGCGTCCTCTGCGGGGCACCACTCACCGACGTCTCGGACGCCTTGTCAAAAGTCTCTTAAGGTAGCCGTCGTCCTACCGGGTCTGCTCGGCGTGCGACGGCAGGACGTACTTCGGTGCCCTCACCGCCGCGTCCCGTCAGCGGCCGGCGAACGGCTGGTCCGTACGCACGATTTCGCGGCCCAACGGGAGCAGCGAGACGGGGATGAGTTTGAAGTTGGCGATGCCGAACGGGATGCCGATGATCGTGATGCACATGGCGATGCCGGTCACGATGTGCGCCAGGGCGAGCCACCAGCCGGCGAGGACCAGCCAGAGGACGTTGCCCACGCAGGAGGGGGCGCCGGCGTCACGGCGCTCGATCGTCGTGTACCCGAAGGGCCACAGGGCGTAGACGCCGATTCGGAACGCGGCGAGGCCGAACGGGATGCCGATGACGGTGATGCAGAGCAGCGCGCCCGCGAGCAGGTATGCGAGGAAGAGCCAGAAGCCGCTCAGGACGAGCCAGATGACGTTCAGGATGGTTTTCACTGCGGGTGACCTGCCATCTTCTCTAGCCGGGCGATGCGCTCCGCCATGGGCGGATGGGTCGAGAACATCTTGGAGAGTCCCTGGCCCGGGCGGAAAGGGTTCGCGATCATCATGTGGCTCGCGGTCTCGATGCGCGGCTCCGGGGGCAGCGGGAGCTGCTTGGTGCCGATGTCGAGCTTGCGCAGCGCGCTCGCCAGGGCGAGCGGGTCGCCGGTGAGCTGGGCGCCGGACGTGTCGGCCTCGTACTCCCGGGAGCGGCTGATCGCCAGCTGGATGAGGCTGGCGGCGAGGGGGCCCAAGATCATGATCATCAGCATGCCCAGGATGCCGGGTCCGTCGTCGTCGCTCGAGCGGCCGATCGGGATGAGCCAGGCGAAGTTGACGAGGAACATGATCACGGAGGCCAGGGCGCCGGCTACCGACGAGATGAGGATGTCGCGGTTGTACACGTGGCTGAGTTCGTGTCCGATGACACCGCGCAGCTCTCGTTCGTCCAGGAGTCGCAGGATGCCTTCCGTGCAGCACACGGCTGCGTTGCGCGGGTTGCGGCCCGTCGCGAAGGCGTTGGGCGCCTCGGTGGGCGAGATGTACAGGCGGGGCATGGGCTGCCGTGCCTGGGTGGAGAGGTCGCGGACCATGCGGTAGAGCGCCGGTGCCTCGAATTCGCTTACCGGGCGGGCGCGCATCGCGCGTAGCGCCAGCTTGTCGCTGTTCCAGTACGCGTACGCGTTCGTGCCCAGCGCTACCAGGACCGCTACGACGAGGCCCGTGCGGCCGAAGAAGCTGCCGATGCCGATGATGAGTGCGGACAGTCCACCGAGGAGTACTGCTGTCCTGAGCCCGTTGTGCCGGCGGTGCACGGTACGCCCTCCAAGTCGTGCAGCAGGGGAATCCTTTGCTTGCTGATCGGTGATGTCACCGGCTGGGTGATGCCACGTCCAGTGGAACCTCCCGTACTGGTCAACGCCAGGCGAGGGGTGCTAGTTCCCTCGCGGGTGCGGCGCCGAGTGGCGTACGTCCGGGTGAAGGCGCTGGTGAGGGCACGCGCGCGTGCCGTCCGCGTGCCGCACGCGCGTGGCCGTAGGGAGTGCCGGGTGGTTCAGAACAGTCCGGTGCCGGCGAAGCGCAGGACCAGCTGCGGTGCCCCGGAGAGGACGACACCGAGGACCCCCGTCAGGGCGAGCGCGGCGGTGAGGGGGGCGGGGACGCGGTGCTTGAGCGTCTGCGTCTCGGGGGTGCGGAACAGCATCGCCGTCCACCGGAGGTAGTAGAAGAGCGCGATCACGACGTTGACGGCCATGACGACGGCGAGCCAGCCGAGTCCCGCGTCGACGGCCGCGGAGAACACGGTGACCTTGGCGAAGAGGCCGATGATGCCCGGGGGCAGGCCCGCCAGGCAGAGCAGGAAGAAGGCCAGGAGCAGCGCGGCGGCCGGATTCGACGCGTAGAGGCCCCGGTAGTCGCTGATCCGGTTGAGGGACCTGGTACGGCCCACGAGCGCGGCCACCGCGAACGCACCCAGGTTCACGGCGCCGTACATGAGGGCGTAGGCGACCGTGGAACCGATCGTCTTCTGGGCATCCTTTGTGTACGCGGCTGCGGCGATCGGCACCAGGAGGTAGCCGGCCTGGCCCACGGAGGACCAGGCGAGGAGCCGTACCGCGCTGTACGCGCGCGTGGTCTGCTGACGGAGCGCGCCGACGTTGCCGATGGTCATGGTGAGGGCGGCCAGTGCGGCGAGTGCCGGGCCCCAGACGTCGGCGTAGGACGGGAAGGCGACGACCGTGACGAGGATCAAGCCGGAGAAGCCGACTGCCTTGCCGACGACGGACAGGTAGGCGGCGATCGGAAGAGGGGCCCCTACGTAGGTGTCCGGTACCCAGAAGTGGAAGGGGACGGCGGCCGTCTTGAAGGCGAAGCCGACGAGGGTGAGGACGACGCCGGTCTGGGCGAGGGCGTGGAACTGGCCGTCGACGTGCTGGATGCGACTGGCGACCTGGGTGAGGTAGAGGGTGCCCGTGGTGGCGTAGACGAAGCTGATGCCCATGAGGCTCACCGCGGTCGCGGTGACCGAGGACAGGAAGAACTTGAGTGCCGCCTCGGAGGACCTCCGGTCGCCGTGCCGGATGCCCACCAGGGCGAACGCGGGCAGGGAGGCGACTTCCAAGGCGACGATCAGGGTCGCGAGATCGCGGGAGGCGGGCAGCAGGGCGGCACCGGCGGCGGAGCACAGCAGCAGGAACCAGAACTCCCCTTCCGGGACCTGCCTGTTGGCGTCCTTGAGGGCGGTGACCGAAAGGAGGGCCGCGAGGAGGGCGCCGCCGAGGACGAGGAACTGGATGACGAGGGTGAAACGGTCGGCCGCGTAACTGCATGCCTCCGGGTGGCCGGTCAGGCAGAAAGTGGTGCGGTCGCCGTCCAGGAGGGGCAGCAGCGTCAGGGCCGCGACGGTCAGCCCCCCGACCGACACCCAGCCGAGGAGGGCCTTCCTGGCATCCGGGAGGAACAGGTCGGCCACGAGGACGGCGAGGCCGACGGCCGCGGTGACGGTGGGCGGTGCGATGGCGAGCCAGTCGACGGACTGGACCACGGAGTGGGCCGGGGAGCTCATCGGGTGCCTCCTGCGAGGAGCTGCTGGACGGCCGGGTCGCTGAGGCCGAGAAGTGCCTTCGGCCACAGGCCGGCGGCGACGGTGAGGGCGACCAGCGGGGTCCAGGCCGCGAACTCGTACACCTGGACGTCGGCCAGCCGCGGGCCTCCATGCGGAGGGCTGCCCATGCAGACGCGGCGCACCACGACGAGCAGGTACGCGGCCGTCAGCAGGGTGCCGAGGGCCGCGACGGCCATGAAGGTGAGGAAGGCGGGGCGGTTGAGGCCGGCGGCGGGCTCGAACGCGCCGAACAGCGCCAGCATCTCGCCCCAGAATCCGGCGAGGCCGGGCAGTCCGAGCGAGGCGACGGCGGCGAAGGCGAGCAGGCCGCCGAGGCGCGGCGCCTTGCCGTAGAGGGCGGCGCCGGTCTCGTCGGCCAGGGTGTCGAGGTCGGTGGTGCCGGTGCGGTCCTTGAGGGCGCCGACCAGGAAGAAGAGGAGGCCGGTGATGAGGCCGTGGGCGATGTTGGCGAACAGCGCGCCGTTCACCCCGGTGGGGGTCATCGTCGAGATGCCGAGCAGGACGAAGCCCATGTGACCGACGGAGGAGTAGGCGATGAGGCGCTTGAGGTCGCCCTTCGCACCCCGCTTGGCGAGCGCCAGACAGGCCAGGGATCCGTAGATGATCCCGACGACGGCGAAGGCCGCGAGGTAGGGAGCGAAGGTGTGCATGCCGTCGGGGGCGACCGGCAGCAGGATGCGTACGAAGCCGTACGTGCCCATCTTCAGCAGGACGCCGGCCAGCAGGACCGAGCCGACGGTGGGCGCGGCGGTGTGGGCGTCGGGCAGCCAGCTGTGCAGCGGCCACATCGGCGTCTTGACCGCGAGCCCGATCCCGACCGCCAGTACGGCGATGACCTGCACGGATGTGGTCAGCGACCGGCCGTTGTCAGTGGCGAGTGCCACCATGTCGAATGTGCCCGCCTTGATTCCGATCAGGAGCAGGCCGAGCAGCATGACGACGGAGCCGAGCAGTGTGAAGAGGATGAACTTCCAGGCGGCCTGGGTCCGTCGTTCACCGCCCCAGCTGGCGATGAGGAAGTACATCGGGATGAGGACCGTCTCGAAGGCGAGGAAGAACAGGATCAGGTCCAGAGCGGCGAAGGTGGTGAGGGTGCCGGACTCCAGGACGAGCAGCAGGGCGACGAATGCCTTCGGGGACGGGCCCGGTGGCATCTTGAAGTAGGAGTAGAGCGCGCAGAGGAAGGTCAGCAGCGCGGTCAGGACCAGCAGGGGGAGCGAGATGCCGTCGATGCCGAGGTGGATGCGCACGTCAAGTGCGGGGATCCAGCTGATGTCCGTCGTGGCCTGCATCTTCGACGGATGGTCGTGGTCGAAGCCGAGCGCGAGGACGATCGCTGCGACGAGGATCGCGCCGCTCACCGTCACACCGTGCCGCAGTACGGCCTGCTCCGGTGACTTCCCCTTCAGCCCGGGCGGGGCGGGCAGGAGAGCGGCGACGGCGCCGAGGAGCGGTCCGGCGACGACGAACGCGAGAAGGAACTGCATCACGGACGCCTTGATATCGATCACGCCTGCTCACGCTCCCGTGGCGACGAGGAGGGCGGCGACCGCCAGGACGACGGTGCCGGCGAGCAGCGCGCTCACATAGGTCTGCACATTGCCGGTCTGGGCCCGCCTGACGGCGGCTCCCAGGAGGCGGGGCAAGACGCCCGCGCCGTGTACGTAGGTGTCGACGACCTCGCGGTCGAGGAACCGGACGAGACCCGCCGCGGCCAGTACCGGGCGGACGAACAGCGCCGCGTACACGGCGTCCAGGTGGAAGCCGGTGGCCGCGTGGCGGTGCAGCGGGCCGAGCAGGAGACGGCCCGGGTCCGCCGGGTCGGGGGCTGAGGCCACATCACCGTAGGCGGGCGTGTGGCTGGCGATGGCCTCGGCCTCTACCAGTCCGGCGTCGCCCTCGGGGCGGGCCGCGACGGCGCCCATGGGTGTGGAGTCCGCGAGGGCGGTGGTCTGCCGCCAGACGCCGTAGGTGACGATGCCGCCGACGAGGGCGACGCCGGTTCCGAGGACGGAGGTGGTGAGCTCCGGGGTCAGGCCGCGGCCGTCGAACCAGTCGGGCAGCACGCGGTAGGCGAGTGCGCCGAGGGCGAGGGAGGGGACGGCGAGCACCCACAGGACGGCGTTCATCGCCACCGGCTGCCTGCCGTGGTCGGGGGCTTCGACGCCCCGCCCGTGGAAGGCGAGCAGCCACAGCCGCATCGCGTACGCGGCGGTCAGCAGGGCGGCGACCAGGCCGGCCACGAGGACGATCCAGCCCGCGGCACAGGGGATGCGCGCGCTGCCTCCGGTGGATGCGTGTTCGGCGGCGCCGAGGACGGACTCCTTGGAGAAGAAGCCGCTGAACGGCGGGATCGCGGCGAGCGCGAGAAGCGCCAAGGTCATCGTCCAGAAGGCGCTCGGGACGCGGGCGCGCAGATGGCCCATGCGGGACATGGCGGCCAGCGAGTTGGTGCCGGCGGCGTGGATGACCACACCGGCCGCGAGGAAGAGCAGCGCCTTGAAGGCGCCGTGGGACAGGAGGTGGAAGACGGCGGCTCCGCGGTCGCCGACGGCGAGGGCGCCGGTCATGTAGCCGAGCTGTCCGATCGTCGAGTAGGCGAGGACGCGCTTGATGTCGTCCTGGGCGAGCGCGGCGAGACCCGAACCGGTCATCGCGACGGCGGCCATGACGGCGAGGACGACCATCGCGGCCGAGGAGGTCTCGAAGACAGGGAGGAGGCGGGCGACAAAGTAGACACCGGCGGCGACCATCGTCGCGGCGTGGATCAGCGCGGAGACGGGGGTGGGGCCCGCCATCGCGTCGGGGAGCCAGGTGTGCAGCGGGAACTGCGCCGACTTGCCCGCCACACCGGCCAGGAGCAGCAGGGCGATAAGGGTCGGGTGGTGCAGGCCGCCGCTCGCGACGGTGTCCAGGACCTTGGTGATCCGGAAGGAGCCGGCGTCGGTGGCGAGCGCGAACAGGCCGATCAGGAAAGGGACATCGCCGAGTTTGGTGACGAGGAAGGCCTTGATGGAGGCGGCGCGTGCCTCCGGGGTCTCCCAGTAGTGGCCGACGAGGAAGTAGGAGCAGATGCCCATGACTTCCCAGCCGACCAGCAGCACGATCAGGTCGCCGGAGTAGACGACGAGGAGCATCGCGGAGGTGAAGAGGGAGACGAGCGCGGCGTACGACGGGTAGCGGGGGTCGTCGCGCAGATAGGCCGTCGAGTAGATCTGCACGCAGGTGGCGACGGTGCCGACCAGGACGGCGACGAGGGCGGCGAAGCCGTCGATGTGCAGGGCGAGTTCGACGGGGACGGAGCCGGTCGGCGTGAGCTCGGTGGCGGCGTCGACGGCGTGACCGCCGCCTTGGCGGACGGCGACGACCACGGTGAGGACGAACGCGGCGAGCGTCGGCAGGACGGCGAGCGGGCGGACGAATCCCGGGGCGGTACGGCCCAGGAGCAGGCCGGCCGCGGCGCCCAGGAACGGAAGGAGGGGGACGAGGACGGCGAGGGTGGTCGTGGTCACGCGGGGGCCTCGGCCTTCTCGGCCGCGGTGGGCCCGGTGTCGTCACGGTCGCCGTCGGGGCCTTCGGGACGGTCCGGGCCGTCAGGTTGGTGGTTCTCGGCGGTGTCGCGGAGCCGGTCGATGTCCGAGGTTCCGCGGTTGCGG
Source organism: Streptomyces sp. NPDC005423 (assembly GCF_040606415.1). Taxonomy (NCBI): domain Bacteria; kingdom Bacillati; phylum Actinomycetota; class Actinomycetes; order Kitasatosporales; family Streptomycetaceae; genus Streptomyces; species Streptomyces sp. NPDC005423. The sequence goes on along the minus strand of NZ_JBEXET010000008.1, from coordinate 139,278 downwards.
TGGACGGCGAGGACGATCGCCAGACCGATGCCGATCTCCGCGGCGGCGATGGCGATGGTGAACAGGGTCAGGGCCTGGCCGGAGTGCAGCTTCTCCTCGGCGGTGCGGCTGAGCCAGACGTCGAAGGCGACCAGGTTGAGGTTGACGGCGTTGAGCATCAGCTCGACCGACATCAGGACGAGGATGGCGTTGCGACGGGCGAGAACGCCGTAGACGCCGGTACAGAAGAGGAGGGCGGAGAGCACCGCGGGATAGACGAGGTGCATCAACGGGCCCCTTCCTGCTCGCTCGGAGGGTTGCCCGCATCGGGACCCTTCCACCCGATCGGGTGATTACGGGAATCCGGGACGGACGGGGAACTACCGGTCTCCGCTCGGGAGTTCACAGGGGGAGAGCTCGACTCCGCCTTCGCCTTGCGGGACAGGACGATCGCGCCGACCAGTGCCGCGAGGAGGAGGACGGAGAGGGCTTCGAAGGGCAGGACCCAGTTCTGGAAGAGGCTGGCTCCGGTGGCGGCGGTGGAGCCGGCGGCCGGCCCGTCCAGGTCGATCCAGGTCGCGCGGAAGGCGTCGACGACGACCCAGACCAGGGCGGCCGCGGCGGCGACGGCGACCGTGAGGGCGGCCCAGCGGTTGCCGGAGTCGGCGTCCGGGGAGCGGCCGATGGGGGCCTTGGTGAGCATCAGACCAAAGAGGAGGAGGACGACGATGGAACCGACATAGATGAGGACTTGCACCCAGGCGATGAACTCGGCGGTGAGCAGGAGGTATTCGACGGCGAGACCACCGAGGGCCACCACGAGCCACAGGGCGGCGTGCACCAGCTGCCGGGTGGTGACGCTGACGAGGGCGGCGCCGAAGGTGACCAGACCGACGAGGAGAAAGGCGATCTCGACACCGGTCGGGGAGAGAAAGCCGTGAGGGTGGGCGGAGGCGATGGTTGCCGGGGCGGCGACGGCGACGGCGGGGATCACGGCTGTCCCTCCGTCGGCTCGGTCGGCTCCTTGGGCTGCGCGGGCTCGGTTGGCTTAGCAGGCTCGGTCGGCCTTGGGGGCTCGGACTGCTTTGCAGGGTGGGTCGGCCTTGCGGACGCGGTCGACTCCGCGGACGCGGCCAGCTCCGCAGGCGCAGACGACTTTGCAGGCTTGGTCGACTCCGCAGGCTTGGTCGACTCCGCAGGCTGGGTCGGCCTTGCAGGCTCGGTCGGCTCCGCGGGCTTGGCCTGAGCAGCGTCTGTGACCTGCGTGGCCTGGGGAGCGGGGGACGCCTGTGGGGCCGGCGGGGCCTGTGGCGCCTGTGCGGCCGCGAGCTTCTCGGCGGTTTTGCGGGCGGCGGTGATCTCCTTGGGTTCCTCCGCGCCGGGGTCGAGGGCGGGCGGGGCCGGAACGGTCCACATCCACTCGCGGAGCTTGTCCCGTTCGTGGGTGAGTTCATGGATATCGGTCTCGGCGTACTCGAACTCCGGTGACCAGAACAGGGCGTCGAAAGGACAGACCTCGATGCAGATACCGCAGTACATGCACAGGGCGAAGTCGATGGCGAACCGGTCGAGGACGTTGCGGCTGCGTTCACGGCCACCGGGGGCCGCCGCGGGGACCGTCTCCTTGTGGGAGTCGATGTAGATGCACCAGTCGGGGCACTCGCGGGCGCACAGCATGCAGACCGTGCAGTTCTCCTCGAACAGGCCGATGACTCCGCGGGTTCGGGGCGGGAGGTCGGGCTGGGTGTCCGGGTACTGCTGGGTGACGGTCTTCCTCGTCATCGTGCGGAGGGTGACGGCCAGGCCCTTGGCAAGGCCGGAGCCGGGAAACGGGGTCACTGGAGGAACACCACCTTCACGGTGCCGGTGACGGCGATCTGGCCGAGGGAGAGGGGAACGAGGAGGGTCCAGGAGAGCTTCTGCAACTGGTCCTCACGCAGACGGGGATAGGTGACGCGAAGCCAGATGACGACGAAGGCGAGGATCGCGGTCTTCAGCAGGGTCCAGACCCAGCCGAGGCCGTCAGCGCCCCACGGGCCGTGCCAGCCGCCCAGGAAGAGGACCGTGGTCAGGCCGCACAGGACGACGATTCCCGCGTACTCGGCGAGGAGGAAGAGGGCGAAGCGGAGACCGGTGTACTCGGTGTAGGCGCCGAAGATGATCTCCGAGTCGGCGACCGGCATGTCGAAGGGCGGCCGTTGCAGTTCCGCGAGGCCGGCGACGAAGAAGACGAGGCCACCGACGAGTTGCCAGGGCAGCCACCACCAGTGGAAGGCGTCGACGATGCCGGGCAGCGAGACCGTGCCGGCCGCCATTGCCACGGAGGCGGCGGTGAGCAGCATCGGGAGTTCGTAGGCGAGGAGTTGAGCGGCGGTGCGCAGGCCGCCGAGGAGGGAGAACTTGTTGGCGGAGGCCCAGCCGGCCATGAGGGAGCCGAGGACTCCGATGCCCATGACGGCGAGGACGAAGAAGATGCCGGCGTCCAGCACCTGGCCGACGGCGCCCTCGCCCGGGCCGATGGGAATGGCGAGGAGGACGAGCAGATACGGGAGAAGAGCCACGGCGGGGGCGAGTTGGAAGACACGGCGGTCGGCGTCCGCCGGGACGATGTCCTCTTTCTGCACGAACTTCACGCCGTCGGCGACGAGTTGGGCCCAGCCGTGGAATCCGCCGGCGTACATGGGACCGAGGCGGCCCTGCATGTGGGCCATCACCTTGTGCTCGGTCTGGCCGACGATCAGAGGGAAGGTGAGGAAGACGACGAAGACGATCAGAAGGCGCAGGGTGACGTCGAGCGCGTCGTTCACTGCGAGCCTCCTGTAGGGGTGTCATCCGGCCGGGGCGGGGGCGGGGATTTGGGGGGAACTCTCGGGGTGGGGTCGGGAGCGGTTGCACGACGGGGTTCGGGGCGGTCGTCGGCGGGCGTCGCAGGTGCGCTGACGTCTTGATCGGGGGCGTCTGGGTCAGTCGCCCCCGGGTCGGTCGCCTGCGGTTCAGTCACCTCGGGTTCAGTCACCTCTGGAGCAGTCGTCTCCGGGTCGGTCGTCTCCGGGTCAGTCGCCTCCGGCTCAGTCACATTCGGGTCAGTCAGCTCGGGGTCGGTCACCTCGGGGCCGGTCTCGTCCGGGGTGGTCGCCTCTGCGCCCGTCGCGTTTCGGTTGGCGTCGTCCAAGGAGCCCTGCGCCGACGGTTCCTCAGTGACGGCCTTACCGGTGGGCGGCGGTTCCTCCGAGGGCGGTTCCTCCGTAGAAGGTTCCTCCGTGGGAGGTTCACCGGTCTGCGGGCGGTCGGCGGTTTTGGGCTCGTCGAAGGCCGGGCGGGCATGGTGCCAGGGGGCGTCCGGACGGCGGGGAGTCGTGGAGGGCGTCGGGGTGGTGGGTTCCGGTGCCTGGCCGCGTTGGGAGGCCGAGCCGGCGGACGCGCTGCGGGCGCGGCGTGGGCCGGATGGAGGTGTCGGCGTCCGGCCCTCTGCCACTGGCAATTGGCGCTCCGCCGGGGGGACTTGAGTCCCGGGCGCCGCGGACTGCACTTCGGGCGCGGGAGTCTGACTCGCCGAACCCTCGCTCGCGCTTCGAGCACGGCGGGGACCGGTCGGGGGCGTCGCGGGGGCGCTTTCCGGGGTCGGGGGTTGGCCTGCCGAGCCCTCTGAGGCTGCGCGGGTGCGGCGGGCCGGGCGGTCGGCCGGTGACCGGGTGGGGCGGTCACCCGGGGTTCGGGGTGCGCCGCGGGCGGGGCGGGCGGGGGCCGGCGGGAGTTGGCCCTTGAGGGGGCCCCATTCGTTCGGGTCGGGGACGCCCGGGGGAAGCATCTGGCGGCGCTTGGTGCCGCCGTGGTCCGACTCGCCGGGTTCCTTCGCGCCGGGCCACGCCTTGGCGACGCGGGCGGCCAGGACGAAGTCCTTGCGCAGCGGGTGGCCTTCGAAGGTCTCAGGGAGGAGGAGGTGGTCCAGAGCGGGGTGGCCCTCGAAGAGGACGCCGAACATCTCGTGCGTCTCGCGTTCGTGCCAGGCGGCACCGGCGTAGACGTCCACGGCGGAAGGGAGGGCCGGGGTTTCGTGCGGGACCGTCGTACGTACGAGAAGACGGCGGACCGGTGACAGGGCCGCGAGGTGGGCCGAGACGCGGAAGCCCGTGCCCGGTTCGTCGACCGCGCTCAACCAGTCGAAATAGGTGCAGCCCAGGTCGTCGCGGGCGGTACGCAGGGCAGCGAGCCAGGAGGTGGGCGGTACGTCGACGGTCAGGAGGTCGTAGGAGTGCTCGGCGGTGGCGTCCGTACCGAAGAGTTCCTCGGCGGAAGCGGGCAACCAGCCGACGGCGGTCATCGGGCTGCACCTGAAGCGGGGCCCGAGTCCGTTCCGGCGTCCGCAGCCGAGTCGGTGTCCGAGTTTGAAGTCGAAGCCTCATTCGTGTCCGGGGCCGAAGTCGCACCCGCGCCCCTGCTGTCGGTTTCGTCCCCGTCCACGCCGTCGGTCCCGTCTGTCGGGTCATCCGCCGGTGCCCGTAGCAAGCCGCTCTCCAGCTCACTCACGGATGCTCGCCGGGTCGTTCCGTAGCGCTCGTTCAGGGACTCTCGGGCGATCTTCTCCTGGAGTTTGAGGATCCCCTGGAGGAGGGCTTCGGGACGGGGCGGGCAGCCCGGGACGTAGACGTCGACCGGGATGATCTGGTCGACGCCCTTGGTGACGGAGTAGGAGTCCCAGTACGGGCCGCCGCAGTTGGAGCAGGCGCCGAAGGAGATGACGTACTTGGGCTCGGGCATCTGCTCGTAGAGGCGCCTGACGGCCGGGGCCATCTTGTCGGTGACCGTGCCGGAGACGACCATCAGGTCCGCCTGGCGCGGGCCCGGCGCGAAGGGGATGACGCCGAGGCGGATGAAGTCGTGGCGGGCCATCGACGCGGCGATGAACTCGATCGCGCAGCAGGCGAGGCCGAAGTTGAAGACCCAGAGCGAGTAGCGGCGGCCCCAGTTGAGGACGACCTTCATCGGCTCGGGGGCGAGGCGGGCGAGCGCGCCGAGCCGTTGCGGCTCCGAGAGGTCGACGGGGGCCGAGGCGGCGCGGGGCGTGGGGGTCACGTCCATGTCAGGACGCCCTTCTTGTATGCGTACAGCAGGCCCACGGTCAGGAAGCCGAGGAAGACGAACATCTCGACGAGGGTCGTCGCGCCGTAGCCCGGCGCGGCGAAGACCGTGGCCCAGGGGAAGAGGAAGATCGAGTCGACGGCGAAGATGACGTACAGGAAGGCGTACACGTAGTAGCGGACCTGGGTGTGGGCCCAGCCCTCGCCGACGGGGTCGACTCCGCACTCGTAGGTCAGGAGCTTTTCGGGGGTGGGGACGACCGGGCGCAGCAGGCGGCCCGCGCCGAAGGCGACGGCGACGAAGAGCACGCCGACGACGGTGAGCAGGCCCACGACCGAATAGGACCGGAAATAGTCCGCGGCGACCACGACGGTCGGCTCCCGCAACGTCTGCCCCAACGTCTCCGGCAACGTCCGCCCCTTACTCCCTGGCTACTGGCTACTGACCGCTGTCCGCGTGGTTCATGGGATCGCTGTGCACCCTGATGCGTCGATCTGTACGCACGGGAGTCTAGGCCCTGTCAAAGGAGGAGTAAGCAGGCCGTCGCGCCTCGGGATCTCGTCGGCGGACCGCCGGTTACAGGGGGGTGGGGTTTTCCCCAGGGTGTCCGGGCGGCCGACCTCATGGCGCGGGGGCCCGCCGCGCGGCACGCTGACCCGTATGACCGCACGCATCCTCTCCGCCGCCCCCACGCCCCCCGGTGACGGCGACCGTCTGCCCCCGGCGCGTTTCGCCTTCGACCGACACACATGGAAGGAGATAGCGCATCTGCTGGCCAACCTCCCCATGGCGGTGTTCGGCTTCGTCTATGTGATGACGGCGCTGTTCACCAGCACCATGCTCACCGTCACGGTGGTGGGTTTCCCGCTGCTCGCCCTGGCATTGATGGGCGCGCGGCTGATCGGGAAGTTCGAGCGCGGCCGGGCGAGACGGCTGCTCGGAGTGCGGATCGACGAGCCGAGCCCCTTGCCGTTGCGCAGGGAGAGCGGGGTCGTCCAGCGGCTGTGGATGGTGCTGAAGGATCCGGTCGCCTGGCGCACGGTGCTGTACGACGCGATGCGGCTGCCGTGGGGCGTCGTGACCTTCACCGTCACGCTGGTCTCGCTGTTCGTGCTGTGGCCGGTGCTGCCGTTCATCGCGCGCGGGCTGGCCAACGCGGACCGGGCGATGGTGCGCGGACTGCTGTCGCCCTCGGACGAGTTGGAGCGCCGTATCGCCGAACTGGAGTCGGACCGGGGGGTCGTGGTCGACACCGCGGCGGCCGATCTGCGGCGCATCGAGCGGGATCTGCACGACGGGGCGCAGGCCCGGCTGGTGAACCTGGCGATGGGGCTGGGCCTGGCGAAGGAGAAGCTGCTGGAGGGCCGGGCGGACGAGCAGGTGGCCGCGATGGTCGAGGAGGCGCACGGTGAGGTGAAACTGGCGTTGCAGGAGTTGCGCGATCTGGCGCGCGGGATCCATCCGGCGGTGCTGACGGACCGGGGTCTGGACGCGGCCCTGTCCTCCGTCGCCTCGCGCTGCACGGTGCCGGTGCGGGTGACGGCCGACCTCGGGGAGCGTCCGGCCGCGGCCATCGAGGGCATCGCCTATTTCACGGTCTCCGAACTGCTCCAGAACGTCAGCAAGCACAGCGGGGCCCGGTCCGCGTCGGTCGAGGTGTGGCGGACGGACGACCGGCTCCTGATCCAGGTGTCGGACGACGGCGGCGGCGGTGCGCGGCTGGACGGGGGGACGGGCATGCGAGGGCTCGCCGAACGGCTGGACGCGGTGGACGGACTCTTCGTGGTGGAGTCCCCGCCGGGCGGTCCCACGACGGTCACGGCGGAGCTGCCGTGGCGCGAGCGGACCGCCGACCAGGGCACGAGGTAGGGAAAACCCCCCACCGCAGAGACCGACGGACTCCATGGCCCACGCGACCGCGGCCGAGGAGGGTGGAGGTACGACAACGGACCCGGCCGGCCCGGAGAGCGAGGACACCGAGCAGAGCGGAGACGGCCGGCCACCCCGCCACACGCGCCGGCCACACGTACGCATGCACTCACGCACTCAGGCAGACACGCGCGCACCGCCGCACGGCATCACACGAGACGAGCAGAACAGGACCACGTCGATGGCCACGGAGTACGGGCACGGGCACGGGTACCGGGCGCACGGGACGATCGCCGGGGACCGGCCGCCGCATCGGCTGCCGGCCGGGCTGCGGGCGCCGTTCGAGGCACGCAGCCGGCGCGAGTTCGGCTATGTGCTGCTCAGCCTGCCCATCAGCGTCTGCCTGTTCGTCTACGCCGTCACGACGGTCGCCCTCGGGGCCGGCCTGCTGATCACCTTCCTCGGCATCCCGGTGCTGGCGGCGGCGCTCGCCGGCTGCCGGGGCATCGGCGCGCTGGAGCGGGTCCGGGCGCGCGCCCTGCTCGGCGTGGAGGTCGACGACCCCGAGCCGTTGCGGCAGAAGAAGAACGGCCTCCTCGGCTGGATGGGCGCCGTCCTCAAGAGCGGCGCGTCCTGGCGCCATCTGCTCTACGCGGTCCTGCACTTCCCCTGGGCGGTCTTCTCCTTCGTCGTCTCCGTCACCTTCTGGTCCTACGGCTGGGCCATGCTGACGTACCCGCTGTGGTTCTGGGTCTTCCCGGTCTACGCCGGCCAGGGCGGCCTCCAGCTGTACGGCGACGCGCAGCACCGCGTCTATCTGGACAACCCGTTCGAGATCACCGTGACGGCGCTGGTGGGACTGTTGATCACGCTGGCCACACCGTGGATCGTGCGGGCGCTGACGCTGGTGGACGGCTTGCTGGTGCGGGGGCTGCTCGGGCCGTCGCGGCTGGCGACGCGGGTCGTGGAGCTGGAGTCGGACCGGGGGGTCGTGGTCGACACGGCGGCGGCCGATCTGCGGCGCATCGAGCGGGATCTGCACGACGGGGCGCAGGCCCGGCTGGTGGCCCTGGCCATGGATCTGGGGCTGGCGAAGGAGAAGCTGGCCGAGGACCCGCAGGCGGCGGCGCGGATGGTGGGCGAGGCGCACGGCGAGGTGAAGACGGCGTTGCAGGAGCTCCGGGATCTGGCGCGCGGCATCCATCCGGCGGTGCTGACCGACCGGGGCCTGGACGCGGCCCTGTCCTCCGTCGCCTCGCGGTGCACGGTCCCGGTGCAGGTGGAGGTGGATCTGGCGGAGCGGCCGGCGGCGGCGATCGAGGGGATCGCGTACTTCACGGTCTCGGAGCTGCTGCAGAACGTCAGCAAGCACGCGCGGGCCACCTGGGCGGCGGTGGACGTGTGGCGGGTGGAGAGCCGGCTGCTGCTCCAGGTCGTGGACAACGGGGTGGGCGGCGCCGACGCCTCCGGCGGGTCGGGGCTGGCGGGCCTTGCGGGCCGGCTGAAGGCGGTGGACGGGATCCTGGTCGTCGACTCCCCCTCCGGCGGCCCGACCCGGATCACGGCGGAGCTGCCCTGGCGGGGGTGAACGCGGACCGGTACGGAAGCGGCGCGTCTGCCGTGCGCCCGGGGAACCGGGTTCACGGCATACGTGTGTGCCGGTGACTGTTCGGCTGTTGACCCGGTTCACAGCACGGGGTTGTGCGCCTTCGGCCCTCGTACGCGCCCCCGCTCCCCCGACCGCGCCCACGTACCTGCCCGCCGGCTTGCCAGCCGGTCCGCCGGCCTGCCCCCCGTCCCGCCGGCCCGCCGGGCCGCCCCCCGTCCCCCCCCTCCCCCCCGACCTGCCCGCCGCCCCGTCGGCCGACCTGCCCGGCTGCCCCTGCCCGGCTGCCCGCCTGCCCGCCGGGCCCCGTCCGATTTCCATGGACGGTGGGCACCGGATCCGAATGCTGGAATGCTGGACTTAGTCGTACGGGCGGCACGGGCGCGGCGGCGGGCCGTGGACGGAAGAGAAGCACGCTGTGGGGGGCCGAACATCGTGGAGGACAGGGTGCGGGTGGTCATCGCCGAGGATTCAGTGCTGCTCAGGGAGGGCCTGACCCGGTTGCTGACCGACCGCGGGCACGACGTCGTGGCCGGGGTGGGGGACGGGGACGCGCTGGTCAAGACGATCACCGAGCTGCACGCGCGGGGCGAGCTGCCGGATGTGGTGGTGGCCGACGTACGGATGCCTCCGACGCACACCGACGAGGGGGTGCGGGCGGCGGTGCAGTTGCGCAAGGCCCATCCCGGTCTCGGGGTGCTGGTGCTGTCGCAGTACGTGGAGGAGCGCTACGCCACCGAACTGCTGGCCGGTTCCAGCCATGGCGTGGGCTACCTGCTGAAGGACCGGGTGGCCGAGGTGCGCGAGTTCGTCGACGCGGTGGTGCGGGTGGCGAAGGGCGGTACGGCGCTCGACCCGGAGGTGGTCGCCCAGTTGCTCGGGCGCAGCCGTAAGCAGGATGTGCTGGCGAGGCTCACTCCGCGGGAGCGTGAGGTGCTGGGGCTGATGGCCGAGGGGCGGACGAACTCGGCGATAGCCCGGCAGTTGGTGGTCAGCGACGGCGCGGTGGAGAAGCACGTCAGCAACATCTTCCTGAAGCTCGGGCTGTCGCCCAGTGACGGGGATCACCGGCGTGTTCTGGCCGTGCTCACCTATCTCAACTCCTGACGAACTGACACTGTGTCAGGCGTCGAGTGGTGCGCCGGGTCAGGCACCGGACGGTTCGCCGTGCCGCTCGCCGTGCCGTGCGTCGAACCGTCCGAGGGGCGGGGAAATCCCGACAAGTCGCGGCGGCCGACTGTCTCAAAAAGCCGTCCAACGGGTGAATGACCCAAGGAAGGCGACCCTAACGGACGTAGGGTTGATTCTGCGTAGGCCGGCGGGACGGCCATGCCCGGACAGCGTCCTCGAAGGAGGTCCAGTTCAGTGACCAGCCAGGTCAGTAGTCCAGCGGAACAGGCCGACGAAGCCGACGAACCCATGGTGGGAGTGCAGCGCAAACCGGCGGGGACGAAGGATGTCCGGCGCTTGGACCGGGTGATCATCCGGTTCGCCGGTGACTCGGGTGACGGGATGCAGCTCACCGGTGACCGGTTCACGTCGGAGACGGCGTCGTTCGGGAACGACCTGTCGACGCTGCCGAACTTCCCGGCCGAGATCCGCGCCCCCGCAGGGACCCTGCCGGGGGTTTCCTCGTTCCAGCTGCACTTCGCCGACCACGACATCCTGACCCCGGGGGACGCGCCGAACGTACTGGTGGCGATGAACCCGGCCGCGCTGAAGGCGAACATCGCCGACGTACCGCGCGGGGCGGAGATCATCCTCAACACGGACGAGTTCACCAAGCGGGCGCTGGCGAAGGTCGGCTACGCGGCCAGCCCGCTGGAGGACGGTTCCCTCGACGGCTATCACCTGCATCCGGTGCCGCTGACGACGCTGACGGTGGAGGCGCTGAAGGAGTTCGGTCTGGCCCGCAAGGAGGCCGAGCGGAGCAAGAACATGTTCGCGCTGGGTCTGCTGTCGTGGATGTACCACCGGCCGACCGAGGGCACCGAGCGTTTCCTGAACACCAAGTTCGCCAAGAAGCCCGACATCGCGGCGGCCAACATCGCCGCTTTCAGGGCGGGTTGGAACTTCGGTGAGACGACGGAGGACTTCGCCGTCTCCTACGAGGTCGCGCCGGCCGCGTCCGCGTTCCCGCCGGGCACCTACCGCAACATCTCCGGGAACCTGGCGCTCTCCTACGGGCTCGTCGCCGCCTCCCGTCAGGCGGACCTGCCACTGTTCCTGGGCTCGTACCCGATCACCCCGGCCTCCGACATCCTGCACGAGCTGAGCCGGCACAAGAACTTCGGCGTACGGACCTTCCAGGCCGAGGACGAGATCGCGGGCATCGGCGCGGCCCTGGGCGCGGCCTTCGGCGGCGCGCTGGCGGTGACGACGACGTCCGGACCGGGGGTGGCGCTGAAGTCGGAGACCATCGGCCTGGCCGTCTCCCTGGAGCTGCCGCTGCTGATCCTGGACATCCAGCGCGGCGGCCCCTCGACCGGTCTGCCGACCAAGACCGAGCAGGCCGACCTGCTGCAGGCGATGTACGGCCGCAACGGCGAGGCCCCCGTCCCCATCGTGGCGCCCCGCACCCCGGCGGACTGTTTCCACGCGGCGCTGGAGGCGGCCCGCATCGCGCTCGCCTACCGCACCCCGGTGTTCGTGCTCTCCGACGGCTACCTCGCCAACGGGAGCGAGCCGTGGCGCATCCCGGAACTCGACGAACTCCCCGACCTGCGCGTCCAGTTCGCCCAGGGACCCAACCACACCCTGGACGACGGCACCGAGGTCTACTGGCCCTACAAGCGCGACCCGCACACCCTCGCCCGCCCATGGGCGATCCCCGGCACCCCCGGCCTTGAGCACCGCATCGGCGGCATCGAGAAGCAGGACGGCACGGGCAACATCTCCTACGACCCCGCCAACCACGACTTCATGGTCCGCACCCGGCAGGCCAAGATCGACGGCATCGACGTCCCCGACATCGAGGTCGACGACCCGCACGGGGCACGCACGCTGGTGCTCGGCTGGGGCTCGACGTTCGGCCCGATCACCGCCGCGGTACGCCGGCTGCGGGCGGCCGGCGAGTCGATCGCGCAGGCCCATCTGCGCCACCTCAACCCCTTCCCGCGCAACCTCGGCACGGTACTGAAGGGCTACGACACGGTCGTCGTCCCCGAGATGAACCTCGGACAGCTCGCCACCCTCATCCGGGCCGAGTACCTGGTGGACGCCCGCTCCCACAACCAGGTCAACGGCATGCCGTTCAAGGCCGAGCAGCTCGCCACGGCCCTCAAGGAGGCCATCGATGGCTGACCCCTCCCCGCGCGCCACGGACACGATCGAAGCGCTCGCCCTCGTCCCCAAGGCCGAGGGCCTGCAGTCGATGAAGGACTACAAGTCCGACCAGGAAGTGCGCTGGTGCCCCGGCTGCGGCGACTACGCCGTCCTCGCCGCCGTGCAGGGCTTCATGCCCGAACTGGGTCTGGCCCGGGAGAACGTCGTCTTCGTCTCCGGCATCGGCTGCTCCTCCCGTTTCCCGTACTACATGAACACCTACGGCATGCACTCCATCCACGGCCGCGCCCCCGCGATCGCGACCGGACTCGCCGCCTCCCGGCGGGATCTGAGCGTGTGGGTGGTCACCGGTGACGGCGACGCGCTGTCCATCGGCGGCAACCACCTCATCCACGCCCTGCGCCGCAACGTCAACCTGAAGATCCTGCTCTTCAACAACCGGATCTACGGCCTCACCAAGGGCCAGTACTCGCCCACCTCCGAGGTCGGCAAGATCACCAAGTCGACGCCGATGGGCTCCCTCGACGCCCCTTTCAACCCCGTCTCCCTCGCCCTCGGCGCGGAGGCGTCCTTCGTCGCCCGGACCATCGACTCCGACCGCAGACACCTCACCGAGGTGCTGCGCCAGGCCGCCGCCCACCCCGGCACCGCGCTGGTGGAGATCTACCAGAACTGCAACATCTTCAACGACGGCGCCTTCGACGTGCTGAAGGACCGCCAGAGCGCGCAGGAGGCGGTGATCCGCCTGGAACACGGGCAGCCGATCCGCTTCGGCACCGACCTCACCCAGGGCGTCGTTCGGAACCCGGCCACCGGCGACCTCGAAGTCGTCACGGTGACCGCGGAGAACGAGGCCGACATCCTCGTCCACGACGCCCACACCCCCTCCCCCACCACCGCCTTCGCCCTCTCCCGCCTCGCCGACCCCCACACCCTCCACCACACCCCCATCGGCGTCCTGCGCGCAGTCCAACGCCCGGTCTACGACGCCCAGTTGACGGAACAGCTCGACACCGCCATCGAGCAGAACGGCAAGGGAGACCTCGCCGCCCTGCTGGCCGGCGGGGACACCTGGACGGTGGCGGGCTGACGCCCCTGCCGGCGTCGCCGAGGGCCCGGGTGCGGTGGCGCACCCGGGCCCTCGGCGTCGGCGTCGGTCAGGTGCGCGCCTTCGCCTCGTCGTACGCCTCCCGCGCCTTCTCCACCTGCGCCATCCGCTCCTGCGTCCACAGGGCCAGCCCCCGCACCTGTTCGGCCGCCTCGCGGCCCAGAGCGGTGAGGGAGTAGTCGACGCGCGGGGGGATGACCGGTCTGGCGTCGCGGTGGACGAGGCCGTCCCGTTCGAGGGTCTGGAGGGTCTGGGTCAGCATCTTCTCGCTGACGCGGCCGATCGCCCGGCGCAGTTCGCCGAAGCGGTAGGGGCGGTCGAGCAGTTCGATCAGGACGAGGACGCCCCACCGGGACGTCACATGCTCCAGGACCAGGCGGTGGGGGCACATCCCCTCGCCCGCGACGTCGTACGCGCTCACGTTCTTGGTACTTACGGCCATGCCAGTACCTTACTTCAAAGTGGGTACTTTCGCTCAGTTAGCGCAGGTCCTATGGTTAGCGCTAACGCACCCCACAAGGAGTTTCCTCATGAGCATCGTCGTCACCGGAGCCACCGGACACCTCGGCCGTCACGTCGTGGAGCAGCTGCTGGAGAAGGTTCCGGCCGAGCAGATCACCGCCGTCGTGCGCACCCCGGAGAAGGCCGCCGACCTCGCGGCCCGCGGAGTACGGACAGCGGTCGCCGACTACAACGCCCCCGAGACCTTCGACGGCCTCTTCGCCGCCGGGGACAAGGTGCTGCTGATCTCCGGCAACGAGTTCGACAAGGGCCGCGTCGGGCAGCACACGGTCGTCATCGAAGCCGCCAAGGCCGCCGGCGTCGCGCTCCTCGCCTACACCAGCGCCCCGGGCACCCTCACCGCCGCACTCGCCGACGACCACAAGGCGACCGAGGAGATACTGCTCGCCTCCGGTCTGCCCTACGCCCTGCTCCGCAACGGCTGGTACAACGAGAACTACACCGAGAACCTCGCCCCCGCCCTGGAGCACGGCGCCGTCGTCCAGGCCGCCGGCGACGGCCGGGTCGCCTCGGCGGCGCGCGCCGACTACGCCGCCGCCGCCGTCGCGGTGCTGACCGGTGAGGGCCACGAGAACAAGACGTACGAGCTCAGCGGCGACACCGCCTGGACCTTCGCCGAGTACGCCGCCGCGCTGAGCGAGCACTCCGGCAAGGAGATCGCGTACACCTCCGTCCCGGTCGAGGCCTACGCCTCCATCCTGACCGGCGCCGGAGTGCCCGCGCCGCTCGCCGCGATCCTGGCCGGCGTGGACGCCTCCATCGAGAAGGGCGAGCTGGGCGTCGTCACCGGCGACCTGTCCCGGCTGACCGGCCGTGCCACCACGCCGATCACCGAGTCCATCGTCTCAGCGCTCAAGGGCTGACCGCCCCGTGGGGTACCCCGGGGGTGCCCCGGCCCGCGCGCCCTCGCCTCCGCACCCTTGCCTGCCTACGCCCGCCTGTCATGACCGTATGCCGATACGCGCATGACAGGCGGGGGCGCCCGGAGCTACCTTCGTGCTGCCGTGAAACAGAGCGGCCAGGCGCGAGGAGGGACCCGTGAACGGGAAGCCGAAGGGCGAGCGGCACACAGGACTGCTGAACGGCTTCGCGGCATACGGCATGTGGGGCCTCGTCCCGCTCTTCTGGCCCCTGCTGAAGCCGGCCGGGGCCGCCGAGATCCTCGCCCACCGCATGGTCTGGTCGCTCGCGTTCGTCGCCGTCGCGCTGATCGTGCTGCGCCGCTGGGCGTGGGCCGGGGAACTGCTGCGCCAGCCAAGCAAGTTGGGGCTCGTGACCGTCGCCGCCGCGGTCATCACCGTCAACTGGGGCGTCTACATCTGGGCCGTGAACAGCGGCCACGTCGTCGAGGCCTCGCTCGGCTACTTCATCAATCCGCTCGTCACCATCGCCATGGGCGTGCTGCTGCTGAAGGAACGGCTGCGGCCCGTGCAGTGGACCGCGGTCGGCGTCGGTTTCGCGGCGGTGCTCGTCCTGACCATCGGGTACGGACAGCCGCCCTGGATCTCCCTCTGCCTGGCGTTCTCCTTCGCGACCTACGGCCTGGTGAAGAAGAAGGTCAACCTCGGCGGGGTCGAGTCGCTGGCCGCCGAGACCGCGATCCAGTTCCTGCCCGCGCTCGCCTATCTGCTGTGGCTCTCCGCGCACGGGGGCGCCACCTTCGGCAGCGAGGGCTCCGGACATGCGGTGCTGCTGGCCTCGACCGGGCTCGTCACGGCCCTCCCCCTCGTCTGCTTCGGCGCCGCCGCGATCCGGGTGCCGCTGTCGACACTGGGGCTGCTGCAGTATCTGGCGCCGGTGTTCCAGTTCCTCCTCGGGGTCTTCTACTTCCACGAGGCGATGCCGGCCGAACGGTGGGCGGGCTTCGCGCTGGTCTGGCTCGCACTGTCGCTGCTGACCGCCGACGCGTGGCGCTCCGCGCGCAGGCACGGTCGGGAGCGGCGGGCCGGAGTGACCGACGCGACCGGGGTGCCCCACGTGACCGACGCGACCGGAGCGGCCGGGGTGGCCGCCGTGACGCACGTGGCCGACGCGACCCCCGTGGCCGAGTGACCGGCACCACCGGGGTAGCCGGCACGACCGGTGTGGCCGCGGTGCGCGTGGGCCGGAGGAGTTTTCGTTGGGACGGTGTGTGCGCGGGTACGGCGAGTGGGGGGTGTGGCGGCGAGGGTGTGCTGGGTTGCTCGGGTGCGGCGTTCTCAACTCGTGGGCGGGTCGGACTATTTACGGGCGGCGCGTTCCGTGAGGCGGGTCATCCGGGCGCGGGCGGCGTCCAGTTGGTCGCTCTCTTCGGCCGCGGGGCCCTCCTCGGCGGCGAGTTCGGCCCACAGCCCGATCAGCTCGCCGCCCAGGCGCAGGCCCTCCTCCGGGTCGCGTACGGCGCGCCAGGCCGAGGCCGCGCTCTGGATGTCGCCGTAGGCGGCTTCCGTGTCGTCCGTCCGGCGGTGGATGCGGGCGACGTCGAGGCAGAGCCGGAAGGCGCGGACCGGTTCGCCGGCCAAGTAGGCGATGTAGGCGCTGAGTTCACGTAGCCGCAGCACTTCGGTGTGCTCGGGCCCCAGGGTGCGTGACGCCTCCTCGACGGCCTGCTCCGCCAGCCCGGCCGCTGTGTCGATCCGCCCCGCCCTGACGGCCTCGTTGATCCGTCCGACCGGCTCGGCGAGCAGCGCCGAGCCGCCGCCGTCCAGCGGCCCGTCCCCCAGTACCGCCTCGGCCACCGCGTCGAAGCCACGGACCGGAGTCGGCTTCACGTCGGATTCGAGTTCGCGGGGCAGCAGCGCGGGGTCGGGGATCAGCGCGCGGACGGGGGCAGGGGCGGGGTCCAGGGTGGGGACCGGTCCCGGTGAAGGCGCGGGCGTGGGCGTGGATGTCGAGGTGCCGTCCATCGAGGGCGGCGGGCCGAACGCGCCCGTCGGGGGTGCGACCGAGCCGGGGGGCGTGGCCCGGGGCGGCTCCGGGACGGTGTGCAGAGGGAACGTCGGGGGTGTCCCGGCCGTCCGCCCCCGCACCGTGCGCAGCCTGTGGGTCGGCGCGGACTCGACCCCGCCCGTGGCCGACGGCTCGGGGAGCGTGCGCATGACGCGGGTCGCCCAGTCGTCGGAGTTCCGCGGTTCCAGGGGCGCGGGGGGTGCGGGGGGCGCGGGCGCCGGGCTCGGCGGGAGGGTGGGGTAGGGGTCCGCCGTGAAGTGGCTGGAGCCGTCCGGGGCCATCCGGAGCGGGACGACGTAGCCGATGCGGTCGTCGCGGATCGTGGCGAGGACCGGGTGGCCGGCGGCGACGGCGATGCGGTGCAGATGGTTGAGGACCGCGTGCTGGATCTCCTCGCCGGGCGCCACGGTGACGGGCACGCCGCCGATCGAGGCGCCGCCCACGCCGGGACCGTCCACCGGCACGCGGACGTCGAACGGCGATGGGACGGCGACGTCCGCCGGCAGCCCGGCGCGCTTCTGTTCCCGCTTCTTCTCGCGGCTGAGTCGAGACATTGGTTCCCTCACTCGGATGCGCCGGAAAGCCCACCGACGGCAGGTGCGGGTTCCATGGTGCCCCCTCCCGCCGACGGGGTTCGGCCCCCGGCGCCAAGATCCGTCCGTACCCGTACTGTTGAGTCTCTCCGCCCGCCGCCGGTGCGCGCGTCACCACGGCGTCACAGCCTCGTCCCAGGCGCTCACGCCCGTCGCGTACGGGTGCGCGCCCCGGCCAGGACCGGCGGGGCGACGAGGAGGGAGAGCGACATGGGGACAGACGTACGCCTGGGGCCGGAGATCTGGCTCCGTGGACCGGTCGGCGCGGACGTCGGCACCGGTGCGCCGGCCCGGACTCCCGGCGTGCCCGGCGGTTCCCCGGTCACGGCCCGGCGTTTCTCCTGGGTCGGCACCCACGGCGGCTCCGGCGCCACCACCCTCGCGGCCGTCTACGGCGGTCACGACTGCGGACGCGGGTGGCCCGGCCCGGAGGATCCCGCGTCCGTGCTGCTCGTCGCCCGGACGCACGCGGCGGGCCTCGACGCGGTCTCCCGTGCACTGGAACTGTTCCGTCGGCGCGAGGTGCCGGCCGGGCTGGATCTCGACGCGGTCGTTCTCGTGGCGGACGCGCCGGGCCGGCTGCCACGTCCGCTCGCCGCGTACGTCAGGGCGGTCGAGTCGGTCATCGATGTGTACCGCGTGCCCTGGGTGCCGGCCTGGCGGCTCGGCGTCCGCGCCGGTGGCCCCCCGCGCGAGACCGAACCGCTGGCCCGCCTCACCGGGGCGCCGACCGGGCGACACTGAGTCCTGGCCGCGGCCGGCACCCACCTCGGCCGAAAAAGCGTGTCACTTAACGCCTGAGTGTCACATTTTTTCGGCCACCACCCCCTCCCTCCTCCCCTCCCTTCCCTCTGTCTCTTCTCCCTCCGCCTCACGTCTCCGCGCACGGCACCCATGGACAGATGCTTGTACGTGCATATAATGCATGCACGTGTATTTGTCGCAAGCCGATTACCTGGGGGACCCATGACCCGCCGTTTCCTCTTCGTCCTGGGCAGTGCCCGGCGCGACGGCAACACCGAGTCGCTCGCTCGCCGCGCGGCCGAACAGCTGCCCGCCGACGTCGAGCAGCGGTGGCTGCGGCTCACCGAGCATCCGCTGCCCGACTTCGTGGACATCCGGCACGACGGGCCCGTACAGCCGGCCGAGGACGAGAACGTCCGGCTGCTCCTGGACGCCACCCTCGCCGCGACGGACATCGTGATCGCCTCGCCGGTGTACTGGTACTCCGTCTCCGGCCTCACCAAGCGCTACCTGGACTACTGGTCCGACTGGCTGCGCGTCCCCGGCGCCGACTTCCGGGCGACCCTCGCCGGACGCACCCTGTGGGGCGTCTCCGCCCTCGCCGACGACCGGGCCGAGGTGGGCGACCCGCTGACCGGCACGCTCAACAACTCCGCCGCGTACCTGAGGATGCGCTTCGGCGGAGTGCTCTTCGGCAACGGCAGCGCACGCGGCGACGTACTGAAGGACACGGAGGCGCTGGCGCGGGCCGCGACCTTCTTCGCCCGGGAGCCGGCCCCCGCCCGCTTCCTCTACGAGCACGAGCGGGACGCCCCGTCCGTGCCCACCGCGGTCTGACGCGCCGAGCGGTCCTCCCGGCCGTCCCCCGCTACGCGGTGATGTCCTTCGTCGTGAACCTCGCCCACGCGGCCGATCCGAACACCGCCGCGTACAGAACCTGGAGGCCCAGGTTCTTGACCAGGTCGTCCCAGTAGACGGGGTCGCGCATGAGGTCGGCGAAGGAAAGCCAGTAGTGGGAGAAGAAGTACGGCTGGAGCGCGTGCAGTTGAGGAATCTGGTCGAGGATCTGGACGGTGATCAGCAGACCCACCGTCGTCGCCATCGCCGCGATGCCGCTGTTGGTCAGGGTGGAGACGAACAGGCCCAGAGCCGCCACCCCGGTCAGCGAGGCCGCGACCACGAGCGCGATCAGCAGGGCGCGGCCGAGTCCGTCGGCGAGGCTGATCCGGGTGCCGGAGATCGTCGTCAGCTCGCCCAGCGGGAAGAGCAGGGCGCCCACCGTGAGCGCCGAGACCGCCACCACCACCGTCGCCACCAGGCAGAACGTCATCGTCGTCGCGTACTTGGTGAGCAGCAGGCGGGTGCGGCCGGCCGGGGCGACCAGCAGGTAGCGCAGGGTGCCCGCGCTCGCCTCGCCCGCTATCGCGTCGCCCGCCACGACCCCGATCGCCATCGGCAGGAAGAAGGGGAGGGTGGCGGCGAGCGCGGTGAAGACCAGGAAGAGGCCGTTGTTGGTGATCTGCGCGATGAACGCCGGTCCCCCGCCGTCGCCGCCGCCGGGGCGCGAACCGCCCCCGGTCTCCAGCTTGACCGCGATCCCGACCAGTACCGGCACGGCGGCCAGCACGCCCAGCAGGGCGAGCGTGCGCCAGCGGCGGAACGTCGTCAGCAGTTCGCTGCGCAGCAGTCCGAAGGTCCACAGGACGCGGGGCGCGCGCGGCGCCGCCTCAGCCCGCGACATCGAAGCCCTCCCCGGTGAGTGCCACGAACGCGTCCTCCAGGGAGGCCCGTTCGACGCCGAAGGCGCGGACCCGGACGCCCGCCCCGACCAGTGCCGCGTTCACCTCGGCGAGGTCGCGGTCCGGTGGTTCGCCCGTCACCCGGTCCTCCGTGACGACCACGTCGGCGGCGCCCTGCTCCTTGAGCACCCGGGCCGCGTCCACGGTGTCGGGTGTCGTCACGGAGAGCCGGCCGCGGGTACCCGCCGCGAGCTCGGCCACGGAGCCCTGGGTGAGCAGTCGGCCCCGGGCCATCACCGCCGCGTGCGTGCACACCTGCTCGATCTCGTCGAGGAGGTGGGAGGAGAGGAAGACGGTCGTGCCGTCCGAGGCCAACTCCCTGATCAGGGAACGGATTTCGCGCATTCCCTGCGGGTCGAGGCCGTTGGTCGGCTCGTCCAGGACCAGCAGTCTGCGGGGCTGGAGCAGCGCCGCCGCGAGGGCCAGCCGCTGCTTCATGCCGAGGGAGTAGGCCTTCGCGCGCTTCGCCGAGGCCGCCGTGAGGCCGACCCGGTCCAGCGCGGCGGCGACGCGGGTGCGCCGGGTGCGGGGGTCGGCGGTCGGGTCGGCGGCGTCGTAGCGCAGGAGGTTGTCCCGGCCGGAGAGGAAGCCGTAGAGGGCCGGGCCCTCGATCAGGGCGCCGACGTGGGGCAGGACCGTGCGGGCGGAGCCGGGCATGGGGCGGTCCAGGACGCGGGCCGTGCCCGAGGTGGGTGCGATCAGGCCCATCAGCATGCGGATGGTGGTGGTCTTGCCCGAGCCGTTGGGGCCGAGGAAGCCGAAGACGCTGCCCGCCGGGACGGTCAGGTCGAGACCGTCCACGGCGAGCTGTCCGCCGCGGTAGCGCTTGGTGAGGCCGCGGGTGGCGATCACGCCCGCGCCCGAGGTGGCCTCCTCGGGCTCCGGTCGCGTGGCGGACCCCTCGGCCATCGGCTCCCTCGATTCCCTCAACTCATGGGCGTCGTACGGTACTCACTTCGCCGCGTCGGCCGCCTTCACCAGCGCGCTCTTGTTCACCGCTCCCACGTACACCGTGCCGTCGTCCGTGACGAGGGCGTTGACCAGGCGGGTCGAGAAGACCGTGCCCGAGCCGAACTTGCCCTTGACCTGGTCGCCGAGCGAGCCGAGGAAGCCGCCGAGGTCACCGCCGCCGGACGAGGCGCCGGACGGGATGCCCTGGCCGCCGGTGTCGAGGACGGCGACCGAGTTCCAGCCCTTGCCGAGGACCTTGAGGCCGTCGGGGCCCTTGCCGAGGTCGCCCTTCGAGCC
This sequence comes from Streptomyces sp. NPDC005423, assembly GCF_040606415.1. Classification (NCBI taxonomy): domain Bacteria; kingdom Bacillati; phylum Actinomycetota; class Actinomycetes; order Kitasatosporales; family Streptomycetaceae; genus Streptomyces; species Streptomyces sp. NPDC005423. Next base: position 118,518 of record NZ_JBEXET010000008.1, on the reverse strand, counting down.
CTTGGACGGCGCGGGAGCCTTGGACGGCGCGTTGGCGGAGTCGGGGACCTTGGCGGCGTGGTCTCCCTCGGTGACCTTCGCGCCCTTGGGCGTGGTGAAGTCGAAGGTCGAAGCGGCCGGCCTGGCGAAGCTGATCCGGGTGAAACCGGCGTCGACGACGGCGGCGCCGCCGCTCGCCGGGGTCAGCGTGAACTTCAGCGGCAGGCCCGTCCTGGCGTCCACCGCGACACTGATCGCGCCGACCGTGGTACCCGACTGCCTGGGCTTGATGAGGAGCTTGTAGGCGTCCCGGCCGGCCACCTGCTCGGTACCGTCGACGGTGACGGAGGTGGTGGCGTCGACCGCCTTCAGGGCCTCGTTGGTGAGGTCCTTGGGAGTGGCGGGGACGTCGTCCCGACGGCCGGTGCTGCCGCTGCCCTCGGCGGCGGTGGAGTGGTAGACCTCGTTGGATCGGCTGTCGTAGCCCCAGACGTCCTTGCCGTTGTGGATGAGGCTGTACTCGGCGGCGCTCTCCAGGAGGGAGACCTTCTGCCGGTCCGGGCCGTCGGCGGCGACGCGCAGGGTGTGGGAGCCGGAGGCCAGCTCGGTGAGCTTGGCCGTCGGGTCGGCGGAGGAGCCGTCGCCCCGCTTCGTGGCGCCCGACATCAGGCTGTTCTCCAGGCCGCCGAGGTTGGGCAGGCCGAGGTCGGTGCTGATCCGTACGGTGCCGGACAGCTGCTGGACGTCCGACTTGGCGATCTTCTCGATGAGCTGCTGGGCGCTGATCTTCGGCAGGTCCGGGTCGCCCGAGGCCGCGAGCGCCGGGACGAGCCCGATCGTCGCCGCCGCGACCCCCAGCACGGTGACCGGCACGACGTACCGCGCCGCCTTGCGCCGGCGTGCCCCGAGGTCGTCGACCTCCGTGGTGTCCGTGCCGTCGTCGGTTTCGTACGGTGCCATGTCTGCCTTACCTCCGTCGTCGGCGGCGGCTGTGGGTCTCCGCAGCGATCCCCTCAGCCGCCATTCTCACCCGAATCGGTGAGGAGTGGTGTTTTCCGCTGTCTCCATCTCACCAAATTCGCGGAGTCCAAGCGTCAGACCGGGGAGCCAACTCCGCGTACGCCTGGGGGATGACACGGGGAGGCGGCGCCGCCCCCGACCCGTAGGGGTTGCCCGGGCCGAACGGTGAAGGCGCCGCCTGTGCACGGCAGTTGATCAGCCCTGCACGAACACGTAGTCCGCGTGGTACGGCACGCCGACGATCGCGCCCGGAGTGCAGGAACCGGCCGGGGCGACGCCGCCGACGGTGTTCAGGCGCAGGACCGCGGCGGTGCGGGAGAGGAGCCCGTGCGCGGCGCCGGACCGGGTGGCGGCGAGTTCCACCTCGGGGATGTTGCCGGTGCCGTTCGGCGTCTTGGCTACGACGGTGCCGGTGACGGCGCTGCCGTCGGGGGCCACCCACTGCGGGACGCCGGAGTTGGGCTGGACGTAGGAGTGGGCGATGCCCTTTTCGAGGGCGGCGCTGACGTCCCGCTGGGCGAAGGCATAGCCGCCGGCGTCGGTCGGCTTGCATTCGTAGATCTGCTGCCCTTCGACTACGGGCGCCTGGAAGCTGCCCAGGACGTGCCGGAAGTCGACGGGGGTGCTGACGTGGTGGAGCCGGCCGTGCAGGGCGCCGGCCGAGGAGCCGGTCGTGGTCAGGTCGGCGGAGAACGCACCGGGGTCGGTCGTCAGCGTGCCGAGGAGAGCGGCGTCCGTGACCTCGACGGTGCCGGTGACGGTGTGGCCGGCGCTGTGGCGCAGCAGTGCGCCGAAGTCGATCGTGACGTCACCGGCGGCGTTCCCGTCGCCCTGGTGGATGCGGAGCGCGGCCGGGCGGCCGGTGCCGTGCCAGGTGACCGCCACGGAGACCCGGTCGCCCTCCACCCGGACGAATTCGAGCGCGGTAGCGCCCTCGTCGGCGCCCCGGAGACTGGCGGCGAGGACCGTACCGCCCCCGGACGGGTCTTCCTGGGCGTACGACGGGACGGCTCCGGCGGCGGCACCGGCCACGGCCGTCAGCCCGATGACCGCGGCGGTCAGACTCTTGCGGCTCTTCGCGAAGGTGGCGTTCCTACCCATGATTCCTCTGTCTCCCGCATCCCCACCGGCGACCCCTGCGCCGGCTTCTGGGCATGACTACGGAGCGGGCCTGACGGGAACCTCACTCCGAGCGGGTGACCTGGATCACATGGGGGCGGATGCGGCCGGCCGGGTCAGCCGGCGCGGTGGACCACCGCGTCGCACATCTCGGTCAGGGAGGTCTTCGCGTCGCACTCCGGGAGGGGGGCGAGGGCCGCCCGGGCGTCCTCGGCGTAGCGGACGGTGTCGCGGCGGGCCTGCTCCAGGGCGGGGTGGGCCCGCAGCAGGGAGAGCGCCTCGGCGTGCCGGGCGTCGTCGGTGAGGTCGGAGTCGAGCAGCTCGCAGAGGGCGAGGTCCTCGGCCAGGCCCAGCCGGGCGGCCCGCTCGCGCAGCAGGAGCACCGGCAGGGTGGGGATGCCCTCGCGCAGGTCCGTACCCGGGGTCTTGCCGGACTCGTGGCCGTCGGACGCGATGTCGAGGACGTCGTCGGCGAGCTGGAAGGCGACGCCGAGCCGCTCGCCGTACTGGGTGAGGATGTCCACGACCGTGTCGTCGCAGCCGGACATCATCGCGCCGAACCGGCAGGAGACCGCGACCAGGGAGCCGGTCTTGCCGCCGAGGACGTCGAGGTAGTGCTCGACCGGGTCGCGCCCGTCGGTGGGTCCGGCCGTCTCCAGGATCTGGCCGGTGACCAGGCGCTCGAACGCCTCGGCCTGGACCCGCACCGCCTCCGGCCCGAGGTCGGCCAGGATGTGCGAGGCGCGGGCGAAGAGGAAGTCTCCGGTGAGGACCGCCACCGAGTTGCCCCAGCGGGTGTTGGCGCTCTGCACCCCGCGGCGCACGGCCGCCTCGTCCATCACGTCGTCGTGGTACAGCGTGGCGAGGTGGGTCAGTTCGACGACGACCGCCGACGGCACGACACCGGGTGCGAAACGGTCGCCGAACTGGGCGGCGAGCATCACCAGCAGCGGACGGAACCGTTTGCCGCCCGCGCGCACCAGGTGCTGCGCGGCCTCCGTGATGAAGGGGACCTCGCTCTTGGTGGCTTCGAGCAGCCCCTCTTCGACGGCCGCCAATCCGGCCTGGACATCGGCTTCCAGAGCCTGGTCCCGCACGCTCAGCCCGAACGGCCCGACGACGGTCACGAGGGGTCTCCTGTCTGCTGGTGTCTCTGGGCGGTCACACGGTTTGTCGATAGGTCGCTGCCAGCACTCAAGTCAGCGTATCCGGTCAGCTTTCGATCACCCATGCCACCCACCCCGGCCAGGCGGGGTGGTATCGGATCACGACCGGTATGTTTTTGATCACCTGATAACAGTGGACAAATACCGATCGAAAAGGAAATGCCGCTTTCCATCGCTCCCGCGAATCTGGGCCATGCCGTCACCCGCGACAGGCGGTTGGCAAGGATTAACTGCTATTGCCCGATTTGCCGGTTCTCACCTTCCCGTGACTTGGGTCACGCGTTTCCGTGCGTGACCCGTGCGCCGACCCGTCCTCGTTCTTCCTTGCGCCTCTTGCCAGTTGACTCATGGCTGACGCAAAGGATCAAGTACCTCATAGACCCCGGACCAAGGTCAAAAGGGGTGAGGTGTGATTCCGCCACTTGTTCCCGACATGTTCTCTCGCATACGTTCCCGGCCTGTCGAGCGGAACGCCGAATCCTGCCGCCGCCCGGCATCCCAGTCACGAACTACTCGCACGGCAGGAGCGGGGGACCCAGGTAAGTCGCCGGACCGGCCGTGAGGCCGGACCGGCTCGGGGTTGAGCCACGTCCGCGAGGACGCGGCCGGGCACCTCCCAGCCCGAACCCGACAGCTCACCTCGCAGGCGACGGAGAGGAACCTCGACATGCCCGGAACCGCCCAGTCCCGACGCGCCCGACTCGTCCGCACCCTGGCCGTCGCCGGCAGCGGTGCGGCCGTGCTCGCGCTGCCGATCATCGGCGCGACCACCGCCTCGGCCGCCACCACGGCCACCACGACGGCCACCACCGCGTCGGCCACGACGTACTCCAACAACCTCGACGGCTGGATCCGCGAATCGCTCGCGATCATGGCGCAGAAGGGGATCCCGGGCACGTACGACGGCATCTACCGCAACGTGATCCGCGAGTCCTCCGGCAACCCGCTGGCCATCAACAACTGGGACTCCAACGCGGCGGCCGGCACCCCGTCGAAGGGGCTCCTCCAGGTCATCGACCCGACGTTCAACGCCTACCACGTGGCGGGCACCTCGTACGACCCCTACGACCCGGTCGCGAACATCACCGCCGCCTGCAACTACGCGGCCGCGGTGTACGGCTCGATCGACAACGTGTACGGCGCGTACTAGGAGTTCCGGCTCTCAGGCCCCCGGGAACAGTCCTTCGAGGACGACGGCGATGCCGTCGTCCTCGTTCGACATGGTGATCTCGTCGGCCACGGCCTTGAGTTCGGGGTGCGCGTTGGCCATCGCGACACCGTGGGCGGCCCAGTCGAACATCGGGATGTCGTTGGGCATGTCGCCGAAGGCGACGGTCTCCGCCGGGCCCAGGCCCAAGTGCCGGGCGGCCAGCGCCAGTCCGGTCGCCTTGGTGATGCCGAGTGGCTGGAGTTCGACGGTGCCGGGGCCCGACATGGTGACCGACACCATGGAGCCCACCACCCCGCGCGCCGTCGACGCCAACTCGTCGTCGGGCAGGAACGGGTGGCGCAGCAGCACCTTGCTGATCGGTTCGCACCACAGGTCGTCGCGGCGGCCCACCCGCACGGCCGGCAGCGTCGGGTGGGGCATCCGGTAGCCGGGCTCGATGAGGGTGAGACCGTCCACGCCGTCCTGGTCGACGGCCGCGTACACCTGGCCGACCTCGGCCTCGATCTTGCCCAGCGCCGTCTCCGCCAGCTCCCGGTCCAGGGTGACCGACCAGAGCAGACGGTGCGCGCCGGCGTCGTACAGCTGCGCGCCCTGTCCGCACACCGCGAGCCCCGTGGCACCCAGGTCCTCCAGGAGCGGTCGCACCCTCGGCGCCGGCCGGCCCGTGACCACGAGGTGCCGGGCACCGGCCGCCGCCACCCGCGCGAGCGCGGCCAGGGACCGGTCGGAGAGCGTGTCGTCGTCACGCAGCAACGTGCCGTCCAGGTCGGTGGCGATGAGCGAATATGCGTGGGGAGCGGCCATGATCAGAGAATACGGTCGGAAAGCCCCCCCGACTCGACGTGAACCGGACGGCTGACGGCGCTACGCCGACTCCCGGATCACGAGCTCCGTGGGCAGGATCACGCCCGCCGTGTCCTCGCCGGCTATCTGTGCCAGGAGCATGCGGACCATCTCGGCGCTGATGCGCTCGTAGGGCTGGCGCATGGTGGTGAGCGCGGGGGTGACGGCGGTGGCTGCGGCCGAGTCGTCGAAGCCGCCGACAGCGATGTCATCGGGGACCGAACGCCCGGACTGCTGAACGGCGTTGACCACGCCCTGGGCCATGAGGTCGGAGGCGACGAACACGGCGTCCAGCTCGGGGGCGCGCGCCAGCAGACGGCGGGCCGCTTCCTCGCCGCCGCTGCGCCGGTAGTCGCCCTCGGTCACCAGCGCCTCGTCGTAGGGCAGTCCCGCTTCCAGGAGTACGTCCCGGTAGCCGGCCAGCCGGTCGGTGCCGCCGGGGGTGTCCAGCGGGCCGGTGATCATGCCGATGCGGCGGCGGCCGGTGCTGAGGAGGTAGCGGACCATGTCACGGGCGCCGTCCCGGTCGGCGGCGGCGACGTAGCCCACCTTGGAGCCGAGGCCGAGCGGCTTGCCGCAGGCCACCAACGGGATGCCGGCGTCGCGCAGTTCGGCCGCGACCGGGTCGCCGCTGTGGCTGGAGACGAGCAGCACCCCGTCGACGTGGCCCGAGGTGATGTACCGGGTCAGCCGGCGCCGGTCGTCCCGCGAGGAGGCGAGCATCAGCAGCAGGGGGACGTCGTGCCGGGCCAGGTGCTCGGTGCAACCCCGCAGCAGTACATTGAAGTTGGGGTCCTCGAAGAACTTCTCCTGCGGTTCGGTGAGCAGGAACGCCACCGAGTCCGACCGTCCGGTGCTCAGGCTGCGGGCGTGCCGGTTGACGACGTACCCCGTTTTCCTGATCGCGGACTCCACGGCGCCGCGGGCGGCCGGCGACACGTAGTGGCCGCCGTTGAGGAAACGGGAGACGGTGCCTCGTGAGACGCCCGCCTCCCGGGCCACGTCGTGGATGGTGGGGGGTTTGCGACGACCGTTCGGACTGGTGGCCACCGCTCAGGCCTTGACCGAGCCGCTGAGCAGGTCCAGCGACCAGAACCGCTGGATCACCAGGAAGAGCCCGATCAGCGGCAGGACGGCCAGCAGACACCCGGTGATGACCAGGGTGTAGAGCGCCGGCTGCGAGTTGCCCTGGGCCAGCAGGGTGTAAAGGCCCAGCGTGATCGGGAACTTGGTGTCGTCGGCGAGCATCACGTACGGCAGCAGGAAGTTGTTCCAGATGCCGACGAACTGGAAGAGGAAGACCGTGATGAGCCCCGGCATCATCATCGGCACCGCGATCCGGGAGAAGATCCGCCACTCGCTCGCGCCGTCCATCCGGGCCGCTTCGAGCAGTTCGACGGGGACCGAGGCCGCCGCGTAGATACGGACGAGGTAGACGCCGTACGGGGAGAGGACCGAGGGCAGCAGCATCGACCAGTACGAGTCGGCGAGGCCCGCCTTCGACAGCAGCAGGTACTGCGGTACGGCCAGCACGACGCTCGGGACCAGGACGCCCGCCAGCATCAGCTTGAAGACGAACTCCCGTCCCCGGAAGGCGAAGCGGCCCAGCGCGTAGCCGCCGGCCGCCGACACCGCGGCGGAGAGCAGGGCGCCGAGGCCCGCGTAGAACACGGAGTTGGCCATCCACCGCCAGTAGATGCCGTCGCGGTAGGCGTTCAGCTCCTTCAGGTTGTCGAGGAAGCCGGTGCCGGGCGCGAAGGTGAACGTGGAGAACAGTTCGCCGCGGCCCTTGGTCGCCGCGATGACCACCCAGGCGACGGGGATCAGGCAGTACAGCGAGCCCAGGAGCAGCACCAGGGTGGGCACCCAGGCGGTGCGCCGCGGTCCGCGGGCCGGCCGGGGGCCGGCGGCGGTGAGGGTCAGGGGGGTCATGCCCGGTCCTCCCGGGTGTAGCGGTCGGAGATGCGCAGCAGCGTGAAGGAGAGCACGAAGGTCGCCACGGCCAGGACGACCGCGGTGGCGGAGGCGCCGTAGATGTCGGACTGGCGGAAGGCCACGTCGTAGATGGCCATCAGCGGGCTCCAGGAGGTGGAGAGGCCGTTGGTCAGCGGCCTGAGCGCCATCGGCTCGGTGAACACCTGGAGAGTGGCGATCACCGAGAAGAAGAAGGTGAGCACCAGCGACGGCAGCACGATCGGGATCTTGATCTGCAGGGCGATCTTGAGGTCGGACGCCCCGTCGATGCGGGCGGCCTCGTAGATCTCGGCGGGGATGGCCCGCAGCGCCGTGTAGATCACGATCATGTTGAAGCCGGTGCCGCCCCACACGGCGATGTTCGCGAAGGAGAGGTACAGGTTGCCGCCGTCGAACAGGTCGGGCTGCGGCAGGTCGAAGGCGCGCAGAAGGTAGTAGAAGGGGCTGACCGTCGGCAGGTAGAGGAAGCCCCACATCAGGGCGGCGATGATGCCGGGCACCGCGTACGGCAGGAAGATCGCCAGCCGGGCGAACTTGGCGCTGCGCGCCAGCGGGGTGTCCAGCATCAGCGCGAAGACCAGCGCCAGCCCGAGCATCGTCGGGATGACGATCAGGCCGTAGCCGAAGGCGCGCAGGACGCTGTGGCCGAACTCGGAGTCGTGCAGCACGGCGGTGTAGTTGCCCAGGCCGTTCCAGACCTGCCGACGGGCGCCCTTGCCGAGCCCGATGCCGCTGACCTGGACCTTGTGCAGGCTGAGCCAGAGCGCGTACCCGACGGGCACGACGGTGAAGGCGGCGAGGAGCAGCACCGCCGGCAGCAGGAACCAGTACGGCGCGCTGCGGCCACGGCCGCGGGAGCGGGAGCGAGGGGGACGGTGGGGGCGGACGGACGTGGCCGGCCCGTCCGCCAAGGGCCCGGCCGTCAGCCGGCCGGAGCCCTTGAGCGGCGTGCTGGTCATGCCTCGGTCACCTTGAAGCCCTGCTTCTTCATGTCGGCGAAGGTCTTCGACTGCATGGCGGCGAGGGCGGAGTCGAACTGTGCGGACTTCCTGGCCTTGGTCGCCGCGCCGAAGCCGTCGGTGAAGGCGTCGTAGGCGATCTGGACGTTCGGCCCCCAGGCGGAGGCGGCCGTGGTGGCGGCGACCTTGGCGGCCGTGTCGTAGAAGTCGGTCTGGTTCGGGAAGAACGCGGGGGTGGTGAGCACCGAGCCGGACTGGCCCTTGGTGGCCGCCGGGTAGAGGCCGGCGTCCTTGACCAGGGCGGCCAGCGCCTCCGGGTCGGTGTTCAGCCAGTGCGCGAACCCGGCCGCGGCCTCGGCGTGCTTGGAGTCGGTGGAGACACCGGTGGAGGAGCCGCCCCAGCTGCCGGTGACGCTCTCGCCCGCGCTCCACTGCGGCAGCGGGGCCATCCGCCACTTGCCCTTGGTGTCGGGGGCCGAGCTGACCAGGACGCCGGGCGCCCACACGGCGGAGACCCAGGCGAGGTGGGTGCTCTTGTTCAGGGCGTTGTTCCACGCGGGGGTGTACATCGGCTGGTTGTCGATGACGCCCTCCTGGACCAGGCCGCCCCAGAAGTCGGCGGTCTTCTTGGTGGCCGCGTCGTCGATGCCGACGGTCCACTTGCCGCCGCCGTCGACGGTCCACCACTTGCCGCCGGCCTGCTGCGACAGACCCGCGAAGAGACCCGGGTCGTTGGAGGAGAACGTGGTCAGGTAGGCGTGCGGCAGCGCCTTCCTGGCGGCACGGGCGGTCTTGGCGAACTCGTCCCAGGTGGTCGGGACGGTCAGGCCGTGCTGCTTGAAGAGGTCCTCGCGGTAGTAGAACATCAGCGGCCCGGAGTCCTGCGGGATCGCGTACACCGCGTCGGTGCCGAGCGTGACCATGCCCCAAAGGCCCTCCGCGAACTCCGACTTGGCGGACTTGGCGTACTTGGAGATGTCGGCGAGCACGTCGTTGGAGACCAGCGTCGGCAGGGACTGGTACTCGACCTGGATGAGGTCGGGGGCGTTGCCGGCCTTCTTCGCGGTGATCAGCTTGGAGAGGATCTCGCCGCCGCTCGCCTGCTTGGACACGGTGACCGTGACGTCCGGGTTCTTCTTGTTCCAGATCGCGACGACCTTGTCCATGTTGGGTGCCCAGGACCAGTACGTCAGCTTGACCGGACCGCTGCTCTTGCCGGAGTCGTCGGAACCGCCGCAGGCGGCGAGGGTGCCCGTCAGACCGGCTGCTGCTGCCCCGGCAAGAATGCTGCGCCTGCTGATCTGGCGGCGGTGGATCGACATCTTCATCTCCCCTGACTGAGAAGGAAGCCGGCCTCGGATGTCCCGCGTGCCCGCCGATCCCCGGGGGAGTGGGGCGGCCGGCACGAGACCGAGGGGCTCTGCGCGAGGGCCGCGCGGCTCTGTGATCGTGCACAGTAGAGAATTGTTTCGCCCCCTTGTCAATGGATGAGACGTGGGGTTACCTACTTGTTGCTCGCAGATGTCAGCCGCATCTACCCCTGTGCACGATCACAGAAAAGTGCCCCTTCCACCCGTCGAACCCCGGGGAGCAAACTCATGCCGTCCGCCGCCCGACAGGCCCCTCTGCCGCTCGCCTTCGGGGGTGACTACCACCCCGAGCAGTGGCCCCGCGAGGTGTGGGAGGACGACATCCGGCTGATGCGCGAGGCCGGTGTCACCGCCGTCTCCCTCAACGTCTTCACCTGGGCACGGCTGGAACCCCGCCCCGGCGAGTACGACTGGGACTGGCTCGACACCGTCATCGGCCTGCTGCACACGGCCGGCATCGCCGTGAACCTGGGCACCCCGACCGTCGTACCGCCCGCCTGGTTCTACCGGGCGCACCCCGAGGCGCTGCCGGTGACGCGCGAGGGCGTACGCCTCGCCTTCGGCTCACGCGGCGCGATCTGCCACTCCAACCCGGACTACCGCACCGCCGCGACCACGATCACCACCGCGCTGGCCGAGCGCTACGGCGACCATCCCGCCGTCGTGCTCTGGCACGTCCACAACGAGTACGGCGCCCCCGTCCTCGCCTGCTACTGCGACATCTGCGCGGCGGCCTTCCGGGTCTGGCTGAGCGACCGCCACGGCACCGTCGACGCCCTCAACGACGCCTGGGGCACGGCCTTCTGGGGCCAGCAGTACGGGGACTGGGAGGAGATCACCCCGCCCCGGACCACCCCGTCCGTGGGCAACCCCGCCCAGCAGCTGGACTACCGGCGCTTCGCCGACGCCCAGGCCCGCGCCGCCTTCGTCGCCGAGCGGGACATCCTGCACCGCCTCTCCCCCGGCGTGCCCGTCACCACCAACTTCATGGTCGCCCCCAGCCAGGGCCACACCGTCGACTACTGGGCGTGGGCCAAGGAGGTCGACCTCGTCACCAACGACCACTACCTGATGACCGACGGCCGCCGCACCCACGTCAACCTGGCCCTCGCCGCCGACCTCACCCGCTCGGTGGCGGGCGGCGCCCCCTGGCTGCTCCTGGAACACGCCACGTCCGGGGTCAACTGGCAGCCGTACAACCCCGCGAAGCGGCCCGGCGAGATGGCCCGCAACTCGCTCGGCCACGTGGCCCGGGGTTCCGAGGGCGCGATGTTCTTCCAGTGGCGGCAGTCCCGGTCCGGCGCCGAGAAGTTCCACTCCTCGATGCTGCCGCACTCCGGCACCGACAACCGGATCTGGCGCGAGGTCACCGACCTCGGCCGCCGCCTCGCCGGCCTGGCCGACCTGCGCTCCACCCGCACCCGCGGCGACGTGGCCGTGGTCTGGTCGTGGGAGTCCTGGGGGGCGCAGAGCCTGGAGTGGCGCCCGAGCAAGGACCTCGACGCGCGCGAGCGGCTGGACGCCTTCTACGAGACGCTCTACGACCGGCATCTCACGGTGGACTTCCTGCCGCCCACGGGACTGGCCGGCCTGGACCCGGCACGGTATCCGCTGCTGGTGGTACCGCAGTTGTACGCCGCCCCGCTGTCGATCGCGGCCGACCTGGAACGGTATGTGACGGCCGGCGGCATCCTGCTCGTCTCCTTCTTCTCCGGGATCGTCGACGAGAACGACACCCTGCACCCGGGAGCCCACCCGGGCGCGCTGCGGGACGTACTCGGCCTGACCATCGAGGAGTTCGACCCGCTGCTGCCGGGCGAGACGGTACGGGTACGGGGCGCGGACGGCACCCTGTACGAGGCGGATCTCTGGTCGGAGACCGTCGTCCCGGCCGGCTGCGAGACGGTCGCCACGTTCGCGGACGGCCGTACGGCCGGAGGAGCGGCGCTCACCCGGCACGCGCTCGGGTCCGGCGCGGCCTGGTATCTGGCCACGCGTCTCACCGGCGCCGATCTGGCCGCCGTGGTCGACCTCGCCCTTGCGGATGCCGGCATCGCGCCGTCCGGACTGCCCCGCGATGTCGAACTCGTCGTACGGGAGGGCGAGTCGGGCACGTTCCGGTTCGCCGTGAACCACACCGGGAGCGAGGTGAAGGTGCCGCTGCCGGACGGGAGTTGGGCGACGGTGGGCGCGGGTGCGGTCGAGGTGTTCCACACACCGCGCCGAACCGGTCCACCACCGAGTTGAGGCCGCGGTCGACACCGTCGCGGTCGAAATCCTTGCAGTTGAAGTCGTCGCAGTTGAAAGGGAACCACGTAATGCGCAGACGCAGTGTTCTCACCGCCGCCTCGGCCGCCGCACTGGCGGTACCGGCCCTGGCCGCCGCACCCGCCGTGGCGAGTACCGGCACGGCAGGCACGGCCGGCGGCGCGCCGGACCGGCGGCGGCTGGAGATCCGCGGGATGGACATCTCCTCGCTGCCCAAGGACGAGGCGAGCGGCGCGGTGTACCGCCGGGCCGACGGCCGCCGCGACGACCCGGTCCGCATCCTCGCCGACGCGGGCGTCACCCACGCCCGCCTCAAGGTGTGGGTGAACCCGGCGGACGGTTACAACAACAAGGAGCACATCCTCCCGCTGGCCAGGCGGCTGCGGAGGGCCGGCATCGGCATCTGGGTCGACTTCCACTACTCCGACACCTGGACCGACCCGTCCCACCAGGCGAAGCCCGCCGCCTGGACGGACCTGGACGTGCCCGGTCTGACCAGGGCCGTCTACGACCACACCGCCGACGTCCTGGGTGCGCTGCGCCGCCAGGGCACCCCGGCCGGCCTGGTGCAGATCGGCAACGAGATCAACGGCGGCATGCTCTGGCCGGAGGGCGACTACAACCACTGGGCCGACCTCGCCGGCTTCCTCAAGGCCGGCCTCACCGCCGCCCGCGACACCACACCGCGCGTCCGCACGATCCTCCACCTGGCCAACGGCGGCGACAACGGCCTGTACCGCTGGTGGTTCGACAACGCGGTGTCCTACGGCGTCGACTTCGACATCATCGGGCTCTCCTACTACCCGTTCTGGCACGGCCCGTTGGCCGACGCCGCCGCCAACATGGCCGACATCACGGCCCGTTACGGCAAGCCGTGTGTGATCGCCGAGACCGCCTACCCGTTCACCCTCAAGAGCGAGGACGCCACGAACGACATCCTCTACGACCCCTCCCAGCTCACCGCGGGCTACCCCGCGACCCCCGAGGGCCAGGCCGCCTGGATCCGCGCGGTGGCCGACCTCGCGGCCGGTGTTCCCGGCGGGCAGGGTCTGGGCCACTGCTACTGGGAGGGCGTGTGGACCTACCGTGCGGGCGACGGCTGGGACCCGGCGGACCCGACCTCCGGCAACGCCTGGGAGAACCTCGCCCTGTTCGACTTCACCGACCGCGCCCTCCCCGGACTGAAGACGCTGGGCCGGTACCGGGCGTAGGGCTCAGGAGCGCCGGCCGGCCGCCCACGCCGAAACCGACGACCGCGGCGTCGACTTCGGCGCGAGCGGGCCGTGGCGGCACGGGCGGGCCGCGACGCGGGTACCGGCCGTCCGCAACACGGGCGCGGCTTTCCGCGACAAAGGACGGGCCGTACGCGACACGGGCACGGGCCATGCGCGGCACGAGCACCGGCCGTCCGTGCCGCGAACACCGGCCGTCCGCGACGCGGGCGCGGGCCGTCCTCCTGCTGGTGTGCCCGTGAACTACCCGTGTGCCGCGGCCAGATGACGGGCCAGCCGCGGTGACGCGAACTCCGTGCCGCAGACGAACCGCATCACCGGTCCGTACGACGACGCCGCCGGAAGCCCGGTGAAGTAGAGACCGGGCACGGAGGAGACGTATCCGGCGCCCAGTTTCGGCGTGCCCCGGCTCACCGCCAGCCGGGTGCGCAGCTCGGGGGCGAGGAAGTCCATCGCCGCGATGTCCACCCGGTATCCCGTCGCGGCGATCACGTGGTCGGCGGCGAGTTCCCGGGTTTCGCCACCCGAGGCGAGGACGGTGATCGCCGGCCGGCCCGCGCCGGCGTCCGCCCGGACTATCCGGTCGACCTCGCTGACCCGCACCTTCCCCTCGAAGCGGTCGCGCAGCCACCACGCGCCGAGCGGTCCGAGCACCCGGCGCACCAGGTAGTGCCGGGCGCCCTCGGGCAGACGGCGGTACGGCTGGGGGTAGTAACTCAGGGCCCAGAGCGACCACGCCCGCCCGAAGGGCGACTCGGGGCGCAGCTTCGGCTGCTGCCAGGGCGGCGCGCCGAACGCGACCCGGCCCCGGCCGCGCGAGACCACCCGGACGTCCGCGCCCGCCTCCGCCGCGAGGACCGCCGTCTCCAGCGCGGACTGCCCGGCGCCGACGACGATCAGCTCCCGGCCCTTGAACCGGCTCAGGTCGTGGTGCTGCGAACTGTGCGAGACGGGACCCGTGGGCGTGGGCCCGTCCGCCGCCGCGCCGGCCAGCTCGGGCGGGAGATGGGCGAGGCCGGACAGTCCGGTGGCCACCACGACCGCGCGGGCCGTGAACAACTCGCCCGAGTCCAGCTTGAGTTCGAAGCCGCCGCCGGGACGCCGGTCCACGGACACCACCCGCACCCGCTCCAGCCGGGGCACCAGCTTCTGCTGGAACCACTCGCCGTAGCCGATAAAGGTCTCGACCGGGATGATGTCCTCGTCCGTGACCAGGCGCGGTATGCCGGCCGCGGTGCAGTAGTCGGCGAGGGTGTGGCCGGGCTGCGGGGCGTCGAAGCTGGAGGCGGCCGGCGTCGATTTCAGGAGCATTCCGGCCGGCATGTGGTCACGCCAGCTGATCATGGGCTCGCCGAAGACGCGCACCGGGAGGCCCCGCGCCCGCAGATGGGCGGCGGTGGACAGACCGAACGGCCCGGCCCCGATGACTGCTACCGGTTGAATCACGAAGTCCCTCCCCAGGACGTACTGCTCATCACTTCGTGGTGGTGCTGCCGCCGTGGCGGTTGGCGCGCCACAGCTGGTACAGGTGTTTCGCGCCTGGCCGCACGAGGCGGGCGAGCATCGTGAAGAAGGGCCGCAGGTCGTCACCGGCGAGCCAGGCGAGCTCCGTCCCGCTCGCGCGCGCCGGTGCGTGCGGCGTCGTATAGCCGCTGCGGCGGTAGGCGAGGAGGGCGGGCAGGTCGATGTTCTCCACGACGTAGCGGTGGCCGGCGCGCTGTTCCCCCTCCGGGACGGAGCGGCCGGTCAGGTCGAGGTGCATGGCGCGGACGACGTCCACCCCGGACTCGTTCTCGAAGAGGCGGAACTGGGCGCCCATGCGGGGGTTGAAGTCGAGGAGCTTGTAGCGGCCGTCGCGGCGGTCGAAGCGCAGGTCGAGGTCGATGATCCCGGTGAAGCCGAGCTGTTTGATGAAACGTGCGGCGAGATCCGCGAGTTCCGGGTTGTCGACGACGTACGCGTTCGCCGTCATGCCCGCGTGCGGGGGCCAGGACCGCACCTTCACACCGGTGAACAGGGCGAGCGGGGCGGAGTCCCGGTCGAAGTAGGCGTGCACGATCCAGTCCTCGGCCTCCTCCCGCGGCAGGTACTCCTGGAGGATCACCCCGGGGTGCTCGCCCCAGTCACGGGCGAGCGTCAGCAGCCTCTCGCGGGTGTCGATCCGGGTCGTGCCGTTGACGGCGGGCCGGGAGCGGCGGACGAACGCCTCCCTGTTCTTCGCGACCAGCGGGAAGCGGGCCTTCTCGGCGAACTCGGCGATGTCGTCGGAGGAGTGCGGAAAGGCGGCGGAGGGAGTGGGGATGCCGTGCTCCACGCAGAGTTCGTGCAGCCCCTGCTTGCTCGCCAGCCGGCGCGGTAACCCGGCCTCCACCGGCGGGAAGAGGAAGCTTCCCGCGAGGGCGCCCTGGTG
The DNA here is from genome assembly GCF_040606415.1 of Streptomyces sp. NPDC005423. NCBI lineage: Bacteria > Bacillati > Actinomycetota > Actinomycetes > Kitasatosporales > Streptomycetaceae > Streptomyces > Streptomyces sp. NPDC005423. The sequence continues at coordinate 103,007 of NZ_JBEXET010000008.1, read as the reverse complement.
CTCCGCGATCAGCACGGCCGCCTCTTCGTCGGTGGGGACGAGCACGGTGGGACGTCCGATACGGCGACCGACGCGCAGCAGCCCCTCCACGAGCCGCTCCGGCGCCTCCGTGCCCCTCGTCGGCCACACGAACGCACGGCGCAGATAGCGGGAGGCGGCGGCCGGCGTGTAACGGTCCTCGGTGATCGCGTACATGGGCACGCCCAGCCGGCCCAGACTGCGGATCGCGCCCACGCCACCGTGGTGCAGCGGGTAGTCGCCGAACTTCACTATCAGGCCCGGCACTTCGCGATCGGCCTCGAACGGCATGGCAGCCACACCCTCGGCCACGGGTCCCCCCACGTGTCCCCCCTACGGACCGGACCCACCCCGTCCGTGTCCCCCAAAGGACGCTAAGCCGGAATTGCCCGCTCCGACAAGGCCTATTCGGACATTGCGAACTCTTTAGACACTCCCGGTCCGGGCAACTCGGCCGTAACGTGTGGCGCGGCCTTCCGCACCCGGAACGCCCGAGAGCCACGTACCCGAAAGCGAGGCAGTACCCATGCCCCCCTTCGACGTCTCCGAGGGCGACCCCTTCGGTCCGCACAACCTGCCCTACGGTGTCTTCTCCCCCGCCGACGCCCCTGCGGCCGAACGGACCGTGGGCGTCCGCCTCGGCGACCAGGTGCTCGACGTGGGCGCCGCCGCCGCCGCGCTGGGCTCGCCGTACGTGACCCTCCTGGCGCGCCCCTCGCTGAACCCGCTGCTCGCCGCGGGCCGCACCGCGTGGTCCGACGTCCGGCGCGCGCTGACGGCGTGGGTGACGGTCCCGTCCCACCGGGAGACCATCGCGCCCTTCTTCCACCCGCTCTCCTCGGTGACCCTGCACCTGCCCTTCGAGGTCGCGGACTACGTCGACTTCTACGCCTCCGAGAACCACGCCCGCAACGTCGGCCGGATCTTCCGCCCGGACGCGCCGGACTCGCTGACCCCCAACTGGAAGCACCTGCCGATCGGTTACCACGGCCGGGCCGGCACGGTCGTGGTCTCGGGCACCGACGTCGTACGGCCGTCCGGTCAGCGCAAGGGTCCGGCCGACCCCACGCCGGTCTTCGGCCCGTCGGTCCGGCTGGACATCGAGGCGGAGGTCGGCTTCGTGGTCGGGGCGCCCTCGGAGCGGGGCCGGCCCGTGGGTCTGGCCGACTTCCGCGAGCACGTCTTCGGGCTCTGCCTGCTCAACGACTGGTCGGCACGCGACATCCAGGCCTGGGAGTACGTCCCGCTCGGTCCGTTCCTCGGCAAGTCCTTCGCCACGTCGGTGTCGGCGTGGATCACCCCGCTGGACGCGCTGGAGCAGGCGCGGGTGGCGCCACCGGAGCGCACCCACGAACTCCTGCCCTATCTGGACGACTCGGCCGAGGAGCCCGGCGGCTACGACCTGCGTGTCAGCGTCGCGGTCAACGGCCATGTGGTCTCCGAGCCCCCTTTCTCCACGATGTACTGGACGGCCGCCCAGCAACTGGCCCACATGACGGTCAACGGCGCCTCCCTGCGCACCGGCGACCTCTACGGCTCGGGCACGGTGAGCGGCCCCGCCGCACACGAACGTGGCTCCCTCCTCGAACTCACCTGGAACGGCCAGGACCCCCTCCAACTCCCGGACGGCAAGCGGGCGTTCCTGGAGGACGGCGATGTGGTGACCCTGTCGGCGTGGGCACCGGGGGCGGACGGGACCCGCGTCGGACTGGGCGAGGTGACCGGCCGGATCACGGCGGGACACACCACCCCGGAAAACTGACCCGACCGCCTGCTGAGCAGGGGGGCGGGGTGAGGGCGGGTGCTGGGGGCGAAGGCGAAAGCGGGGGGCGAAAGCGGGGGCCGGGGTCGGTGTCGGTGTCGGGTTCGAGGCAGGGCCAGGGTCGCGCCCCGGGCCGGCCCGGAAGACAGGGCCGAGGTCATAGCCGGGGCCGGGGCGGGCGGGCGGAGCGGTGCGGCCGGACCGGCGGTGCTCAGTGGAACCGCCAGCACTCGCGCAACCGCCGGCACTCGCCGGACCGGTGGGCTCCGTACCCCTGACGTCCGCCGCCCGCGCCGTCATACTGGCGGCGGACGGTGTGCGCGTCACGTGTCCGCCGTCCCGTACCGCGCGTACCGCCCCAACCGCCAGCCCCGCACCCCCCGTTGACCAGGATCCGGAGCCCGTGGCATGACCGTCTGCCTGCTCCTGCTGAGCGTCGTCGCCTTCTCTGCCGCCGTGCCGACGCCGCGCGCGCTGACCCGGGCCGCGTGGCCCGAACGGGAACCCGTCGTCGCCCTGTGGGTGTGGCAGTGCCTGGTCGCCACCCTCCTGCTGTGCTGTCTGACGGCACTCGTCCTGGGCGCCGCCGCCGTCTTCCACACCGTCCGTGATCATGTCTTCGCCCCCGCTCCGCCCGCCGTCACCGCCGCGTACGACCTGTCCGCCGCCCCCTCCTGGGCGGTCGCCTTCACCCTGCTCCTGGCCTGCGGTGCCGCCTGGACGACGGCGATGCTGGCCCGTGAGGTCGCCGAGGCCCGCCGCCGTCGCGGCCAGGCCCGGGCGCATCTGCGCGAGCGCGCCCCCGACCTGCCCGCCGGCCTTCCGGCGGCCCGGGGTCCGCTGCTCGTCCTGGAGGACGAGTACCCGGACGCCTGGTGGCTGCCGGGCCACCCGCCCCAACTGGTCGTCACCACCGGCGCCCTGCACCGGCTCACCGGCCACCAGCTCGACGCGGTCCTCGCCCACGAGCGCGGTCACGCCCGCGCCCACCACGACTGGCTGCTGCATCTGTCGACCGCGCTGGCGACCGGCTTCCCGCGCGTCCCGCTCTTCGCCCACTTCTGCGACCAGACCCACCGCCTGGTCGAACTGGCCGCCGACGACACCGCCTCCCGCCGCTGCGGCCACCTCACGACCGCGCTGGCCCTGATCGAGCTCAACCAGCACCGCGGTGTGCTGTCCTGCGCCTCCAGCCACCGGCTCCTCGGCGAACGCGTGGACCGCCTGCTGGCACCCCCGCCCCGCCTCGACCGCGGCCACCGGGCCCTGACCACCGGGGTGGCGGCCCTGGTCCCGCTGCTGCCGCTGCTGATCGCCTTCGCACCGGGGCTGACGGCTCTGGCGTAGCCCGCCCTACATCCAGTCCTCCGGCTCCGGCTCCTCGTCCATCTCGGGCCAGTACTCCGCACCGGGATCGGAGGCGGTGGCTCCGCGCGCCGCCGACCCCTGTGCCGGAGCGGGGGTTCTGGAGGGGGTCGCGGAGGGGGTCGCGGAGGGGGTCGCGGTGCGCTGCCGAGCGGGAGCCGGGGTGGCTGTCGTGGCAGGGGCCGGCGCCGCGCCCGATGTCCCGTCCGCGGCTTCTGCGGGCGGGCCGCCCAGCGAGTCCAGCACGCCGAGGACGCCCTCCCCGTAGGTCACCAGTTTCTTCTCGCCGACCCCGCCGATCTCGCCGAGCCGGGCCACCGACGTCGGCCACGCCAGGGCGATCTCCCGGAGCGTGGCGTCGTGGAAGATGACGTACGCCGGGACGCCCTGCTCGCGGGCCTGTTCCGCCCGCCAGGCGCGCAGGGCCTCGAAGGCGGGCTGGAGCGACTCGGGCAGGTCGGCCGCGACGGTCTTCGTCCTGCTCCGCCCGGAGGACGAGGTGGTCGACCGTGCGGCCGTCGGCTTCTTCGGCTCCTTGCGCAGCGCCACCTCCCGCTCGCGCCGCAGCACCTCCCCGCTCTCCTCGGTGAGCACCAGCGTGCCGTACTCCCCCTCGACCGCCAGCAGCCCCTGGGCCAGCAACTGCCTTACCACGCCCCGCCATTCGCCCTCGGTGAGGTCCTCGCCGATGCCGAACACCGAGAGCTGGTCGTGGTCGAACTGGATCACCTTGGCCGTCCGGCGCCCCAGCAGGATGTCGACGATCTGCACGGCGCCGAACTTCTGGCCGCGCTCCCGCTGCAGCCGCACGATCGTCGACAGCGCCTTCTGGGCCGCGACCGTGCCGTCCCAGGTCTCGGGCGGGGTGAGGCAGGTGTCGCAGTTGCCGCAGCCCTTGGCGTCGGGGTCCTGGCCGAAGTAGGCGAGGAGCTGGGCCCGCCGGCACTGCGCGGTCTCGCACAGGGCGAGCATCGAGTCCAGGTGGGCAGCGGCACGGCGGCGGAACGCCTCGTCGCCCTCCGAGGACTGGATCATCTTCCGTTGCTGGATAACGTCGTTGAGGCCGTACGCCATCCAGGCCGTGGAGGGGAGTCCGTCGCGGCCGGCGCGGCCCGTCTCCTGGTAGTAGCCCTCCACCGACTTGGGCAGGTCGAGGTGGGCGACGAACCGTACGTCCGGCTTGTCGATGCCCATTCCGAAGGCGATGGTCGCGACGACGATCAGGCCGTCCTCGCGCAGGAACCGGGACTGGTGGGCCGCGCGGGTGCCCGCGTCCAGGCCGGCGTGGTACGGCACCGCCGCGATGCCGTTGCGCGAGAGGAACTCGGCCGTCGTGTCCACCGATCTGCGCGACAGGCAGTAGACGATGCCCGCGTCACCGGCGTGCTCCTCGCGCAGGAAGTTCAGGAGCTGCTTCTTGGGGTCGGCCTTGGGCACGATCCGGTACTGGATGTTGGGCCGGTCGAAGCTCGCCACGAAGTGCCGGGCGTCCGGCATGTGCAGCCGCTGGGTGATCTCCTGGTGCGTCGCGTGCGTGGCCGTCGCCGTGAGCGCGATCCGCGGGACGTCCGGCCAGCGCTCGCCCAGGAGGGAGAGGGACAGGTAGTCGGGGCGGAAGTCGTGGCCCCACGAGGAGACACAGTGCGCCTCGTCGATCGCGAAGACCGAGATCTTGCCGCGCGAGAGGAGGTCCAGGGTGGAGTCGAGGCGCAGCCGCTCCGGCGCGAGGTAGATGAGGTCCAGCTCGCCTGCGAGGAACTCCGCCTCGACCACGCGCCGCTCGTCGAAGTCCTGCGTGGAGTTCATGAAGCCGGCGCGCACGCCGAGGGCGCGCAGCGCGTCCACCTGGTCCTGCATCAGCGCGATCAGCGGTGAGACGACGACGCCCGTACCGGGTCTCACCAGGGCGGGGATCTGGTAGCAGAGCGACTTGCCGCCGCCGGTGGGCATAAGGACGACGGCGTCGCCGCCGGCCACCACATGCTCGATGACCTCTTCCTGTGCGCCGCGGAAGCTGTCGTAGCCGAAGACACGGTGGAGTGTGGCCAGCGCCTCGCTCTCGCCGTGTACCGCCGACGTCTGTGCTGCGGTCGTCACAACCGTCCCGCCCATTCCGTACCTCGCTCGTCCCCCGTGCGTCGTCCTTCGACCACTGCGTCCACGATAGGGGTCCGCGCCGACAGCGCCCGAGTTATCCACAGGCGGGGGATCATTTCGTATGACGTTGGGGCCCGGAGTGCATGCCGTCGGGCCCTGCCGGCATGAGTGGGCCCCGGCTCCTGGGTCAGGAACCGGGGCCCGAGGCAGCCGCTCAGCGGACGAAGACGCCCGCCTGGCTCGCCAGGTCGAGGAAGTACTGCGGGGCCACGCCGAGGACCAGCGTCACCGCCACCCCCACGCCGATCGTCGCCATCGTCAGCGGTGACGGGACCGCGACGGTGGGACCGTCCGGTTGCGGCTCGCTGAAGAACATCAGCACGATCACGCGGATGTAGAAGAACGCGGCGATCGCCGAGGAGATCACACCGACCACGACCAGCGGGGCCGCCCCGCCCTCAGCCGCCGCCTTGAACACGGCGAACTTCCCGGCGAAACCGGAGGTCAGCGGGATGCCGGCGAAGGCCAGCAGGAACACCGCGAAGACCGCCGCGACCAGCGGGGACCGCCGCCCGAGCCCGGCCCACTTGGAGAGGTGGGTGGCCTCGCCCCCGGCGTCCCGTACGAGGGTGACCACCGCGAAGGCGCCGATCGTCACGAACGAGTACGCGCCCAGATAGAAGAGGACCGACGAGACGCCGTCCCGGGTCGTCGCGATGACACCCGCGAGGATGAATCCCGCGTGCGCGATCGACGAGTACGCCAGCAGCCGCTTGATGTCGGTCTGGGTGATCGCGACGATCGCGCCGCCCAGCATGGTGATGATCGCGACGGCCCACATGACCGGCCGCCAGTCCCAGCGCAGGCCCGGCAGCACGACGTAAAGCAGCCGGAGCAGCGCTCCGAAGGCGGCCACCTTGGTCGCCGACGCCATGAAGCCGGTCACCGGGGTCGGCGCGCCCTGGTACACGTCGGGCGTCCACATGTGGAACGGCACCGCGCCCACCTTGAACAGCAGCCCCATGACGATCATCGCGGCCCCGATGAGCAGCAGCGCGTCGTTGCCCATGGTGCCGGCGAGCGCCGGGTCGACGGAGGTGAGCGAGCCGTCGACGACCTGCGAGATCGTGGCGTACGACACCGAGCCCGCGTAGCCGTAGAGCAGGGCGATGCCGAACAGGGTGAACGCGGAGGCGAAGGCGCCGAGGAGGAAGTACTTGACCGCGGCCTCCTGTGACATGAGCCGCTTGCGGCGGGCCAGGGCGCACAGCAGGTAGAGCGGGAGGGAGAAGACCTCCAGGGCGACGAACAGCGTCAGCAGGTCGTTGGCCGAGGGGAAGACCAGCATGCCGGCGACCGCGAAGAGCAACAGCGGGAAGACCTCGGTGGTGGTGAACCCGGCCTTGACGGCGGCCTTCTCGCTGTCGCTGCCCGGTACGGAGGCGGCCTGCGCGGCGAAGGAGTCGACGCGGTTGCCGTGCGCCTCCGGGTCGAGGCGGCGTTCGGCGAAGGTGAAGAGGCCGACGAGGCCGCTCAGCAGGATCGTGCCCTGGAGGAACAGGGACGGTCCGTCGACCGCGATGGCGCCCATGGCCGCGATGTGGGCCTTGGTGGTGCCGTATCCGTCCGCGGCGAGCGCGACGACCGCCGCGAAGGCGGCGCAGAGCGCGACGGCGGAGACGAACACCTGGGCGTAGTAACGGGACTTGCGCGGGACGAACGCCTCGACCAGCACCCCGACGAGCGCCGCGGCCAGAATGATCAAGGTGGGCGACAACTGCCCGTACTCGATCTTCGGCGCGTCGATCTTCGAGAGCGGGTCGGCCGCTGTCGCCGCCGTTGTCCACAGGCTGTGGACGGCTGTTGCGCTCACTTGGCCGCCTCCACCGAGGGCTTGGGATCCTTCTTGTGTACGTCGGACAGGGTCTGCTTGACCGACGGGTTCACGATGTCCGTGAGGGGCTTCGGGTAGACGCCCAGGAAGACCAGCAGCACGATCAGCGGGGCGACGACCACGAGTTCACGCGCGCGCAGGTCCGGCATCGCGGCGACCGCGGGTTTCACCGGGCCCGTCATCGTCCGCTGGTAGAGGACGAGGGTGTAGAGCGCGGCGAGGACGATGCCGAAGGTGGCGATGATCCCGATCACCGGGTAACGCGTGAACGTGCCGACCAGGACGAGGAACTCACTCACGAAGGGCGCGAGTCCCGGCAGCGAGAGCGTGGCCAGACTGCCGATCAGGAAGGTGCCGGCGAGCACCGGGGCCACCTTCTGCACCCCGCCGTAGTCGGCGATCAGACGCGAGCCGCGGCGCGAGATCAGGAAGCCGGCGACCAGCATCAACGCGGCTGTCGAAATACCGTGGTTGACCATGTAGAGCGTCGCCCCGGACTGGCCCTGGCTGGTCATCGCGAAGATGCCCAGGACGATGAACCCGAAGTGCGAGATCGACGCGTACGCCACCAGCCGCTTGATGTCCCGCTGCCCGACCGCGAGCAGCGCCCCGTAGACGATGCTGATCACGGCGAGGACGAGGATCACGGGCGTGGCCCACTTGCTCGCCTCGGGGAACAGTTGCAGACAGAAGCGGAGCATCGCGAAGGTGCCCACCTTGTCGACGACCGCCGTGATGAGCACGGCGACCGGCGCGGTGGCCTCGCCCATCGCGTTGGGCAGCCAGGTGTGCAGGGGCCACAGCGGCGCCTTCACCGCGAAGGCGAAGAAAAAGCCCAGGAACAGCCAGCGTTCGGTGTTCGTCGCCATGTGCAGCGAACCACTGGCCCGCGCCTGCACGATCTCCTGGAGCGAGAAGTTCCCGGCGACCACGTAGAGGCCGATCACGGCCGCCAGCATGATGAGACCGCCGACCAGGTTGTAGAGGAGGAACTTGACGGCCGCGTACGACCGTTGGGTGGCCGCCGCCTCGTCGCCGTGCTGGTGTGCCCGGTCCCCGAAGCCGCCGATGAGGAAGTACATCGGGATCAGCATGGCTTCGAAGAAGATGTAGAAGAGGAAGACGTCGGTCGCCTCGAAGGAGATGATCACCATCGCCTCGACGGCCAGGATCAGCGCGAAGAAGCCCTGGGTGGGCCGCCACCGCTTGTTCCCGGTCTCCAGGGGGTCGGCGTCGTGCCAGCCGGCCAGGATCACGAACGGGATCAGCAGGGCGGTGAGCGCGATGAGCGCCACCGCGATGCCGTCCACGCCGAGTTCGTAGCGGACCCCGAAGTCGGCGATCCAGGCGTGGGATTCGGTGAGCTGGTAGCGGTCGCCCCCGGGGTCGAACCGCACCAGGATCGTGATGCCCAGCGCGAGCGTCGCCAGGGAGACGCCGAGCGCCAGCCATTTCGCGGCGGTGCGGCGCGCGGCCGGGACGGCGGCCGTGGCGACCGCCCCGAGGGCCGGGAGCGCCGCCGTCGCTGTCAGCAGAGGAAAGGACATCGGTATCAGACCGCCCTCATCAGCAGGGTCGCGGCGACGAGGAGTGCCGCACCGCCGAACATCGAGACCGCGTAACTGCGCGCATAGCCGTTCTGCAGCTTGCGCAGCCTTCCGGAGAGGCCGCCCATCGAGGCCGCCGTGCCGTTGACGACACCGTCGACCAGGGTGTGGTCGACGTAGACCAGGGAGCGGGTGAGGTGCTCTCCGCCGCGTACCAGGACGACGTGGTTGAAGTCGTCCTGGAGGAGGTCGCGCCGGGCGGCCCGGGTGAGCAGCGATCCGCGCGGGGCGACGGCCGGGACCGGACGCCGGCCGTACTGCCCGTAGGCGATCGCGGCGCCGATGACGAGCACCACCATCGTGGAGAGGGTCACCGTCAGGGCGCTGACCGGGGAGTTGCCCTCGGCATGGCCGGTGACGGGCTCCAGCCAGTGCAGGAAGCGGTCGCCGACGCTGAAGAAGGCGCCCGCGCCCACCGAGCCGACGGCCAGCACCATCATGGGGATGGTCATGGTCTTCGGGGCCTCGTGCGGGTGCGGCTCGACGCCGTTCTCGTCGGGCTGCCAGCGCTTCTCGCCGAAGAACGTCATCAGCATCACGCGCGTCATGTAGTACGCCGTGATGGCCGCGCCGAGCAGGGCCGTGCCGCCGAGGATCCAGCCCTCGGTGCCGCCCTTGGCGAAGGCCGCCTCGATGATCTTGTCCTTGGAGAAGAAGCCGGACAGACCGGGGAAGCCGATGATGGCGAGGTAGCCGAGGCCGAAGGTGACGAAGGTGATCGGCATGTACGAGCGGAGGCCGCCGTACTTGCGCATGTCGACCTCGTCGTTCATGCCGTGCATGACGGAGCCTGCGCCGAGGAACAGGCCGGCCTTGAAGAAGCCGTGCGTCACCAGGTGCATGATCGCGAAGACGTAGCCGATGGGGCCGAGGCCCGCGGCGAGCACCATGTAGCCGATCTGCGACATGGTCGAGCCGGCCAGTGCCTTCTTGATGTCGTCCTTCGCGCAACCGACGATCGCACCGAAGAGCAGCGTGACGGCGCCGACCACGGTGACGACCAGCTGGGCGTCGGGCGCCGCGTTGAAGATCGCTCCGGAGCGGACGATCAGGTAGACGCCCGCGGTCACCATGGTCGCCGCGTGGATCAGGGCCGAGACCGGGGTCGGGCCCTCCATGGCGTCCCCGAGCCAGGACTGGAGCGGCACCTGCGCGGACTTGCCGCAGGCGGCGAGCAGCAGCATCAGGGCGATGCCGGTGAGCCTGCCCTCGGAGGTGTCACCTACGTGGCTGAGCACCGGCCCGAAGGCGAAGGTCCCGAACGTCGTGAACATCAGCATGATGGCGATCGACAGGCCCATGTCGCCGACCCGGTTGACCAGGAAGGCCTTCTTGGCGGCGGTCGCCGCGCTGGGCTTGTGCTGCCAGAAGCCGATCAGCAGGTAGGAGGCGAGCCCGACGCCCTCCCAACCGACGTACAGCAGAAGGTAGTTGTCGGCGAGGACGAGCAGCAGCATCGCCGCGAGGAACAGGTTCAGATAGCCGAAGAAGCGGCGGCGGCGCTCGTCGTGCTCCATGTACCCGATCGAGTACAGGTGGATCAGCGAGCCGACACCGGTGATCAGCAGAACGAAGGTCATCGACAGCTGGTCGAGGCGGAAGGTGACGTCCGCCTGGAAGCCCTCGACCGGAACCCAGGTCCACAGGTGCTGCGTCAGGGTCCGGTGCTCGGCGCTCCTTCCCAGCAGGTCGGTGAAGAGCACGGCACCGATCACGAAGGAGGTGGCCGCGAGGGCCGTGCCGACCCACTGGCCGACGGCGTCGAGCCGCCGGCCGCCGCACAGCAGTACGGCCGCTCCGAGCAGAGGCGCCGCTACCAGCAGCGCAATCAGGTTCTCCACGATTCAGCGACCCCTCAGAGCTTCATCAGGCTGGCGTCGTCGACCGAGGCCGAGTGGCGGGAACGGAACAGCGACACGATGATCGCGAGCCCGACCACGACCTCCGCGGCGGCGACGACCATCGTGAAGAACGCGATGATCTGGCCGTCGAGGTTGCCGTGCATCCGGGAGAAGACGACGAACGCGAGGTTGCAGGCGTTGAGCATCAGCTCGACGCACATGAAGACGACGATCGCGTTGCGCCGGATCAGCACACCGGTGGCGCCGATCGTGAACAACAGGGCGGCGAGATAGAGGTAGTTGACGGGATTCACTGCGACGCCTCCTCGGTCCGCCGGAGGTCCGTCGGCTCGGTCCCGGTCCGCTCCAGTCGCTCCTCCGCGCGGCGCTCCAGCGCGCGCAGGTCGTTGAGCGCCTCCGCCGACACGTCACGCACCTGGCCGCGATCGCGGAGCGTCTTGCTGACCGTCAGCTCGGACGGGGTGCCGTCCGGCAGCAGGCCCGCGACGTCCACCGCGTTGTGCCGGGCGTAGACACCGGGTGCCGGCAGCGGCGGTACGTGCCTGCCCTCGCGGACACGCTGCTCCGACAGCTCGCGCTGGGTTCTGGGCCGCTCGGTGCGCTCGCGGTGGGTGAGCACCATGGCGCCGACGGCGGCCGTGATCAGCAGGGCGCCGGTGATCTCGAAGGCGAAGACGTACTTGGTGAAGATGAGGGACGCCAGACCCTGCACGTTGCCGTTGGCGTTGGCCGTGGCCAGGCCGTCGAACTGCTGGAGGGAGGCGTTGCCGATACCTGCCAGGAGCAGTACGCCGAAGCCGGTCCCGCAGAGAAGGGCGAGCCAGCGCTGGCCCTTGATGGTCTCCTTCAGGGAGTCCGCCGCCGTGACGCCGACCAGCATCACCACGAACAGGAACAGCATCATGATCGCGCCGGTGTAGACGACGATCTGCACGATGCCCAGGAAGTAGGCGCCGTTGGCGAGGTAGAACACCGCGAGGACGACCATGGTCCCGGCGAGCGAGAGCGCACTGTGCACGGCCCGCTTCGAGAAGACGGTGGACAGGGCGCCGAGCACGGCGACCGTGCCGAGGACCCAGAACTGGAAGGCCTCTCCGGTGGAGGTGGAGTAGGCGGCGAGCTGCGCGGTCATCGACGGATCACCTTCTCCGACGCCGGCTCGCTCTCCCCGGAGGTGGAGTCGGCCTCCTGCGGGGCCTCGCCCTTGGAGAGCGCCGTCTGACGCTCCGTGCCGGGCGCGGCCTCCGTCACGAGTCCCCGGTAGTAGTCCTGCTCGTCCATCCCCGGGTAGATGGCGTGCGGGCTGTCGACCATGCCCTCGTCGAGGCCGGCCAGCAGCTGTTCCTTGGTGTAGATGAGGTTGGCGCGGCTGGTGTCCGCCAGCTCGAACTCGTTCGTCATCGTCAACGCGCGCGTGGGGCACGCCTCGATGCAGAGACCGCACAGGATGCAGCGGGCGTAGTTGATCTGGTAGACGCGGCCGTACCGCTCACCCGGCGAGTAGCGCTCCTCGTCGGTGTTGTCGGCGCCCTCCACGTAGATGGCGTCGGCGGGGCAGGCCCAGGCGCACAGCTCGCAGCCGACGCACTTCTCCAGGCCGTCCGGATGGCGGTTGAGCTGGTGCCGTCCGTGGAACCGGGGTGCGGTGGTCTTCCGCTCCTCCGGGTACTGCTCGGTCAGCCGCTTCTTGAACATGGCCTTGAAGGTCACACCGAAGCCGGCCACGGGGTTCTGGAAGCCGGGCTCGTTCTGCCCGGTCTCCTTCGGCTCCTCAGCCATCGGACGCCTCCTTTCCATCCAGAGATCCGTCACTGGCAGTATCGGACCCACCACTGACAATCAACTCCCGCTCGCGACGCGGGCTGCGCCGGGGCACCGGCGGCAGCTCCTGGCCGGGCAGCGGGGGTACGGGGAATCCGCCCGCCATCGGGTCGAAGCCGGCGGGTTCCCCGGCGGCCGAGGCGTCCTCCTTCGCCTTCTCGCGGAACATGTCGACGAGGAAGGAGAGCAGCAGCAGGACGAGCACGCCGCCGACGACGTAGAGGGCGATGTCGGCGAAGTCGTAGTTCTCGTTCCGCAGGGTCCGCACGGTGGCGACGAGCATCAGCCAGACCACGGAGACCGGGATGAGGACCTTCCAGCCCAGCTTCATCAACTGGTCGTAGCGCACGCGCGGGAGGGTGCCGCGCAGCCAGATGAAGAAGAACAGCAGCAGCTGGACCTTGATGACGAACCAGAGGAGGGGCCACCAGCCGTGGTTGGCGCCCTCCCAAAAGCCGCTGATCGGCCACGGTGCCCGCCAGCCGCCCAGGAAGAGGGTGGTGGAGACCGCCGAGACCGTCACCATGTTCACGTATTCGGCGAGCATGAACATCGCGAACTTGATGGAGGAGTACTCCGTGTTGAAGCCGCCGACCAGGTCGCCCTCGGACTCCGGCATGTCGAAGGGGGCGCGGTTGGTCTCGCCGACCATCGTGACGACGTAGATCAGGAAGGAGACCGGCAGCAGGATGATGTACCAGCGGTCGTGCTGCTGCTCGACGATGGCCGAGGTGGACATCGACCCGGAGTAGAGGAACACCGAGGCGAACGCGGCGCCCATGGCGATCTCGTAGGAGATCATCTGCGCGCAGGAGCGGAGTCCGCCGAGCAGCGGGTAGGTCGATCCGGAGCTCCAGCCCGCGAGGACGATGCCGTAGATGCCGACCGAGGCGACCGCGAGGATGTAGAGCATCGCGATCGGCAGGTCGGTGAGCTGCATCGTGGTGCGGTGCCCGAAGACGGAGACCTCGTTGTCGGCCGGCCCGAAGGGGATCACCGCGATCGCCATGAAGGCCGGCACGGCCGCGACGATCGGCGCGAGGATGTAGACCACCTTGTCCGCGCGCTTGACGACGAGGTCTTCCTTGAGCATCAGTTTGATGCCGTCGGCCAGCGACTGGAGCATGCCCCAGGGGCCGTGCCGGTTGGGCCCGATGCGCAGCTGCATCCAGGCGACGACCTTGCGTTCCCAGACGATCGAGAACAGCACGGTGATCATCAGGAAGGCGAAGCAGAACACCGCCTTGACGACGACGAGCCACCAGGGGTCGCGGCCGAACATCGAGAGGTCTTCCGCAGCGAGGTACGGGTATGGGCTCATGCCTCCACCTCCTTGGGGGCCTCGCCGGCGAGGGTCGCCGGACCGATGCGGACGAGTGCGCCGGGCCGCGCCCCGGTGTCGGAGGCGACACCCCCGCCGGTGGAGTTCAGCGGGAGCCAGACCACGCGGTCGGGCATCTCGCTGATCCGCAGCGGAAGTCGCACGGTCCCGGCGGTACCGGTGACGGCGAGGACGTCGCCGTCCTTGACGCCGGCCTCGGCGGCGGTGGCGGCCGACACGCGCGCGTGGGCGGCGTGCCGGGTGCCGGCGAGCGCCTCGTCGCCCTCCTGGAGGGCGCCCTGGTCGAGCAGCAGCCGGTGCCCGGCGAGCACGGCCTCTCCGGCGGCCGGTCGCGGCAGCACACCCGCGGTCTCCCGGGGATCGGCGGCCACGGACCCGCCCCACGCCCCGAGCCGGTCCAACTCCGCCCGGACGGTGCGCAGATCGGGCAGTCCCAGATGTACGTCCATGGCGTCGGCCAGCATCTGGAGCACGCGCGCGTCGGTCGGCGCGGGACTCCGGGTCATCTGGTCGGGCTTGAGCGCGGCCTCGAAGAGGCGGACCCTGCCTTCCCAGTTGAGGAAGGTACCGGCCTTCTCGGCGACCGCGGCGACCGGCAGGACGACGTCCGCGTGCTCGGTCACCTCACCGGGCCGCAGTTCCAGGGAGACCACGAAGCCGGCTTCCTGAAGTGCCGCACGCGCGCGTGCCGGGTCGGGCAGGTCGGCGACCTCCACGCCCGCCACGAGCAGCGCCTGCAACTCACCGCTGACGGCGGCCTCGACGATCTGACCGGTGTCCCGGCCGTAACGGTGCGGGAGTTCGGCGACACCCCACACCGCGGCGACCTCCTCACGCGCGCGCGGGTCGGTGGCCGGACGCCCGCCCGGCAGCAGCGACGGCAGCGCGCCCGCCTCGATCGCGCCGCGCTCCCCGGCCCGGCGCGGAATCCACACCAGCCGGGCCCCGGTGGCGGACGCGGCTCCCACGGCGGCGGTGAGGCCCCCGGCGACCGCGGCGAGGCGCTCGCCCACGGCGATCACCGCGCCCTCGGTGCGCAGCGCCTCGGCCGCCTCGGCCCCGCCGCCCTCCAGACCGGTGCCGCTCGCGAGCGCGTCCAGCCACTCGGTCTCGGTACCGGGAGCCGCCGGCAGCAGCGTGCCGCCGGCCTTCTCCAGACCGCGCGTCGCGTGCGTGGCCAGCGCGAACACCCGTTGCCCGTGGCCCCGCCATGCCTTGCGCAGCCGCAGGAAGACCCCGGGTGCCTCCTCCTCGGCCTCGAAGCCGACCAGCAGGACGGCCGGCGCCTTCTCCAAGGAGGTGTACGTGAGACCCGTACCGTCGAGATCACGGCCGCGGCCGGCGACCCGTGCCGCCAGGAAGTCGGCCTCCTCGCCGCTGTGCACGCGGGCGCGGAAGTCGATGTCGTTGCTGTCGAGGGCCACGCGCGCGAACTTGCTGTAGGCGTACGCGTCCTCGACCGTGAGCCGGCCGCCGGTCAGGACGCCGGTCCGGCCGCGCGAGGCGAGCAGTCCCTGCGCCGCGATCTGGAGTGCCTCCGGCCAGGAGGCCGACACCAGCTCACCCTCCGGGTTACGGATCAGCGGGGTGTCCAGCCGGTCCCGCTGCTGCGCGTACCGGAACGCGAAGCGCCCCTTGTCGCACAGCCACTCCTCGTTGACCTCCGGGTCCTGGGCCGCCAGGCGGCGCATCACCTTGCCGCGCCGGTGGTCGGTGCGGGTCGCGCAGCCGCCGGCGCAGTGCTCGCACACGGAGGGCGAGGAGACCAGGTCGAAGGGGCGGGAGCGGAAGCGGTACGCCGCCGAGGTGAGCGCGCCCACCGGGCAGATCTGGATGGTGTTCCCGGAGAAGTACGACTCGAAGGGGTCGCCCTCGCCGGTGCCGACCTGTTGCAGCGCGCCCCGCTCCAGCAGCTCGATCATCGGGTCGCCCGCGATCTGCTGGGAGAAGCGGGTGCAGCGGGCGCACAGCACGCACCGCTCACGGTCGAGCAGCACCTGGGTGGAGATCGGTACCGGCTTCTCGTAGGTCCGCTTCTTGCCCTCGAAGCGCGACTCGGCGTTGCCGTGCGACATCGCCTGGTTCTGCAGCGGGCACTCGCCGCCCTTGTCGCAGACCGGGCAGTCCAGCGGGTGGTTGATGAGGAGCAGTTCCATCACACCGTGCTGGGCCTTCTCGGCCACGGGCGAGCTGAGCTGGGTCTTGACGACCATGCCGTCCGTGCAGGTGATCGTGCAGGACGCCATCGGCTTGCGCTGGCCCTCGACCTCGAC
Organism: Streptomyces sp. NPDC005423; assembly: GCF_040606415.1. Lineage (NCBI taxonomy): Bacteria > Bacillati > Actinomycetota > Actinomycetes > Kitasatosporales > Streptomycetaceae > Streptomyces > Streptomyces sp. NPDC005423. Next base: position 86,966 of record NZ_JBEXET010000008.1, on the reverse strand, counting down.
GATGCACTGGCGGCAGGCGCCGGCCGGGTCGAGGAGGGGGTGGTCGCAGAAGCGGGGGATCTCGATGCCGAGCTGTTCGGCGGCCCGGATGACCAGAGTGCCCTTGGGCACGCTGATCGCGGCTCCGTCGATGGTCAGCGAGACGAGATCCTCCGGCGGGACCGCCGCCTCTCCCCCGTCGGAGGTGCGCGAGCCCGCGGCGGAGCCGCGATCGGACTGCTGTACCGTCATGCGTTCACCTCCGTGCGGTCGGCCCACGCCGTGGACTTGGCAGGGTCGAAGGGGCAGCCCCGGCCCGTGATGTGCTGCTCGTACTCCTCGCGGAAGTACTTGAGCGAGGAGAAGATCGGCGAGGCGGCGCCGTCGCCGAGGGCGCAGAAGGACTTGCCGTTGATGTTGTCGGCGATGTCGTTCAGCTTGTCGAGGTCGGACATGACGCCCTTGCCGGCCTCGATGTCGCGCAGCAACTGCACGAGCCAGTACGTCCCTTCACGGCACGGTGTGCACTTGCCGCAGGACTCGTGGGCGTAGAACTCGGTCCAGCGGGTGACGGCTCGGACCACGCAGGTCGTCTCGTCGAAGCACTGGAGGGCCTTGGTGCCGAGCATCGAACCGGCGGCGCCCACTCCCTCGTAGTCGAGGGGGACGTCGAGGTGCTCCTCGGTGAACATCGGCGTGGAGGAGCCGCCCGGCGTCCAGAACTTGAGGCGGTGTCCGGCCCGGATGCCGCCGCTCATCTCCAGAAGTTGGCGGAGCGTGATGCCGAGCGGGGCCTCGTACTGGCCGGGGGCGGCGACATGGCCGCTGAGCGAGTAGAGCGTGAAGCCCGGGGACTTCTCGCTGCCCATCGACCTGAACCATTCCTTGCCTTTTTGCAGAATGGCGGGAACTGACGCGATCGACTCGACGTTATTCACCACAGTCGGACACGCATAGAGGCCCGCGACAGCGGGGAAAGGGGGACGCAGCCGCGGTTGACCGCGGCGGCCTTCGAGCGAGTCGAGCAGCGCGGTCTCCTCACCGCAGATGTACGCGCCCGCGCCGGCGTGCACGGTGAGTTCGAGGTCGAGACCGCTGCCCAGGATGTTCTCGCCGAGGTAGCCCGCCGCGCGGGCCTCGCGCACGGCCTCGTGCAACCGCCTCAGAACGGGGACGACTTCACCACGCAGATAGATGAAGGCATGCGACGACCTGATGGCGTAACACGCGATGACAATGCCCTCGATGAGGCTGTGCGGGTTCGCGAAGAGGAGCGGGATGTCCTTACAGGTTCCCGGCTCCGACTCGTCGGCGTTGACAACTAGATAGTGCGGTTTTCCATCTCCCTGGGGAATGAACTGCCATTTCATTCCCGTGGGGAAGCCGGCGCCACCGCGGCCCCGCAGACCGGATTCCTTGACGTACGCGATGAGGTCGTCCGGGGACATGGCGAGCGCCTTGCGGAGCCCCTCGTACCCCTCGTGCCTTCGGTAGACGTCCAGCGTCCAGGATTTGTCCTCGTCCCAGAAGGCCGACAGCACGGGTGCGAGCAGCTTCTCCGGGCTGTGGTCTTTCAGTTCGGGTGCCAAGGTCATCACTCCCCCTCCTCGGCGACGGGCCCGGCCGGGTGGGCCGGGTCGGAGGCCGACGTGTCCTGCGGCGCGTCGTGCGAGCTGAGGTGTTCGGCGGGCGAACGGTCCGCTCGGTCCTTCGGGGCGGTCGAGCGCCGCGGATGGACCACGCGCGCGGGTGCGGTCTCTCCCTTGGCCAGGCGGAGGCCCGCCAGCGACGCCGGTCCCGCGCTGCCGCCCGCCTCGACGGCCCCTGGCCGCTCGTCGGGGAAGCCGGCCAGGATCCGCGCGGTCTCCTTGAAGGTGCACATCGGGGCCCCGCGCGTGGGCTCGACCTGCGCTCCGGAGCGCAGGTCGTCGACGAGACGCCGGGCGCTGCCCGGGGTCTGGTTGTCGAAGAACTCCCAGTTGACCATCACGACGGGCGCGAAGTCGCAGGCCGCGTTGCACTCGATGTGCTCCAGGGTGACCTTGCCGTCGTCGGTGGTCTCGCCGTTGCCGATGCCCAGGTGTTCCTGGAGGGACTCGAAGATCGCGTCGCCGCCCATCACCGCGCACAGGGTGTTGGTGCAGACGCCCACCTGGTAGTCACCGCTCGGCCGGCGCCGGTACATGGTGTAGAAGGTCGCGACGGCGGCGACCTCGGCCGTGGTCAGCCCCAGCAGGTCCGCGCAGAACCGCTGGCCCGTGCGCGTGACGTACCCCTCCTCCGCCTGCACCAGGTGCAGCAACGGCAGGAGGGCCGAGCGGGAGTCCGGGTAGCGGGCGATGATCTCCCGCCCGTCGGCCTCCAGTCGGGCTCGGACGTCGTCCGGGTAGTCGGGCGCGGGCAGTTGGGGCATGCCCAGACTGACGCCCTGCTCCGAAGAACTGGTGGTCACCGGTCGACGCCTCCCATCACGGGGTCGATGGACGCGACGGCGACGATGACGTCGGCGACCTGGCCGCCCTCGCACATCGCCGCCATGGCCTGAAGGTTGGTGAAGGACGGGTCGCGGAAGTGGACCCGGTAGGGGCGGGTGCCTCCGTCGGAGACGGCGTGCACCCCGAGTTCGCCCTTGGGCGACTCGACCGCCACGTACGCCTGGCCCGGCGGGACGCGGAAGCCCTCGGTCACCAGCTTGAAGTGGTGGATCAGGGCCTCCATGGAGGTGCCCATGATCTTCTTGATGTGGTCGAGGGAGTTGCCGAGCCCGTCGGGCCCCAGCGCGAGCTGGGCGGGCCAGGCGATCTTCTTGTCGGCGACCATGACGGGGCCGGGCTGCAGCCGGTCCAGGCACTGTTCGACGATCGCGAGGGACTGGCGCATCTCCTCCAGCCGGATGAGGAAGCGGCCGTAGGAGTCGCAGCTGTCGGCGGTCGGGACCTCGAAGTCGTAGGTCTCGTAGTCGCAGTAGGGCTGGGTCTTGCGCAGGTCGTGCGGGAGGCCGGTGGAGCGCAGGATCGGGCCGGTGGCGCCGAGGGCCATGCAGCCGGCCAGGTCGAGGTAGCCGACGTCCTGCATGCGGGCCTTGAAGATGGGGTTCCCGGTGGCGAGCTTGTCGTACTCCGGGAGGTTCTTCCTCATCTTCTTCACGAACTCGCGGATCCGGTCCACCGCGCCGGGCGGGAGATCCTGGGCGAGTCCGCCGGGGCGGATGTACGCGTGGTTCATCCGCAGGCCCGTGACGAGCTCGTAGATGTCGAGAATCATTTCACGATCACGGAATCCGTAGATCATGATCGTGGTGGCGCCGAGTTCCATCCCGCCGGTGGCGATGCACACCAGGTGGGAGGAGATCCGGTTCAGCTCCATCAGGAGCACCCGGACGATCTTCGCGCGTTCGGTGATCTGGTCCTCGATGCCGAGGAGTTTCTCGACGGCGAGACAGTAGGCGGTCTCGTTGAAGAAGGACGTCAGGTAGTCCATGCGCGTCACGAACGTGGTGCCCTGCGTCCACGTGCGGTATTCGAGGTTCTTCTCGATACCGGTGTGCAGGTAGCCGATGCCGCAGCGGGCCTCGGTGACCGTCTCGCCGTCGATCTCCAGGATGAGGCGGAGCACCCCGTGGGTGGAGGGGTGCTGGGGCCCCATGTTGACGACGATGCGTTCGTCGTCGGCGCGGGCCGCGGACTGGACGACCTCGTCCCAGTCGCCGCCGGTGACCGTGTACACGGTGCCCTCGGTCGTCTCGCGCGCCGAAGCCGCGGACGCGGATGTCTGGGATGTGCTCACGAGTACGACCTCCGCTGGTCCGGAGCCGGGATCTGGGCGCCCTTGTACTCGACGGCGATGCCGCCGAGGGGGTAGTCCTTGCGCTGCGGGTGACCCGGCCAGTCGTCCGGCATCATGATCCGCGTCAGGGCCGGGTGGCCCTCGAAGACGATGCCGAAGAAGTCGTACGTCTCGCGCTCGTGCCAGTCGTTGGTCGGATAGACGGAGACCAGCGACGGAACGCGCGGGTCGCTGTCCGGAGCGCTGACTTCGAGGCGGATCAGCCGGTTGTGGGTGATCGACCGCAGGTGGTAGACGGCGTGCAGCTCGCGGCCCTTGTCGTGCGGGTAGTGGACTCCGCTGACGCCGGTGCAGAGTTCGAAGCGCAGGGCGGGGTCGTCGCGCAGGGTCCGGGCGACGCGCGGCAGGTGCTCGCGTTCGATGTGGAAGGTGAGTTCGCCACGGTCGACGACCGTGCGCTCGATCGCGTTGTCGGGCAGCAGGCCCTGTTCCTCCAGGGCGCCCTCCAGTTCGTCCGCGACCTCGTCGAACCAGCCGCCGTAGGGCCGGGTGGCCGGTCCCGGGAGGCGGATCGAGCGGACCAGGCCGCCGTAGCCGGAGGTGTCGCCGCCGTTCTCGGCGCCGAACATGCCGCGCTGGACGCGGATCTCCTCACCGCCCTCGCCGCGCTGACCGGGGAGGTTGGAGCCGCCGAGGTCCTTCTCGGGGTCGGCTCCGTGGGTGCCGTTCGCATCACTCACCGCAGCAGGCCCTTCATCTCGATGGTGGGCAGGGCCTTGAGCGCCGCCTCCTCCGCCTCCCGGGCCGCCTCCTCGGCGTTCACGCCGAGCTTGGAGGTCTGGATCTTGTGGTGGAGCTTGAGGATCGCGTCCATCAGCATCTCGGGCCGTGGCGGGCAGCCCGGCAGATAGATGTCGACCGGGACGATGTGGTCGACGCCCTGCACGATCGCGTAGTTGTTGAACATGCCGCCCGACGAGGCGCAGACCCCCATGGAGATCACCCACTTGGGATTCGGCATCTGGTCGTAGACCTGCCGGAGGACCGGCGCCATCTTCTGGCTGACGCGGCCCGCGACGATCATCAGGTCCGCCTGGCGGGGCGATCCGCGGAAGACCTCCATGCCGAAGCGCGCGAGGTCGTAACGACCGGCGCCGGTCGTCATCATCTCGATGGCGCAGCACGCGAGGCCGAATGTGGCGGGGAAGACGGACGCCTTGCGCACCCAGCCCGCGGCCTGCTCGACGGTGGTCAGCAGGAAGCCGCTCGGCAGCTTTTCTTCGAGTCCCATGTCCTATGGCCCCTCAGTCCCATTCCAGGCCGCCGCGCCGCCATACGTACGCGTAGGCGACGAAGACGGTGAGCACGAAGAGCAGCATCTCCACGAGCCCGAAAACACCCAGGGCGTCGAAGGTGACGGCCCAGGGGTAGAGGAAGACGATCTCGATGTCGAAGACGATGAAGAGCATCGCCGTCAGGTAGTACTTGATGGGGAAGCGGCCGCCGCCCGCCGGCGTGGGGGTCGGCTCGATACCGCACTCGTAGGCTTCGAGCTTGGCCCGGTTGTACCGCTTCGGACCGATCAGCGTGGCCATGACCACGGAGAAGATCGCAAAGCCTGCCCCGAGGGCTCCCAGTACGAGGATGGGCGCATACGCGTTCACCGCTCCTCGCTCCTCTCAGTCGGCACTGACTGCTGGCGATGGCGCCGGGCCCGTTCGCGCCCCGCCTGTCACACGAACCCCGTTCGTCCCAACGAAGATCGCGGACATGTGAAGCAGGTCACAAGCCCAACTGCCTCGCATCCTATGCCCGGCACTCTGTGATCTGCGACACGGGGTATTGCACAAGCTTTGTGATCTCTACCACCTGACGAAGGATCATGAAGCCGGATGAGCGGTGATCTTCGTACGCGAAGCGTCCGAGCGGTCACCAGAGGTGACATTTCCGCTCGTCGCCGCAGGCGGCAGGGGGCGTCTCAATATCAAGAGACTTCTTCCGCATGCAAATTGGTGCTGGACGGGACCGCTTGGTAAAGGAGTCCGTTCACACATCAGGGGTAGGCGCGGGGCACGATGTGGACACGTGCGCGCGTTCACGAACCCCGACGACCTCGGACGCGCACGGGACGCCGCGGCAGCGGTGACCGTTCCGTGACCTGCGCCACATTGTGAGAGGCGTCTGAGAACCGGGCTTGGCCACTCTTCCCAACCAGTGGTAGGCGCAGGGCAATTCGGGCGTAACGACGAAACACCGTGATCACCGGCTTGATCGCCCACGTCCGCAATGTCCGTTACGGCGTCAATAAAGAACAGGACACCCAGGTTTCACGGCCGCCATTGAGCAACTGTGGCGCACCACACGTTTCTTGAAGGTATGGAGGAGCCCCTGATACCGCTAGTACCCATGTCCCACACCGCTCTCATACGCAGCCACCGGAAGCCCCGCCGCAGCGCGTCGACAATCGCGATGCGGGCCGGAGTTGCCGGTGGCGTTCTCAGCACCCTGGCCGTGGCCGGGGCGTCCGGCGCGGCGAACGCAGCCGAGCCCGTGACGCAGACGCTCGAACTGCCCACGCTCACCGCCGACCTGGCCACCCAGGTCGCCCAGTCCGCGGACGCCACGCAGCAGGCAGCCGCGAACTACGAGTTGCAGGCCGAGCGTGACGCGGCCGCCGCGAAGGCCGCACATCAGGCCAAGACGGACCTGGCCGACGCCAAGAAGAAGGCGGAGGCCAAGAAGAAGGCCGAGGCCGCCCGCAAGGCCGCCGCCGAGCGCGCTACGTCGCGCAGCGTGGAGCGGACCACCCTGGCCGCCACGGCGAGCACCAGCACGCCGGCGACGTCGTCCACGGCCACCGGTTCGGCCGCGGCGGTGGTCGCGTTCGTGAAGGCCCAGATCGGAAAGTCCTACGTGATGGGCGCCTCCGGCCCCAGCGCCTACGACTGCTCGGGTCTTGTGCAGGCCGCCTTCAAGCAGATCGGCGTCAGCCTGCCGCGGGTCTCGCAGGACCAGTCGACCGCCGGCACTCAGGTCTCCCTGAGCAATCTGCAGCCCGGCGACATCCTGTACTGGGGCGGTGCGGGCAGCGCGTACCACGTGGCGGTGTACGTGGGCGACGGCATGTTCGTCGGCGCGCAGAACCCCTCGACCGGCATCGTCGAGAGGCCGCTGTCGTACGACCCGCCGACCGGCGCCGTGCGGGTGCTCTGAGCCCCGCCCACTCCGCCGTACGGTTCGGGGCCGCTGCCGCTCGGGGGCAGCGGCCCGTCGGCGTACCCGCGCACGTACGCCCTGCCCGCCGCAGACCCCGCCCGCCTGCCCGGCCCGCGCCAGCCGGCCCCGCGTACGCCTCTGCCGGCGCCCACCGGCTTCCTGAAAGACTCGCTCTCCCCGTCCGGTTCACCGGAGAACCGGGCAGGGAACCCGAGGAGAGCCCGCCATGCCACGTGTCTTCGTCCAGGGACAGCCCGTCGACTCCTACCCCCGGCCCGCACCCGAGGCCCGGCGCGGGTCCGTGCGGCGCGTCACCGAGTCCGGTGAGGAGATCCTGCGCAAGTCGTGCCGGGACGTGACCGAGTTCGGGCCCGACCTGGCCGCGCTCATCGACGACATGTTCCTCACCATGCACATCGCCGACGGCGCCGGACTGGCGGCCAGTCAAGTGGGCGCGGATCTGCGCCTGTTCGTGTACGACTGCCCCGACGACGACGGTGTCCGACATGTCGGGCACCTCGTCAATCCGGTGCTGGAGCCGCTCGATCCGGCCGGGCGGCGGCTGCTCGACGAGGGCGAGGGCTGTCTGTCGGTGCCGGGCGCGGTGATGGACGTACCGCGTCCCGACCGTGCCGTGGTGCACGGGCTCGACAAGGACGGCCGGCCGCTGGTGATCGAGGGGACGGGGTACTTCGCCCGCTGCCTCGCCCACGAGACCGACCACGTCAACGGCCGGGTGTACCTGGACCGTCTCTCCGGGCGGGACCGCAAGGAGGCGCTGCGGCAGGTGGCGGCCCGGCGCGACGAGGTCCTCGCCCGCCGGGCCGCCAAGGCGGAGACCCTGACGGCCGAGAGGCCGCCCGCCCCGGCTCACGAGGGTCTTTCTGCCGGTGGCGTTGATCGGCCGGTGTGAGCGGCCGGAAGCCCCGCGAGGTCGCGACGGCAGGCGGAACGGCCGGTCCGCGCGGCCTCGTGTCGCGGGGACCTCGCGGGGGCGGTCAGGCCTTCGGCGCCACCTTGCTGAGGCCGTTGATGATGCGGTCCATCGCGTCGCCGCCCGTGGGGTCGGTGAGGTTGGCGAGCATCTTCAGGGTGAACTTCATCAGCAGGGGGTGCGTCAGGCCGCGCTGGGCGGCGATCTGCATGACCTTCGGGTTGCCGATGAGCTTCACGAAGGCGCGGCCCAGCGTGTAGTAGCCGCCGTAGGTGTCCTTGAGGACGCGCGGGTAGCGCTGGAGGGCCAGTTCGCGCTGGGCCGGGGTGGCGCGCGCGTGGGCCTGGACGATGACGTCGGCGGCGATCTGGCCGGACTCCATGGCGTAGGCGATGCCCTCGCCGTTGAAGGGGTTCACCAGGCCGCCGGCGTCGCCGACCAGGAGGAGGCCCTTGGTGTAGTGGGGCTGGCGGTTGAAGGCCATGGGGAGGGCCGCGCCGCGGATCGGGCCGGTCATGTTCTCGGGGGTGTAGCCCCAGTCCTCGGGCATCGACGCGCACCAGGCCTTCAGCACCTCGCGCCAGTCGAGTTCCTTGAAGGCGGCGGAGGTGTTGAGGACGCCCAGGCCGACGTTGGAGGTGCCGTCGCCCATGCCGAAGACCCAGCCGTAACCGGGCAGGAGACGGTCCTCGGCGCCCCGGCGGTCCCACAGTTCCAGCCAGGACTCCAGGTAGTCGTCCTCGTGGCGGGGCGAGGTGAAGTACGTGCGGACGGCGACGCCCATCGGGCGGTCCTCGCGGCGGTGCAGGCCCATCGCGAGGGAGAGGCGGGTGGAGTTGCCGTCGGCGGCGACGACGAGCGGCGCGTGGAAGGTGACCTCGCGCTTCTCGTCGCCGAGCTTGGCGTGCACGCCGGTGATGCGGCCGGTGCGGTCGTCGATGACCGGGGCGCCGACGTTGCACCGCTCGAAGAGGCGGGCGCCGGCCTTCTGGGCCTGGCGGGCGAGCTGTTCGTCGAAGTCGTCGCGCTTGCGGACGAGGCCGTAGTCGGGGAAGGAGGCGAGTTCCGGCCAGTCCAGCTGGAGGCGCACCCCGCCGCCGATGATGCGCAGGCCCTTGTTGCGCAGCCAGCCGGCTTCCTCGGAGATGTCGATGCCCATGGCCACGAGCTGCTTGGTGGCGCGGGGGGTGAGTCCGTCGCCGCAGACCTTCTCGCGCGGGAACTCGGTCTTCTCCAGGAGGAGTACGTCGAGTCCGGACTTGGCGAGGTGGTAGGCGGTCGCGGAGCCGGCTGGCCCCGCGCCGACGACGATGACGTCGGCGGTGTTTTCGGAGAGGGGCTCGGTCACGGCGGGATCTCCCCAAGTTCGCGATCTGCGTGCCGACCGGCACTGGACATGGGCAGTCTATTCAGCGCTACCGATCACCTGGCTGAAGGGCTGCCCCCGTGAACCGAGCTCTCCCCGCAGTACGGCTCCGTGTGCCCACCGACGAGGACGCCGTCGCCTGGCACCGGGTCTTCGACGACCCGGCAGTCATGGAGTTCCACGGCGGCCGCTCCGCCGAGCTGTCGTTCTACGAGGAGCTCACCGCCCGTCAGCGCCGGCACGACGCGGAGCTCGGTTTCTGTCTGTGGACCATGCTCGACGCCTCGGACCGGGTCATCGGCTTCACGGGCGCCCAGCCGTGGCCGCGCGAGTGGGGGCCCGTCGGCGAGATCGAGATCGGCTGGCGGCTCGGGCGCGAGTTCTGGGGGCAGGGGTACGCCACGGCCGCCGCCGGAGTGACGCTGGAGCGGGTGCGGAGCGCGGGGGTGCCGAGCGTGGTGGCGATGGTGATGGCAGGCAACAGCCGCTCCGTCGCGGTGACCCGGCGGCTGGGGATGCGGCTCACGGACGTCTACACGACTCCGTCCCGGAACGAGGAGGGCCACTGCTACCGACTCGACCTGTGACAGCGGGTGGTCGACTGCTACGGAACGACACCTGACGCTTCCGGTGGGCCGCGGCGCGGAGTTACTCTGCCGGTACCGCTGGGGGTGACGTCTGTGCACACAACGCCCAAGACACCCGAGACACGCGTACCGCGGCTCGTCGGCCTGATGGCCGTGGACGCGCGCGAGACGGCCCAGTCGCGTGGCCTGTTCATCGACGCGCCGGACCGGCCCGACTTCCGACTCGCCGTCGTGGACTACGTCGTACGCCAGTATCCGCGGCCCGGTGCCGAGGTGCCGCGGGAGTCGATGGTCTACGTGTGGTTCGACTTCGGCGAGGGTGACGGCGGCGGGGGGACGCGCGAGCCGCGCATGCCCCGGCCGCCCCGGGGCGGTCTGCGGCGTGAACTGGACGAGCCCGGGGACGCGTTCGAGGTGGTCGGATCCGGCTGACCGGCTGACGTGCCGGTGCGCTGACCGAGCGGCCCGCGCCGGCCCGCCGCCCCGGTCGCGGGGCCGGTCAGTCCTGCTTGAAGCCGCGGTGCAGGGTGACGATCCCGCCGGAGAGGTTGCGCCAGGCCACCCTCGACCAGCCGGCCTGCTGGAGCTTCCCGGCCAGCGCGGCCTGGTCGGGCCAGGCGCGGATGGACTCGGCGAGGTAGACGTAGGCGTCGGGGTTGGAGGAGACGGCGCGGGCCACCGGCGGCAGGGCGCGCATCAGGTACTCGGTGTAGACCGTGCGGAAGGGCGCCCAGGTCGGGTGCGAGAACTCGCAGATGACCACCCGGCCGCCCGGCTTGGTCACCCGGTACAGCTCGCGCAGCGCGGTCTCCGTGTGCTGCACGTTGCGCAGCCCGAAGGAGATGGTGACGGCGTCGAAGGTGTCGTCCTTGAAGGGCAGCTTCGTGGCGTCGCCGGCCGTCCCCGGCAGCCAGGGGTGGCGCTGCTTGCCGACCCGGAGCATGCCGAGGGAGAAGTCGCAGGGGACGACGTAGGCGCCGGTGCGGGCGAAGGGGAGCGAGGAGGTGGCCGTGCCGGCGGCCAGGTCGAGGATCTTCTGCGCGGGCCGGGCGTCGACCGCCCTGGTGACCTCCTTGCGCCATCTGCGGTCCTGGCCGAGGGAGAGCACGTCGTTGGTGAGGTCGTACCGTTCCGCCACGCCGTCGAACATCGAGGCGACTTCGTGCGGCTGCTTGTCCAGGGATGCGCGGGTCACCGGCCCATTGTGGCAGGAAGGGCCGGGCGCGCCGCAGCCGCCCGGCCCGTTCCGCCCCCGTTCAGGGCAGCAGTCTCGGCTTCTTCTTCGCCGCCACGTCCTCCACCCAGCCGCACGCCAGCACGAAGACGGCGATCAGGACCCAGCCGATGCCGAACATGAACCACTGGCTCTCCAGGGGCAGCCACTTCTCGAACGCGGGGACGTTCCAGAACTGGTCGATCAGCGGCACGGCCAGGATGAGCGCGATCTCGTGCCAGAGATAGATCGTCACGGCCCGCGCGTTGAAGATCGTGACGGTCCGGTCGAGCCGCTTGAAGCGGGTGAGCCGGGCGAAGTCGATCCCGAAGTACGCCTTCGCCCACATCAGCAGCGTCACGAAACCGGCCGACCAGAAGGCCTGCGCGAGCGGGTTCTCGTCCAGGTCGTAGCTGCCGAACTCGACCTGGTGGGAGAAGGCGTACCAGCCGCCGTAGCCGATCGCGGCGAGGGAGAGGAGGACGACGGCGAAGGGCTTCAGCCGCTGGAGGACGCCGTCGCGGTGGGCGAAGCCGAGGATCCAGCAGAAGAGGTACGTCGACAGGTCCCACAGCGCGCTGCCGAACCGGTTGTCCGGCCCGGCCCAGAAGAAGTTGAGGACCAGGATCGGCGCCAGGGAGAGCGCGAGGACCGGCACCGGGGCCTTGCGGAAGAGCCACAGCAGGCCCGGTGAGAGCAGCACGAACCAGAGGTAGGTGCGCAGGTACCAGAGGATCTCCCAGGCCTGCGTGCCCCAGGCGTTGCCGGGCGGGTCGCCGAGCGGCACCACCCAGTAGACGATCTGCCAGCCCGGCATCCAGTCGTGCAGCAGCATCGCCAGGACCACGAAGAAGCCCCAGAACCAGAACGGCGGCAGCAGCCGACGCAGCCGGCTCCTGACCACCTTCGCCGCGGGCCGTTCGAGGGACTTCGCCATCAGCGTGCCGGCCAGCCCGAACATGATCCCCATGGAGGGGAACACCATGCCGCACCAGGCCCACCCGAAGGTGTGGTACGTGACCACCCTGATGAGCGCGAGGGCCCGCAGGGTGTCGAAGTACCGGTCGCGCCCGGCCGGTTGGGACTTCGGCGGGGACGCGGGCTCTTCGCGTACCGCACCCTCCTCGCGCACCTCGTCGGCGGGTGCCGGTGCCACGAGGGGCTCCGGTTCCACGACGGGCAGGGGCGCCGTCGCGTACGGCTGCCCGTCGTCAACGAACTGCTGCGGCTCGTACGGCGGCTGGGGGTAAGGCTGTTGGACGTACGGCGGTACCGGGTACGGCTGTTGAGCGTACGGCGGTTGCGGGTACGGCTGGGGCTGCTGGCCGTACTCCTCGTAGCCGTACGGCTGTTGGCGGCCGTGGCCGTGGTTCTGCTGCTCCCAGCTCATCCGTTCGCTCCCGCCGGGGTGCCGACCTCACCGGTGCGCTTGAGTTTCTGCCAGCGCAGCCGGCCGCCGGTCAGGGCGGTGATGCAGGAGTGGATGAGGACGAGGTACATCATCTGACGGTAGGCGAGTTGCTGGAGCGGCAGCATCAGCAGGTAACGGTACTTCTCCCGGTCGAGCCGGAACGCGTAGGCCGCGCAGACGAGTTGGATGCCGAGCACCGCCAGCCAGGCGAGCAGGGACGCCCAGAAGTCGACGAAGATCATCGAGTAGACGGTGAACACGTCGATCAGGGGGGCGAAGACCGGGGTGACGACCTGGAAGATCACCACCAGGGGCATGCCGACCCGGCCGAAGCGGCCCGAAGGACCTTTGTCCGTAAGGGACTTGCGGTGCTTCCACAGGGCCTGCATGGTGCCGTAGGACCAGCGGTAGCGCTGGGACCACAGCTGCTTGAGCGAGGCCGGGGCCTCGGTCCACGCCCTGGCGTGCTCCTGGTAGACGACACGCCAGCCCTCGCGGTGCAGGGCGATGGTGATGTCGGTGTCCTCGGCGAGGGTGTCCTCGCTCATCCCGCCGACGGCGAGCACGGCCTCGCGGCGGAACGCGCCGATGGCGCCCGGGATGGTGGGCATGCAGCGCAGCAGGTCGTACATGCGGCGGTCGAGGTTGAAGCCCATCACGTACTCGATGTGCTGCCAGGCGCCGATGATGGTCGAGCGGTTGCCGACCTTGGCGTTGCCCGCGACCGCGCCGACCCCGGGGTCGGCGAAGGGCTGCACCAACTGCCGTACGGTGTCGGGTTCGAAGACGGTGTCGCCGTCCATCATCACGACGATGTCGTACCGGGCGTTGCGGACACCGTTGTTGAGGGCGGCCGGCTTGCCCGCGTTCTCCTGGCGGATGACGCGGACGTTGGGCAGGCCGAGCGCCTCGGCTATCTCCTTGGTGCCGTCCGTGGAACCGTCGTCGACGACGATGATCTCGATCGGATGGGTGCTCAGCGCCAGCGAGTTGAGGGTGTTGGCGATGCACTCCTTCTCGTTGTACGCCGGGACGATCACGCTCACCGGGCGGGTGACCTCGGGTCCCCAGCTGAACCGGCGTTTGTTGCGCTGTCTGTAGTGGCGGCGGGCGAGGATCAGCATCATCCCGAAGCGGCCCATCACGGCGAAGCCGACGACGGCGAGGCCGGCGGCGAGGCCCGGCACGATCCACTCGGCGACCGTGACCGCATAGATCAGGGACTTGCCCTCGTAGAGGGTCATCCCGGTGGCGGTGTGCTGGGCGCCCTGGAGGACGGAGACCCGCCCGGTGCCGCCCGTCCCGCCGCCGGCACCGCCGGGAACGGCGCCCGCCGGCTGGGTGCCGGCTCCGGGCGTGGCCGTGCTCGAACCGGCCGCGCCCGCACTCGTGGCGGTGGTGCCGGCCGCCCGGCGGGCCGCCGCGTTCTTGGCGAGGGCGCCGCTGACGGTGGTGAAGGTGTAGCCCTTGGCCTTCATCTTCGCGATGTAGAGGGGCAGCGCCTTCATGGTCTGCGAGCGCACCCCGCCCGCGTCGTGGAAGAGCACCGAGGCGCCCGAAGTCCCGGACGGCGTAGCCCACTTGACGATGTTGGAGACGCCGGGCTGCTTCCAGTCGTCGCTGTCGGTGTCGACGAAGACGCTGGTGTAGCCGGACGCGCCGAGCTTCTTGTAGACGGGGTAGCTGTAGTTGTCGATGGCGTCCGTCTCGGAGGAGTACGGCGCGCGGAACAGGGTCGTGGTGATGCCGGCCGCGCCCGCGAGCGCGAGCTGGGTCTGCTCCATCTCGCGCTTGACACGGGCGTCGCTCTGGTAGGAGAGGTCGACGTGGGTGAAGGTGTGGACGCCCACCTCGTTGCCCTGCGCGACCATCTGCTTCACGATGTCCGGGTAGCGCGTGACCATCGAGCCCACCAGGAAGAACGTGCCGGGAACGTCGTACTTCTGCAGGGTCTTCAGGACCGTCGGCGTGTAGGTGGGGTTCGGTCCGTCGTCGAAGGTGAGGACGATGGTCTTCTTCGGGACGGTCTCGACGACCGGCTTGCCGTTCCGGAAGGAGAGGATCGGACCGCCGTTGAGGACCTTGTCCGGCACGTCGCTCGCGCTGGCGCCGTCCCGGACGCGCTCGTCGCCGCCGACCTCCGCGCGCAGGTAGCCGTCGAGCAGCATCACACAGGTGAGCCCGAGCAGAAGCAGCAGAGCCAGGATCACTCGCGGCTTCTGGAGTGCGGCGGCCCGGCCGGCCGCTCGCTCGATCCGGGTCGGGGCGCGACGGCGGCCGCGCGGGGAAGTCGTCGTAGTCATGAGTGGGTGTGCGCTCCGGTCAGTCTGCGGTGGCGGAGGGAGACGGGGTCACGCCCCTGGGGGCGTCCGAGGGCACGGCGGTCGGGGCGCTGGGCGGCCGGATGCCCCCGCGGCCGCCGAGCGGCTGGTCGCCGTTGGGGACGGCCTGGCCGTTGCCGAACGGCAGCAGGGACGAGGGGTTGAGGGACAGGCCCCAGCCCATGAAGGCCATGCCGAGTACGAACGCGTACCCGAGGCAGACGGCGCCCATGAGGAGGCCGAGCCGGCGCAGGAACTTGGACCTGCGGCCGGAGTTGTCGACGAACACGGGACCGGCCACGGACCCGCCGGACCCGTTGCCACCGCGTTTGCGACGGCGACCACCCGACGGGGCGTGGTTCTCGATGGCGGACTCGGTTTGCATTCCCCCGACATTAGGACGTCTTTATGTGATCGAAACTCTGCTTCTCTTGTGAGTCGCCCCAGAGAAACGCCGGAAGCTGTCTCTTTCCTGAGAGAAACCAGGAAACGACGTGTGAAGGGCGGGTGAGAGGAGTGTCCCCGAATACCCGCTTTGCCACCCGAATTGCCCGGTTCACTCCGCCCTTACCATGAATACGCTGTGTTTTCTGGGCCTTCGCACAGCACAGTCGGATGTGCTTCATTTGCACTTCCGAAACCGACTCTGTTTCCATCCTGAGACAGAGATCACCGTCCCGCGACGTAAAGGGTGCATACGCAATGAGGAGTTTCCTGAAGCCGGCGGCCGGGCTCACCTGCGTGTTTGCCCTCGCGCTCGCCGGGTGCTCGGCGGGCTCCGGCGACTCGTCCGGCAAGGACTCCACGCCGTCGCGGCAGACCAGCTCGACGCCCTCGGGGGGCGGGTCGTCGAGCACCTCCTACGCCCCCTACGTCAGCGTCGAGACCGCCTCCGGCAACGACTCGGCGGGCTCACCGACGACGTACAACCTGGCCTTCGCGATCGCCGGCGGCAGCGCCTGCACACCGGAGTGGAACGGCACCACCGCGATCGGCGACTCGGCGGTGACGGCCAGGATCGCCAAGCTCAGGTCCTCGGGTGCGAGCGTGCGGGTCTCCTTCGGCGGGGCCTCCGGCAAGGAGCTGGCCGAGACCTGCTCCGACGCGTCGACGCTCGCGAAGGCGTACGGGGCGGCGCTGGACGCGGCCGGCTCCACCCAGGCCGACTTCGACATCGAGGGCGCCGCGCTGACCGACTCCGCCTCGGTGACCCTGCGCTCCGAGGCGATCGCCCTGCTGCAGAAGGAACGCACCGGCCTGAAGGTCTCCTTCACGCTCCCGGTGATGCCGTCCGGGCTCGACTCGGACAGCCTGGCGCTGCTGGAGTCCGCCAACGACAAGGGAGTCAGGGTCTCCACCGTCAACCTCATGACGATGAACTACGGCGCGTCGTACTCCGGTGACATGGGCGACTACGCGATCACCGCGGCCACCGCCGCACACACCCAGCTGAAGAAGGTCTTCGGACTCTCCGACGCGGGCGCGTGGCGGGGGATGGCGCTCACCTCGATGATCGGCGTCAACGACGTGGCGGGCGAGACGTTCTCCCTCTCCGACGCCGCCCAGGTGCGGACGTTCGCCGAGGAGAAGGAGATCGCCTGGGTGTCGATCTGGTCCTCGTTCCGGGACCAGCAGTGCGGGACCGGCTCCACCGACGACGACGCGGCGACCGACTGCAGCGGGGTGGCCCAGAGCGCGGGGGCGTTCGGGGAGGCGTTCGCGGGCTGAACCGGCTATCTGCGCCGGTGCACCAGGCGCCCCGCGCACACCGTGGCGACGCACGCGCCGCTCTCGTCGAACACGGCCAGGTCGGCGCGGCCGGACCGGGTGATCGACGCGGGCCGCGGGTGCGGGAGGACGGCCACGTCGTTGCGCTCGGCGGCGGCCCGCAGGCCGGGCTGGTCGACGTAGCGCTCCAGGACCGCCACCGCGCCGAGCTTCAGGACGGCGTGGACGCGTTCACGCGGGCTGGGCGCGTCCGGGAGCGGGCCCTCGTGCACCCGGGCCGGCCCGAGCACCCCCGGCCATCTGCGCACGCGCGCGCCCGGGAACCGCTCGCGCAGCTCCTCGAAGGTCCCGACGGCGGCGATCCGGTCCCGGCCCACCACGACGGCGCCGTTCGCGATCGGCTCCGCGTCCCAGGCGCACCGCACCTGGTCAGCGGCGTGAATGGTCTCCAACTCGGCCTCTGATCAGCTCAGTTGGAGGCGAGCAGCTTCAACTCCGGGTGCGCCGTGCCGCCCTCGATCGCCGTGGACGAGATGTGCGACATGACCCGCTCGTCGACCGGGTCGTCGGCCGGGTCGTCGTGCACGACGATGTGCTCGTACGTCGTGGTCCGCTGCGCGGGGACGCGGCCCGCCTTGCGGATCAGGTCGATGATCTCCATGCGGTTGGAGCGGTGCCGGGCGCCGGCGGCGGAGACGACGTTCTCCTCCAGCATGATCGAGCCGAGGTCGTCCGCGCCGTAGTGCAGGGAGAGCTGGCCCGCCTCCTTGCCGGTGGTGAGCCAGGAGCCCTGGATGTGCGCCACGTTGTCCATGAAGAGCCGGGCGATCGCGATCATTCGCAGGTACTCGAAGACCGTGGCGTGGGTGCGGCCCTTCAGGTGGTTGTTCTCGGGCTGGTAGGTGTACGGGATGAAGGCCCGGAAGCCACCGGTCCGGTCCTGCACGTCACGGATCATCCGCAGGTGCTCGATGCGCTCGGCGTTGGTCTCGCCGGTGCCCATGAGCATCGTCGAGGTGGACTCGACGCCGAGGTTGTGCGCGGTCTCCATGATCTCCAGCCAGCGCTCGCCGGACTCCTTGAGCGGGGCGATCGCCTTGCGGGGGCGGGCCGGCAGCAGCTCCGCGCCGGCACCGGCGAAGGAGTCGAGGCCGGCCGCGTGGATCCGCTGGACGGCCTCCTCCACGCTCACGCCGGAGATCCGGGCCATGTGCTCGACCTCGGACGCGCCGAGGGAGTGGATGACCAGCTGGGGGAAGGCGCCCTTGATCGCGGCGAAGTGCTTCTCGTAGTACTCGACGCCGTAGTCGGGGTGGTGTCCGCCCTGGAACATGATCTGCGTGCCGCCGAGCTCCACGGTCTCCGCGCACCGGCGCAGGATGTCGTCGAGGTCGCGGGTCCAGCCCTTGGCGGTGTCCTTGGGCGCGGCGTAGAAGGCGCAGAACTTGCACGCCGTGACGCACACGTTCGTGTAGTTGATGTTGCGCTCGATGATGTACGTCGCGATGTGCTCGGTCCCCGCGTACCGGCGCCGGCGTACGGCGTCGGCGGCGCTGCCGAGGGCGTGCAGCGGGGCGTCGCGGTAGAGGTCGAGGGCCTCTTCGGGGGTGATGCGCCCGCCCTCGGCGGCACGGTCGAGGACGGACTGAAGGTCGGCCTTCTCGGTCACCGGGAGGTCCCTTTCGTCAAGGGTTGCGGACGGACCGGACCAGCCTACGCCAGCCGTTTCCGCCGCCCGACGTCAGGCGGAGGTGAGGCGCGGGAGGCACGGGCGCGGCGGACGTCACGCCGAGTACGCGCCGGCGAGCACTCCGAGGAAGGCGCCCGCGAGCAGGAACGGCCCGAAGGGAAGGGCCCCTTCGCGTCCGGCCCGGCCCGCCACGGCGAGGACACCGGCGTACAGGGCCCCGCAGACGAACCCCGCGCAGCTCCCCAGCAGCACGGTCGGCCAGCCGTACCAGCCGAGCACGGCGCCCGCGCCCAGCGCGAGTTTCACCTCGCCGAAGCCCATGCCGCCGGGGTCGAGCAGGAGGAGGAGGGCGTGGCCGGCGCCGAGCGCGAGGGCGCCGTACAGCGCGGCCGGCCACCGTCCGGCGTGCTCGGGCAGGAGCGCGGCCACCCCGAGCAGCGCCAGGGCGGCGCCCGCGAACGGCAGCGTCAGCACGTCCGGCAGCCGCCGCACCCGCAGATCGACGGCCGCGAGCAGCACCCCGACCGGGGTGAGCGGCAGCCAGACCGCGAGTTCGGGCCGCGGTCCGGTGGCGGCGGCGAGCACCCCGCACAGCAGCACGGTGACCGTCACGACGGTCCCGGTGCCCGGCCCGTACGAGGCCGTTCGCCCGGCCTGCGCCGAGCGGTCACCGTGCGCGCACTCCCCGCACCGCGCCCGGCCGACCCACGCGGACCGGCCGGGCCGCCCCGCCCACCCGTCGAGGGGGTGTCCCGCCGGGCACGTCCCGCGCCAGGGTTCCCCCGCCGGCACGGAGAGCCGGTGGGCCGCCCTCGGCACCAGCGCCCCCGCCACCGCTCCCCACAGCACGGCGACGACGGTGAGCAGGCGGCCGTAGTCGGCGTACTCCACGCGCCGCCTACCGGACCTTCGCCATCCGCGCGGTCGGCTTTCCCTCGGCCGAGCTGTCCGACGCGTAGGCGAGGTCGTCGCCGACTCGGGTGAGGCGGACGGTGTGGGCGGCCTGGTTGCAGGTACCGCGGTTGCCCGGGGCCCCGGCCGCCGCCGCCACGAGCCGGTCCGCCGTGACCTGCTTCAGGGTCAGTACGTCGTCGCAGACCCCGCCGAGCTGGTCGGTCTGCCGCAGGACGCCCAACCGCCCGCCGATACCCACCTGTTGGACGGTGAGACGGAAGGTCCCGTCGGGCAGGGAACCGTCGAGGGCGGTGCCCGGCCCCTCCCAGGTGCCGAGGTAGGCCGCCGGGACGGCCTTCCCGGACGGGACGGCGGAGGGCGAGGCGCCCGCCGTGGCACTGCCCGCGCCGGACGGGGCGCTCGGCGTGGCGTCGGGCGCGGACGACTGCTTCTCGCCCGCGGAACCGCTCGCCGTGTCGTGGTGGCCGCCGGGCAGCAGCCGGAACACGAACACCGACCCGACGGTCACCGCCGCCAGCGCCCCCGCGACGGCGATCGCGACCGAACAACTCATGCGCCGCCCACGCCCGTTCGTCCCGGGCGTCGCGTCGGCGGCCACGGTGACGGAGACCTTCCCGGGCCGGCGGGCGGACGTCGGCGCCGGGGCGCGGTCCGGCGGCGGCGCGTCCCGGGGCTCCGGCACGCCCGGCGGCCCGTATCCGGCGGGCATGACCGGCGGCGGCCCGAACCCGGCGATCCCCGCGCCCGCCCCCGAAGTCCCGCCGAACCCCACCGGTCCGGAGGCGGGCACCGCGTCCGCCACCCCGGCCGCCTCAAGGTTCAGCAGCTGTACGGCACTTCGGCTCACCTGCTCGACCAGCGCGCCCGGCAGCCAGCCGCCCGCCACGAGCCGCGCGGCCCCGTCGGGAGCGAGCCGTCGGGCCACCTCGCCCGGAGTCGGCCGCGCGGCGGGGTCCTTGGCGAGACAGGCCGCCACGAGTTCCCGCAACTCGCCGCCGATCGAGCCCAGTTCGGGCTCCTCGTGGACGACCTTGTAGAGCAGGGCGGCCGAGGAGTCACCGGGGAAGGGCGGCTCACCCGTCGCCGCGTGCACCAGGACCGCGCCCAGCGAGAAGACGTCGGCCGCGCCCGTGGCGCCCTTGCCGAGGATCTGCTCGGGGGACATGTAGCCGGGCGAGCCGACCGAGACGCCGGTGGAGGTGAGGGAGGCGGTGCCGTCGGTGGCGCGGGCGATGCCGAAGTCGATGAGGAGGGGGCCGTCGAGGGTGAGCAGCACGTTGGACGGCTTCACGTCCCGGTGCACGAGCCCCAGTGCGTGCACGGCTTCGAGCGCCTCGGCGAGCCCCGCGCCGAGCGCCCGTACCGAGGACGGGGGCAGCGGGCCGCCGTCCGCGACGGCCGCCGTGAGGGAGGGACCGGCCACGTACGCCGTCGCGACCCAGGGCACCGCGGCCTCCGGGTCGGCGTCCAGGACGGGGGCCGTCCAGGCGCCGCCGACCCGGCGGGCGGCGTCGACCTCACGGCGGAAGCGGGCGCGGAACTCCTCGTCGAGCGCGAAGTGCGGATGCACGATCTTGACGGCGACCGTGCGTCCGCCGGCGTTGCGCCCCAGATAGACGCGGCCCATCCCGCCCGAGCCGAGCCGGCCGAGCAGCCGGTAGGGCCCCACCACCGTGGGTTCGTCGACTCCGAGCGGCTGCATGCCGTCCACCCCTCCCCCGTACGACTTCCAGCAGGGTAGTGCCGAAGCGGTCGCGGGCTTACGGCTGGAGCAGATCCACCCTGACGTCGGCGGGGAAACCGGTCGTCGGGCCCACCCGGCGGGCGAACTCGGCGACGGCCGCCAACTGGGCCGCGCCGAAACGGAAGTCGAGGGTGGTGAAGTAGCGCTCCAGGACGGTCTCGTCGAAGGCCTCCCAGCGGGCGGCCTGCTCGGCGACCTTGCCGACCTCCTCCAGGGAGAGGTTGCGGGAGGCGAGGAAGGCCTCGTGCACCTTGCGGGTGATCACCGGCTCGCGCTCCAGGTAGTCGCGGCGGGCGGCCCACACGGCGAAGACGAACGGCAGGCCGGTCCACTCCTTCCAGAGCGCGCCCAGGTCGTGCACTTCGAGCCCGAAGCGGGGGCCGTCGAGCAGGTTGGCGCGGAGCGCGGCGTCGCCGATGAGGACGGCCGCGTCGGCCTCCTGCATCATCAGGCTGAGATCGGGCGGGCAGGTGTAGTAGTCGGGCTGGACTCCGTAGCGCTCGGCGAGCAGCAGCTGGGCGAGGCGGACGGAGGTGCGCGAGGTCGAGCCGAGGGCGACGCGGGCGCCGTCGAGGCGGTCCAGCGGGACCTGCGAGACGATCACGCAGGACATCACCGGGCCGTCGCAGCCGACGGCGATGTCGGGGAAGGCGACCAGGTCGTCCGCGTTGCGGAGGAACTCGACGAGCGTGATGGGCCCGATGTCGAGGTCCCCGCGCACCAGTTGCTCGCTGAGCTTCTCCGGGGTGTCCTTGGTGAGCTCGAAGTCGAGGAGCGTGCCCGTTCTCGCGAGCCCCCAGTACAGAGGCAGGCAGTTCAGGAACTGGATGTGCCCGACGCGCGGCCGGGTGCGAGAATTGTCCACATCGCGAGGCTAGACCCATGAGGTACGGTGCAGGCTTCAGGGGTGTCCGGACCGCTTCCCGCGACCGCCTCTTTTAGCCCCGCCGAAGAGGCGGCGTCAACCCCGATACGGGGTTCTCTTACGTCCGAGTGACGTGATCTTGGTCTCTATTGCTTTCGGCTGCCTGCGTGCTAGGCTCGCCCGCAAGTTGCAGTTTGGTTTCCCTTGCAGTACAGAGCCTGCGGAGCATGTGACCGCGGGCTCTAGTCGTTTTCAGACATATGCAGATGTGCGGCGTCAGTTTTCACACTTGCAGGTTCTGGAGCAGGGCAACCCTTTGGGCCCAAGGAGGGCTTATGGCTACCGGAACCGTGAAGTGGTTCAACGCCGAAAAGGGCTTTGGATTCATCGCCCAAGAAGGCGGCGGCCCCGACGTCTTCGTCCACTACTCCGCGATCAACGCGAGCGGTTTCCGTTCGCTCGAAGAGAACCAGCAGGTGAACTTCGACGTGACCCAGGGTCCGAAGGGCCCGCAGGCGGAGAACGTCACTCCCGTCTGAGTCCCGTTTCCCTGATCAGGAACCGATAGCAGCACCCAAGGAGCCCCGCCCCTCACCGGGACGGGGCTCCTGCCTCTGCATCTGCCTCCGGCGGCGGCCCGGGTCAGCCCTCCATGGCCCGGCGGGCACCGACTTCGCTGGGGTATTCGCGGACGGTGAAGGCGGCGGCGACCCAGCCCACGCAGCCGGCTACGAAAACCGGCATGACGGGTGCCGCGACCAGGCAGAGAACCCGGCCCGCCACGGCGAGTCCGACGGAACGGCGGGTTCCGTCGCGCTTCGCACTGCGGGCCTGTGCGGGAGTGGGCGGATCGAGGAGCTTCGCTCGGTGGTCCCGGCGCTGCACCCGCCATCCCCAACCCAGGGCCACACAGGACGCGGCCACCTGCGTCCAGTCCCACACCGTGCGCACGGTCGGCGGCAGTGCCTGGCGGAAGCCGCCGTAGAGGCTCAGTGCGATGAAGCAGAAGAAGGCCAGCACCATGAACCAGAGGGCAGCACCGCAAGCGCGGCGCAGCCAGTAGCGCGGGCCGCGCTCGTACCAGGTGGTGCCGAGGCCTGGCAGGGCGGGAATCCCGGCGGGGGTGCCGGCCGCCCGGGCGTCAGAAGAGGCTTTTGATGCCATGCCAGACGTCATCCTTCAGTCGTACGAAGTCGTCCCCGGTCTCGGAGAAAACATGTCCCGAGCCGGTCAGCAGCCCGCCGACCACGCCGTGGTCGTGGATGTCCTCGCTCCAGTGCTCGTGGAAGCTGTGGTCGATGACGCCGGTCGCGCCGATCACCACCGCGCCGCCCACTCCGGCCACCACGGCGATGGGCACGTCGAAGGGCGCGGCGGCCACCAGGCCCGCCGTGATGGCGGTACCGGCCACCAGCCCCGCCACGTTGGCACCCCCGTCAACCGTCACCGAACGCTGCCATGACCATCCCTTGTCATGGTCGTCCGACGCCTCCAGCAGTCCGCAGGCGCCCGCCGCCGCGACGTCCAGGACCGGGATCTCCTTGAGGAAGTCCGGCAGCTTGTCCAGGCTCTCGCCGGTACGCAGGGCGTCCGCCGCGTCGGCCAGTTTGACGTTGAGAACACGGTCGTAGGGGAGCTTGGTACTGCCGTTGTCGGCGGCGGCTATCGAGTCCTCCAGGGAGCGCACCTTGGCGACGGCGTCGCGGTAGGCGCCCTTCGCCGGGAGGTCCTTGGGCAGGGAGCGCCCCGCCTTCTGGAAGGCCTTGCGTTCGGTACGGAGCTGCTTCTTGGCCGCCTGCTCCTCGGCCTTGGCATCGGCGATCTCGGTGCGGGCCTTGGCGCCGGTGGCCCGGGTGTCCTCGGCGTCGTAGGCGTACAGCCCCCGCAGGTAGTCCGCGAGGGTGACCTTGTCGCCCGTCGAGACCGGTGCGGTCGCCTGCGCGTAGAGGGCCCGCAGCTGATCGCCGGCCGTCAGTCTCGCCTGCTGCGCGGTGTGCAGCACCTCCTTGCGTACCGTGTCGTACTCGTTCATCGCCGCGATCGTCTTCTGGTCCGCCGCGCTCGGCGGGCTCGCCGTGGCGATGGGGGCGACGACGCCCATGGGGCCCATCGGGACGCCCTTGCCGATGGCGACGTGCTCGGCGTTCTGGAGGGCGGTCTCGCAGGTCGACAGCGCGTCGGCGAGGGTGTCGATGATCTGCCCCGCGGAGTGGACGAGGTCGGCGAAGGCGCCCGCGGTCAGCGCGTCCGTGGTCCAGGTGGCACGGAAGGTCTCGGCGGCCTCGCCCTTCCAGCCCGCGTCGTCGACGAGGGAGTCGACCGCGCGGGTGAGCGGCCGGACCACGTCGTCGAGCCGGTCCTTGGCGTTCTTGTACGTCGTGGCCATGGTGCGCAGCCCGCCGATGTCACCGCCGACCCAGCTGTCGGTCATCGCTCCCTCACTCCACCATCAGGTCTTCGAAGACGCCGTGGACGTCGACGTCGTGCCGCTGGAACGAGTCCCGCGCGTAGGTCACCTTGTCGCCGCGGTCGTCCATGCGGTCGGCGAGCCCGGTGTGCAGCGCGACGATGAGGTGGGCGACCTCCTTGAGGGCGTGGTCCAGGCCGGAGTCGCCGCCGCTGACGACGGGCGGGGCCACCTGGGGGTGGAGTCTGCGGTAGTCGGTCGCCTGGTCGTGGAAGGTCGTGGACATCGTGGTGAGGTCGCTCAGGACCGCCTTGAAGTCGGCCGGCATCAGCGCATCTCCCTTGCGTAGGCGGCCAGTTCGGCCGGGTGCCAGTTGCGGTGGCCGGGCTCGACCCGCGGGTCGAGGAGCACTTCGACCCCCTGTCCGGCGATGCCTTCCGCGAGCGGGCCCAGCGAGGTGAGGACCCACGGCTGCGCGTCGCCCAGCGCGGCCACGAGTCGCTCCACCGTGGTGAAGGCGAGGGCCGCCCGGCCGCCCGGCACGGGCTCGAATATCTCGTACACGACGAAGGGGACCCGGACGGGCCGGCCGGCCGCGTCCGTGGACTCGACGTAGCGCGGATGGGCGGGGACCACGACCGGGGTGTGGTAGGGCGGGACGCCGGGCCTCGGTCCGGGGAGGTCACCGGAGGCCGCAGGAGCCGCCGGGGCCGCCTCGGCGTACTCCCGCAGGCGCGAACGGCCGGGGTCCGGCGGGCGCGGCCCGGCAGCGGGCTCCCCCTGGACGTAATCCAGCAGGCGCGAACGGTTCGGCTCCCCCACCGCCGTCTCCTCTTCACCCTGGTCACCGTGGACTGCTACGCCTCCTCACAGTAGCCAGCGGGCCCACGGCCAAATCCGGCCAAGTCGGGGCGGGCGGTCCGGCGCATGCGCAATGTATACGGCCGCTTGGGGCGGCGCTGGCCATTCCTTGACCGGGTGATGACCGAGGCGGGTCAGCGTCTGTCGGCCAGGTAGAGCCCCTCGATCTCCTCGGCGAAGTCCCGCATGATGTCCTCGCGCCGCAGCTTCATGGTGGGGGTCAGATGGCCCGCCGCCTCGGTGAAGTGGACGGGCAGGACGGCGAAGCGGCGGATGGACTCGGGGCGGGAGACGAGCTTGTTGGCCTCGTCCACGGCACGTTGCAGGACCGCCGTCAACTCGTCGTCGTCCAGGAGCAGTTCGGCCGGGACGGGATGCTTGCCGCGCATCTGGCGCCAGTGCGTGATGCCTTCGGAGTCGAGGGTGATGAGCGCGGCGACGTAGGGGCGGTTCTCGCCCACGACCATGCACTGGGCGATCAGCGGGTGGGAGCGGAGCCAGTTCTCCAGCGGGGCGGGGGCGACGTTCTTGCCGCCGGCCGTGATCAGGATCTCCTTCTTGCGGCCGGTGATCGTCAGATAGCCCTCGTCGTCGAGGCGCCCGATGTCGCCCGTGGGGAACCAGCCGTCCGGGGCCGCGGGCACCACTCCGCCGCCGTGCGGATCCCAGTAGCCGCGGAACACCTGGCCGCCCGCGAGCAGGATCTCGCCGTCCGCCGCGATCCGTACCCGGGTGCCGGGCAGCGGCCAGCCGACCGTCCCCAGGCGGGGCCTGAGCGGCGGGGTGACCGTCGCGGCGGCGGTCGTCTCGGTCAGGCCGTAGCCCTCGTAGACCTCGACGCCCGCGCCGGCGTAGAACGCGGCGAGCCGGCGGCCCAGCGGGGAGCCGCCGCAGATGATGTGGCGGAGCCGGCCGCCGAGCGCGTTGCGGAGCTTGCGGTAGACCAGCGGGTCGTAGCAGGCGCGGGCGGTCCTGAGGGCGCGGCCGGGGCCGGGGCCGGTGCCGCTCTGCTGGGCCTCCAGGGCCTCGCCGTAGCGGCGGGCCACCTGCGTCGCACGGTCGAAGACGGCGGCCCGGCCGCCGCGTTCGGCCTTGGCGCGGGCGTTGTTGAAGACCTTCTCCAGCATGTACGGGATGGCCAGCAGGAAGGTCGGCCGGAAGCCGGCGAGGTCGGCCAGCAGGGCGTCCGCCTTCAGGCTCGGCGCGTGGCCCAGCCGGACCCGGGCGCGGACGCAGGCGATCGCCACCATCCGGCCGAAGACATGGGAGAGGGGGAGGAAGAGGAGCGTGGACGGCTCGTCGCCGGGCTTGCCGCCCTTGAAGACGGGGGCGAGGAGTTCGATCGCGTTGTCGACCTCGGCGAGGAAGTTGCCGTGGGTGAGCGCGCAGCCCTTGGGACGGCCGGTGGTGCCGGAGGTGTAGACGATGGTGGCGAGCGTGTCGGGGCCGAGCACGCCCCGCCGTACGTCGACCTCCTGGTCCGGTACCTGCCGGCCGAGTTCGGCCAGGCGGTCCAGGTGGCCCTTGTCGATGACCCACATGTGCCGCAGGTCGGGCAGCCGGTCGCGCTCCGGGCCGAGGGCCGCCGCCTGGGCGGCCTCCTCCGTGGCGAGCGCCACCGCGCCCGAGTCCTGGAGGATCCAGCGGACCTGGAAGACGGAGGAGGTGGGGTAGACGGGGACGGTGACCAGGCCGGCCGCCCAGGCGGCGAAGTCGAGGAGCGTCCACTCATACGTCGTCCGCGCCATGACCGCGATCCGGTCGCCCGGGGCGAGCCCCTCGGCGATCAGCCCCTTGGCCAGCGCCAGGACCTCCGCGGCGAACTCGGCGGCCGTCAGGTCCCGCCAGCCGCCGTCGCCGGTGGGGCGGCTCAGGACGCGGTGCTCGGGTGCCGCCGCCGCGTTCTCGAACGGCACGTCCGCCAGCGAGCCGTGGGTCACCTGCGCGACCAGCGGCGGTACGGCCGCCTCGCGGACCTCGCCGTCCAGCCGCCGCACCTCGGGCCGCACCAGCGCAGGGGCGCCGTCGAGCTCGTACGCGAACCCGGCCGAGGTCGACGAGGGCGGTACCGGCGAGGGGTTCGACGGGGACGTGGAGTGCGAGGGCGACGAGGAGTGCGACGGGGACGAGTACGAGATCGGCATGGCGGCTCCTGGGGCGTGCAGCTCGTTTCCGCTCTGCTGCATGAGGTACGCACGGCGCGTACCCAGGTGTTCATCCGCGGTCCGCGACGGGTGTGTTGTCGCTGTTACCGCGAGTAGTTCAGCGATGGTACGGGGTGCTCGTGGGGAGTTCGTGCGGGTTCGGGGATGGTCCGGGAGTGGTCCGGAGCCGGGCCTGTGCGCCCGCGGCCGGCTCGGGTCCGGGTGGGGCCCGGATCGGCGTCCAGGTCGGGGTCCACGTCGGGGTCCGGGTCCGCCGGGCGTTCGGCCCGGCCGTTCCACCTAGACTTACCTCCGGTAACCTTACTTCCAGGTAAGCGAATCCGAACCGCCCCGGACGCAGCGGGAGTTGCACACATGGCCGACCGCCATCCGAACCTCGCCGGCCGCGACGGGGAACCGGTGAACGCCGCGAGCACCACCCTGACCGGCGCCCCCGCCCTCGCCCCGTCCCTGCTCCGCGGCGCCCTGCTCTCGCCCTTCAAACGCCCGCGCCCCGAGGCCGCGTTGACGCCGGTGCGGCTCGTGCTGCCCGGTGTGCGCGTCGACCTCGCGCGGCTGGCCGCCTACGAGCGGGTGTGCGGCTTCGCGACCGGGGACGACGCCCTGCCGATCACCTACCCGCACGTCCTCGGCTTCCCGCTCGCCATGCGGCTGATGAGCGACCGGGCCTTCCCGCTGCCGCTGCTCGGACTGGTGCACACCTCCCTCACCCTCACCCGGCACACCGCCCTCACGGCCACCGGGACCTACGAACTCGCCGTCCAGGTCGAGGGGCTGGCGCCGCACCGGCGCGGCACCCAGGCCACGGTGGCCACCGAACTGCGGGCCGCCGACGGGGTCGTGTGGGAGTCGCGCAGCACCTACCTGGCCCGGCACCGCACCGCCGGTCCGCGTCCCGAGGCGCCCCCGGGTCAACGGGAGCAACGGGAGCAACGGAAGCCCGGGGAGAAGCCTGAAGGGAAGCCGCTGCCGGTCGTCGCCGAGTGGCGGCTCGCCGGGGACGTCGGGCGCCGTTACGCCGCCGCGTCCGGTGACCGCAACCCCATCCACCTCCACCCCCTCACCGCCCGCGCCTTCGGCTTCCCCCGCGCCATCGCCCACGGCATGTGGACGGTGGCGCGCTGTCTCGCCGCACACGGCACCCCGCGATCCGCCCGGGTGGACGTCCGGTTCGGGGCGCCGGTGCTGCTGCCGGGGACCGTGGAGTACGCGGCGGAGGGCGGCAGGTTCGCGCTGCGGGAGGGGTCCGGGCGGGTCCATGTGGACGGAGTCGTGTACCCGGCGGACCGCTGAGCACACCTGAACAGTGCGCGAACAGCGCGTGTCCGCGGGTGCGCCGGGCGCCGCGAACTCCCAGCTGGGCGCCGGGAGTCGGCGGTTCCGCACAGGTGAACCCCAGCCGGCCCAAGGTGCTCTCAAGGGTTCGCTCAGACGGCACTCAGAGACCCTTCCTAGCCTCGGCCCACTTCGCCGGACCCGCCAGGAAGGGCCACCTCAGCCATGCCCCCCAGACGCATCGCCGTACTCGCCGACTCGGACACCCGCTGGAAGTGGGGTGCTTCCGTGGCACGGCAGCTCGCTCCCGGGCACGCGCTCGACGCGTACTTCCTGCGCGGCCGGTCGACGCCCACCGAGCGGCAGCTCGCCGAGATCGGCGTGGTCCCGGACCGCCGGCGTGAACTCCCCGCCGCCGCACTGGTCGACGACCCGGAGCTGGCCGAGGCGGACATCGTCGTCCTGGCCGTCGTCGGTGGCACGGTCCTCGCCCTCACCCACAGCCTCGGCCTCGCCTGGGCGGGCCGCGAAAACCGGCCGGTGACCGTCACCGGATACGTCGGTGTCGTCTACGAGAAGATGGTCGACGGGCTGCTGACGCGCGCCGGGAGCGATCTCGTCCTCGCCAACTCAGCCTACGACGCACGCCGGTTCCGCGCCGCGTTCGAGAGCGTCGGCGTCGACCCGGAGTCGGTGGTGGAGTGCGCGCTGCCGTTCCTCGGCGGCGAGCCCCACCGGCCGTCCCCGGACCGGCCGTTCACCCTCACCTTCGCCGTCCAGCCCTCGGTGCCCAGGAGCAGGCAGGACCGGCTGCGGCTGCTGGAGAGGGCCGCCGCGCACGCCCGCCGCCACCCCGACCGGCTGGTCCAGATCAAACTGCGCAGCCTGCCCGGCGAACACACCACCCATGTGGAGGCCGAGCCGTACCAGCACCTCGTCGGAGCCCTGGCCGAGCCCGCGCCCGCCAACCTCCGACTCGTCTACGGCAACATGAGCGAGGTCCTCGACCGCACCGACCTGCTGGTCACCGTCAGCTCCACGGCCGCCCTGGAGTCGATGCACCGGAACATCCCCACCGCGATCCTCACCGACTTCGGCGTCCGCGAGGCCCACGGCAACCACTACTTCCTCCACTCGGGCTGCCTCGCCTCCTGGGACGACCTCGACTCCGGCGCCCGTCCGCTGCCCGACCCCGCCTGGACCGCCGCACAGGGCATCGGCAAGAGCGACCCGTACGCGGCCGGCCGCGCCCGTGTCGCCGCGCTGCGCGCCGCCGGACCGCTGCCGACGCTGCGCCCCTACTACACACCGCGGCGGGCCGGCGTCTATCTCGACGATGTCCTCGCCCGCAACGGCTTCGACGAGAAGGGCCGCCCGCTGGCCGCCGCGCCGGGCGCCGACGGCTCGGGCCGCGTGCGGAAGGCCGTACGCCAGGCGACGCGGCGCGGCGCCAAGGCCGTCTACCGGATGGGGTACCAGCGGGTCGCGCCGACGCTGCGCAAGTGGGGGGCCGGGTGAGGGGGGGGCCGTGTGAGCGGTGCGCGGGCGCCAGGACCCGGGAGCCGGTCCGGCCGGTGGGGGCGGCGGGGGCGGTGCGGTCAGCCTGGCCAATGAGGTCAGGTGAGGGCAGGTCAGGTCCGGTCGGTGTGGTCCGTGGGCGGAGTCCAGGGGCGCCCCTCCATCAGGTTGCCCAGGCCGGCCCAGGCGAAGTTCATCAGAATCGTCGCCGGCTGTCCGGGGGTGGAGCCCGGGGTGGTGTTGGCCCAGGCGGCGAGGGACTCGGCGGCGCCCACCAGGGCCTCCGCGAGACCGGCCACCTCCCGCTCGGGGAGATCCGGGTCGCGGTGCGCCTCGCGGGCCGCGACGACGATCAACTGCGTGACCAACGCGACGAGTTCGGCCCGCATCGCGGCCACCTCGGCGGCGAAGGGTTCCCCGTGGGTGCGGGCCTGGAGATGCAGGACGGCCCAGCCGTCGGGATGCCGTGCGGTGTGCGTGAAGAACGCCCGCAGCCCGTCCCAGAGTTGGCGGTCGGCGGCCGATCCGGTGCGCACCCCGGCCCGTACCGCCTCGGTGAGCGCCTGCCCCTCGCGCCGGATGCACGCGGTGAACAGGTCTTCCTTCGAGTTGAGGTACAGATACACCAACGGCTTGGACACACCGGCCAGTTCGGCGATCTCGTCCATCGACGCGGCCATGTAGCCGCGCTGCCCGAAGGTCCGTACGGCGGCGTCGAGCATCTGCTGCTCACGGACCGCGCGCGGCATCCGCTTGGTCTTCACGGCACCCATGGGGCCAGGGTAGTCGGGCTCGGTCGCCGGGCCGCCGACGGAGTCTCCGGTGAGCGGGGCACCGGTTACTGGGAGGCCTGCTCCTGCGCGTGGCCCGCGTCCAGCGCCGCGTCCTCCTGGTTGCGGTTGGCGTCCAGGTTGGCCTTCATCCGGTCGACCCGCTCCACGATCTGCACGGAGGCCCGGTCCCGCACCCCGCGCAGCACCACGAAGCTGATCGGCGCCGAGATCACCAGGGCCAGCAGCACGATCCACAGACCGTTGGAGTCGCCGAAGCCGCGGGGGGCGACGCCGACGTGGACGAGGCCCCAGACGACAAGGAGGCAGCCCGCGAAGACCCCGAGGCGCATCAGTGTGTAGCGGAACATCTCAATCCACTCTTCCGTCTCGAAACAGTCCGATCCAGCGGTCCCGTCCAGTGAAGCACGCGCCGCACCCGCTCCCACGGCGGGGTGCGCGGCTCAGGTCAGGGGCAGCAGCATGATGATGTCGTCCCGGTCGTCCCCGGGTGCGACCCGGATCGCGCCGGGCACCCGACCGACCTCCTTGTAACCGCAGGCGCCGTAGAACCGTTCGAGGTCGTTGCCGCCCCGGCAGGTGAGGCGGATCGCCTCGATGCCGTCGAGGCCGCGGGCGGCCTCCTCGGCGGCGGTGAGCAGGGCCCGGCCGTAGCCCCTGCCCTGTCGGCCGGGGTGCACCATCACCGTGTACAGCCAGAGCCAGTGCCGCATCAGGCGGTGCGAGTTGAAGGCGAGGAACGCGGTCGCCACCACCCGGCCGGAGGCGTCCCGGCCGACCAGCAGCCGGGTGCGCCCCTCCGCCATCGCGACGAAGTGCTTGACCAGTTCGGGCCGGATGTCGTCCACCGTCACCGGCGGCACGAAGCCGACGGAGCCGCCCGCGTTCGACACGTCCGCCCACAGGGCGAGGATCTCCTCCCGCAGGGCAGGAGTGATCGCGGGGTCCAGTTCACAGGTCAGTGTCATGTCGGCAGGTCCGTGCTCGTCACACCCGCATCGGCTGCGGCGACTCGCGCCGCGCCGGGTCCGGGCCGTCGTACTCGCGGATGATCTCGTACCGGGTGTTGCGCTCGACCGGCCGGAAGCCGGCGTCGCGGATCAGGTCGAGGAGGTCCTCGCGGCCCAGCTTGTTCGGCGTGCCGTAGTTGTCCGCGTCGTGCGTGATCTTGTACTCGACGACCGAGCCGTCCATGTCGTCCGCGCCGTGCTGGAGGGCGAGTTGGGCGGTCTGCACCCCGTGCATGACCCAGAAGACCTTGACGTGCGGCACGTTGTCGAAGAGCAGCCGGGAGACCGCGAAGGTCTTCAGCGCCTCCGCGCCGGTCGCCATCTGGGTGCGCGCCTGAAGCCGGTTGCGGACCTTGCCGTCCTTCATGTCCACGAAGTCGTGCTGGTAGCGCAGCGGGATGAAGACCTGGAAACCGCCGGTCTCGTCCTGGAGTTCACGCAGCCGCAGCACGTGGTCGACGCGGTGGCGGGGCTCCTCGACATGGCCGTACAGCATGGTGCACGGGGTCTTGAGCCCCTTCTCGTGCGCCAGCCGGTGGATGCGCGACCAGTCCTCCCAGTGGGTGCGGTGGTCGACGATGTGCTGCCGGACCTCCCAGTCGAAGATCTCCGCGCCGCCGCCGGTGAGGGACTCCAGACCGGCGTCGATCAGCTCGTCGAGGATCTCGGAGGCGGAGAGCCCGGAGATGGTCTCGAAGTGGTGGATCTCGGTGGCCGTGAAGGCCTTCAGGGAGACCTCGGGGAGGGCCTTCTTCAGCTCGCTCAGCGACCGCGGGTAGTAGCGCCACGGCAGGTTGGGGTGAAGGCCGTTGACGATGTGCAGCTCGGTGAGGTTCTCGCCCTCCATCGCCTTGGCGAGCCGGACCGCCTCCTCGATGCGCATCGTGTACGCGTCCTTCTCCCCCGGCTTGCGCTGGAAGGAGCAGTAGGCGCACGACGCGGTGCAGACGTTCGTCATGTTGAGGTGACGGTTGACGTTGAAGTGGACGACATCGCCGTTCTTCCGCGTCCGTACCTCGTGCGCGAGTCCGCCCAGCCAGGCCAGGTCGTCCGACTCGTAGAGCGCGACGCCGTCCTCGCGGGACAGCCGCTCACCGGAGCGGACCTTCTGCTCCAGCTCGCGCTTGAGCCCGACATCCATGCCCATACCTCTTCCTACGACGAACCCGGTCAACGGTACTCCCCCGCGTTTCGGACGAAATCGCGCCCCCACACGGTGCTCAGCGCCTGCGCGCCTGTGCGCCTACGCCTCCTCGGGCAGCTCCCCGACCCGGTTCTCCCACTTGGTGGAGAGCACGATCGTGGTGCGGGTCCGGGAGACGCCCCGGGTGCCGCTGAGCCGCCGGATCGTCTTCTCCAGCCCGTCCACGTCGGACGCCCGCACCTTGAGCATGAACGAGTCGTCGCCCGCGATGAACCAGCAGTCCTCGATCTCCCCGAGGTCCTTCATCCGGCGGGCCACGTCCTCGTGGTCGGCGGCGTCGGAGAGCGAGATGCCGATCAGGGCGGTGACCCCCAGTCCGAGGGAGGCCGAGTCGACGGTGGCGCGGTAGCCGGTGATGACACCGGCCGCTTCCAGCCGGTTGATGCGGTCGGTGACGCTGGGTCCCGACAGACCGACGAGACGCCCCAGCTCGGCGTAGGAGGCCCGGCCGTTCTCTCTCAGGGCCTGGATGAGCTGCCTGTCCACCGCGTCCATGCGATCGGTTGCCTTCCGGTTGTGGCGATGAGTGAGTGGGTGAGCGAGCGGGGCCGCGCACGGGCCCGGTCCCTCGTCAGGTGGTGCGGGAGCCGGCGCCCAGGCCGCCCTTCCACCGGCGGTACAGCCCGTGTCCGACGCCCGCCGCGTCCAGCACCCGGCCGGCCACGAAGTCCACCAGATCCTGTATGTGGGTGGCGCCCGCGTAGAAACCGGGCGAGGCCGGCACGACACTGGCGCCCAGATCGTCCAGCGCGACCAGGTGGCGCAGCGTCTGCCCGTTCAACGGGGTCTCGCGTACGGCCACCACGAGCGGGCGGCGCTCCTTGAGCGTGACGCTCGCGGCCCGTTGCAGCAGGTCCTTGGAGAGTCCGAGGGCGACCCCGGCGACACACGCCGTCGACGCGGGCACGATCAGCATCCCCTTCGCCGGGTACGACCCCGAGGACGGCCCCGCCGCCAGGTCCCCCGCACCCCAGTACCGCACGCCGTCGAGGTCGGCGTCGAAGACGTCCGGCTTGCCGTCGGCTCCCCGGGCCAGCCATTCCCGCAGGTCGTCGCGCCAGTGGGCGTCCCGGAAGGCGATCCCCGTCTCGTCGAGCAGCGTGAGCCGGCTGGCCCGGGAGACGACCAGGTCGACGCTCTCGCCCGCGTCGAGGAGCGCGCGCAGCACGGCGGCGGCGTATGGGGTGCCGGAAGCGCCGGACACCCCTACGATCCAAGGCGTACGCGGCGTCTCTCCTGGCTTGGCTGGGTTCACACCCCCGAGCCTATCCGGCGGCGCGGGGCGGGAACCGGCCAAGGGGGTGGGGCCGTTGTCCTGTGGGGACGAGCGAGCGTCGAGCGAGCGTGGGGGATGCCATGTCCGGTGCGGAGCTTGGCTGGTCGCGGGGCGACCGCGCGAAGGCCGCGGCCATGCTGATGGTGGGCTGGGTCGCGCTGTTGTGGCTGCTGGAAGTGGTGGACGTGGTCAGCGGTCACGCGCTGGACGGGCTCGGTATCGTCCCGCGCGAACCCTCCGAGCTGGTCGACGTCGTCCCGGCCGCGTTCGTGCGCTTCGGCTTCGCCCATGTCGCCGCCAACAGCGTGCCGCTGCTGGTCTTCGGCTTTCTCGCGGCGCTCGGCGGGCTGCGCCGGTTCGCGATGGTCTGCGCGCTGGTCATCGTCGCGGACGGGCTGGGCGTGTGGCTGATATCCCCGTCGAACACCAACACGGCGGGCGCCTCCGGCCTGATCTTCGGCCTCTTCGGCTTCCTGCTCATCAGCGGTTTTGTGGAGCGCCGTCCGCTCGGCATCCTGGTCGGGCTCTGCGTCGGCTCGATCTGGGGCGCCTCGATCCTCTTCGGCCTGGCCCCCACACAGTCGGGCGTCAGCTGGCAGGGACACCTGGTGGGACTGGTCGCGGGCGTCGCGGCGGCATTCGTCTTCCGCCGCGGTGCCCTCGCGGCAGAGCGACGGGGGCTCACCCCGTAAGCCTGCCGGCGGGTGCGGCGGGGGTTGCGGGGTGAGCGCGGGCGGCGGGGCGCGGGTGGGGTGCAGCGGGTCTGCGGGGTGAGCGCGGGTGGGGTGGGGCTAGCCGTAGGCCGCAGGCTGCGAGCAACGCCGGCCCATGACCCGTAGCGCACGGCCGATGGCGTGCGGCGCGCGAGGGCTGGCGTAGACCCACGACGGGCCAGGCGGCCTCGGTTCTGTCAGAGGGTCAGATCGTCAGGCCCCGTACCAGCAGGTCCAGCAGCGCGCACAGGAACAGCGCGATGCCGATGAATCCGTTGACGCTGAAGAACGCCCTGTTCAGACGGGACAGGTCGTGCGGGCGGACGATCGAGTGCTCGTAGAGGAACGCGCCGGCGACGATGAGCAGGCCGAACCAGAAGAGGACGCCGGCGTCGGTGGCGAGGGCGTACCAGACGAAGAGGGCGGTGGTGACGGTGTGGCAGGCGCGGGCCCCCCAGACGGCGGCCGGGATGCCGAAGCGGGCCGGGACCGACATGACGCCGATCTCGCGGTCGGTCTCGATGTCCTGGCAGGCGTAGATGAGGTCGAAGCCGCCGATCCAGACGCCGACGGCGAGACCGAGGATCACCGCGTGCCAGGACCACTCGCCGGAGATCGCCAGCCAGCCGCCGATCGGGCCCATGGCCTGGGCGAGACCGAGGATGGCCTGCGGGAAGTTCGTGAAGCGCTTGCCGTAGGGGTAGACCACCATCGGGACGACCGCGATGGGGGCCAGCGCCAGGCAGAGGGGGTTGAGGAGGGCCGCGGAGCCGAGGAAGACGACGAGGGCGATCAGCGCGCCGGTCCAGGCGTGCCGTACCGTCATCGCGCCGGTGACCAGTTCGCGGTGGGCCGTGCGCGGGTTACGGGCGTCGATCTCCCGGTCGATGATCCGGTTGACCGCCATCGCGAAGGTGCGCAGGCCCACCATGCAGACGGTGACCAGGAGCAGTTTGCCCCAGTGGATGTTCCGGTCCCACGCGAACATCGCGGTCAGCGCCGCGATGTAGGCGAAGGGCAGGGCGAAGACGGAGTGCTCGATCATCACCAGGCGCAGGAACGCCTTGGTGCGTCCCGGTTGCGGGAGGGCGGCAGACGCGCTGCTCACAGGCCGTACTCCTTCCACCGGCGGTCGACCGTCGCCGCCGTATCGGGGTCGGACAGCACCATTTCGGGCCATCCGCCGTCCCGTGTGTAGCCCTCCTCGGGCCACTTCCTCGTCGCGTCGATACCCGCCTTGCCGCCCCAGAACTGCTGGTAGGAGGCGTGGTCGAGATGGTCGACGGGTCCTTCCACGACCGAGAGGTCGCGGGCGTAGTCGGTGTTGCCGAGGGCCCGCCAGGCGACCTCGTGCAGATCGTGGACGTCACAGTCGGCGTCGACGACGACGATGAGCTTGGTCAGGGACATCATGTGCGCGCCCCACACCGCGTGCATCACCTTCTGCGCGTGCTTGGGGTACTTCTTGTCGATCGAGACGATCGCGCAGTTGTGGAATCCGCCCGCCTCGGGCAGGTGGTAGTCGACGATGTCCGGCACGATGACCTTCAGCAGCGGCAGGAAGAAGCGCTCCGTCGCCCGGCCGAGCGGTCCGTCCTCCGTCGGGGGCCGGCCGACGACGATCGACTGGATCAGCGGCCGTTTCCGCATGGTCACGCAGTCGATGGTCAGCGCCGGGAACGGTTCCTGCGGGGTGTAGAAACCCGTGTGGTCGCCGAACGGCCCCTCCGGCAGCATCTCGCCGGGCTCCAGCCACCCCTCGATGACGACCTCGGCCTGCGCCGGCACCTGGAGCGGAACCGTCTTGCAGTCGACCATCTCGATCCGCCTCCCGGAGATGAACCCGGCGAAGAGGTACTCGTCGATGTCGCCGGGGAGCGGCGCGGTGGAGGCGTAGGTCACGGCGGGCGGGCAGCCGAAGGCGATGGCGACGGGCAGCCGCTCGCCGCGCCGCGCGGCCACCTGGTAGTGGTTGCGGCTGTCCTTGTGGATCTGCCAGTGCATGCCGATGGTGCGGCGGTCGTGGCGCTGGAGCCGGTAGAGCCCGAGGTTGCGGATGCCGCTCTCGGGGTCCCTGGTGTGGGTGAGGCCGAGGTTGAAGAAGGAGCCGCCGTCCTGCGGCCAGGTGTGGAGGGCGGGCAGCGCGTCGAGGTCGACGTCGTCCCCGTGCACCACCACCTCCTGCACGGGAGCCTCCCTGACCTTCTTCGGCGGCACGTGCGTCATCGAGCCGAGCTTGCCGAAGGCCTCGCGCACCCCGACGAAACCGTGCGGCAGTTCGGGCCGCAGCAGGCCGCCGATCTTCTCGGAGATGTCGCCGTACGACTTCAGTCCCAGGGCTTTCAGCAACCGCCGGTCGGTCCCGAAGACGTTCATGGCGAGGGGCATCGAGGAGCCCTTCACGTTCTCGAAGAGAAGCGCGGGGCCGCCGGCCTTCTGGACCCGGTCGACGATCTCCCCGACCTCCAGATGGGGGTCGACCTCGGCCTTGACACGCTTGAGGTCTCCCTCGCGTTCCAGTGCCCTGAGCAGGGAGCGAAGATCGTCGTAAGCCATGTGTCCCAGTATCGGCCACCGGCTAACCTGACCCCGTCACCGGGGCCGTCCCACCTCTTTGGAGAGAATCGCCGACATGCTCAGGTATCTGCCGTTCCTGCTGGTCCTGGCCCTGTGGATCTACGCCTTCGTGGACTGTCTGAACACCCCGGAGGAGGATGTGCGGGGCATGCAGAAGGTGCTCTGGGTGCTCGTCATCCTGCTCTTCGGCGAGGTGCTGGTCGGCCCGGTCGCCTGGCTGATCGCCGGCCGCAGGCGCCGTCCGGCGGCGGGGAACGCCGGGCCGGACCGGTGGGTCGCCCCCGACGACAACCCCGAGTTCCTGAAATCCCTGAACGCGGACGGGCTCCGGGACGATCCCAAGCCCGAGTGAGGACGCGCTCGCCAACCGAAGGGGGAACGTACCCGAGCACGGCGACGTGATGACTGAGCGCTGCCTTGCCGAGGCGTACGTGGAAGCTTCCGCAGGAGGCGCGCGACCAGTCGCTCGATGCCGCCAACTCCCTTACGAGCGCGCGGCGTTGCGAATCGGCGAGCGCGGTGAGGACTGTCTGCGCGGGGACCTCGTCGGGGTGCAGGTGCGCGTGTTCGGGGTGAAACATCGCCGGCCGCGAGGCGCGGCCCGGGGGTTTCCGGGTGGCAACTCTGCTACGGCCAGCGGG
Organism: Streptomyces sp. NPDC005423; assembly: GCF_040606415.1. Taxonomy (NCBI): domain Bacteria; kingdom Bacillati; phylum Actinomycetota; class Actinomycetes; order Kitasatosporales; family Streptomycetaceae; genus Streptomyces; species Streptomyces sp. NPDC005423. Next base: position 48,773 of record NZ_JBEXET010000008.1, on the reverse strand, counting down.
ACTTGAGGTCTGGGGGCGGCGGGTACGGGTGGTCGGGGCGGGCGTCGGGGGTCTGGCCGTGGCCAGGAGGTAACAGCGCGCGGGGCGCTGACGGTGGGCGGCGCGTACGCGGAGGTGGCCGGCGCCGGCGCGGCGACCGCCTTGCCCCCTCCCCAGGGCGTCGGCACGCGTCCGGTCGCCGCCCTTCCCACGGTCCTCCCGACCGCGCACGCCCCCGTCCACACGGTGGTCCGACCGCAGCCCGGTGAGATGCTGCTTGTACGGGACTCGCCGGCCGAAGTCGGCGCAGGGGTAAGCCAGTTGTGAAGGCGGCGGAAGCCGGGGCGTTGCCGGTGTCGGTGACGATGCCGGTGGCGGCGGAGTTCGGGTGGGCGGGTGCGGCGGGAGACGCATCCATCGAGGGAACGACGTCAACGCCGTGTCGACGTGAACGCCGTCAAGCGGAACGGGTGACTCGCTCACCCGGTTCGTGCCGTAGGCGATCACGCGAAACCCCGATGGCCGACGAGGAGCAGCCGCGCCGCCCGGAGGACCCACCCCCCACAAAAGTGTGACAGTCCAGCCAAAACAGTCACGCTTTCCGAACCCCCCCCCCCCCCACCCCCACCCCCCTCATCTTCTTTGCGATTCCGCGATAAGGCCGCTCGTCTCCGGGCCCGGCACTGTGTCCCCCTGTCAAAGGGATGACCCGAGGGTCAGGGACGCCGTCGCATCACCAGCGCAGGCTTGACGAAGGACAGGGCGGCCCCCGGCGGCCAAGGCGTTGCTCCTGTGTTTCGGTCGCTGGAGAGTGGGGGCCATGAACCGTATCGATCAGGCACAGGCACGTACCTGGCTCGCCACCGCCCTCGCGGAGGCCCGTACCGGGCTCGGCGAGGGCGGCATCCCGATCGGCGCCGCGCTCTACGGCGCCGACGGCACTCTGCTGGGCCGCGGCCACAACCGGCGAGTCCAGGACGACGATCCCTCGACGCACGCGGAGACGGCCGCGTTCCGCGCCGCCGGACGGCAGCGGTCGTACAGGGGCACGACGATGGTGACCACCCTCTCGCCGTGCTGGTACTGCAGCGGTCTGGTCCGCCAGTTCGGCATTTCTCGGGTGGTCGTCGGCGAGGCGGCGACCTTTCACGGCGGGCACGACTGGCTCGCCGAGCACGGGGTGGAGATCGTTCTGCTGGACGACCCGGAGTGCACCTCGCTGATGCGCGACTTCATCGACAACAACCCCGCACTGTGGAACGAGGACATCGGCGGCGACTGAGCCCCGCCTCCCCCGCGGTCACGCGGTCACGATCCAAGCGGCCGGGCTTCGGAGGAGGCTCCCAGGGGACCAAGAGACCGCCGGCCCTGCTCCGTCGTCCATTTCGATCTGGAGCGGCCACAGGTCGGGAGCGCCCGGCGGGATCGTCGGGCCGGACCTCGTACGGCCGCTCGCCCGCCTTGTCGACGATGGCGCCACCGGACAAGGGGGATGCCCGGTCTCCGCGCCCGGGAGCCGGAGGACGGCGGCAGGACCACGAAGGTGACGGCCGCCGCGGCGGCGACGGCGGCGGTCGCGGCGATCGCCGGACGCAGCCACCTGCCGGTCTCGCGGGCGGTGGCCGGGGGGCCTTCACCCCGCGGGACGCCGCGGTTGCGGAGGAGTCGGTGACGGCTCTGCGGTAGGTCTCGTTCGGGAAGTTCCGGGAGCTGGTTCATCGTTCCTCCCCCATGGGCCCGGCCGCTCCGCCGCCACAGGGCCAGCACCTCGCGCTCGGAACGGCGGAGCGTGGCGAGCACGGCGCGGACGAGGGCCAGTTCGGCGGAGGCGGGGGCGCTGTGGTGCGGGCGGCGGCTTCGGGGGCGGCGATGCGCGGCAAGGTCGACGAGGAGGGCGGTCCGCTGCGGGCCCTGGCCTCTGGGCCCCTCCGCACCCTCCTGCCTGTCCGCACGGCGAAGGCCGGTTCCGGTGACCCATGTCACACGAACCGGCCTTCGCTGTAAGGGAGTTCAGACGCCGGCGTAGGAGTGCTTGCCGGCGACGAAGATGTTGACGCCGTAGTAGTTGAACAGCCAGCAGCCGAAGGCGATCAGGGCCAGGTAGGCGGCCTTGCGGCCCTTCCAGCCGGCCGTGGCGCGGGCGTGCAGGTAGCCGGCGTAGGCGACCCAGGTGATGAACGCCCAGGTCTCCTTGGGGTCCCAGCCCCAGTAACGGCCCCACGCGGACTCCGCCCAGATCGCGCCCGCGATGATGGTGAAGGTCCACAGCGGGAAGACGGCCGCGTTCACGCGGTAGGAGAACTTGTCGAGGCTCGCCGAGGCGGGCAGCCGCTCCATCACGGAGGTGGCGAAGGCGCCGGGCCTGCCGCCGGTCGCCAGCTTGTTCTCGTAACTGTCCTTGAACAGGTAGAGCATCGTGCCGACCGCGCCCACGTAGAAGACCGCGCCGCAGATGATCGCGGTCGAGACGTGGATGTAGAGCCAGTACGAGTGGAGGGCGGGCACCAGCTGGTCGCTGGCGGTGTACAGGACCGTGACGGCGATGCCGAGGTCGAGGAGGACCGTCGTGACCAGGAAGAGCCCGAGCCAGCGCACGTTCTTCCTCAGCGCCAGCAGCGTGAGGTACACGCCGACGGCGACCGTGGAGAAGGTGATGTTGAACTCGTACATGTTGCCCCAGGGCGCTCGCCCCACCGAGGCCGCCCGGGCGATGACCCCGGACAGTTCGACGAGGAAGGCGAGCACCGTGAGGGAGACGGCGATCCGGCCGTAGAGGTCGCCCTGTTCGTCGCCGCCGTGGGCACCGGGTCCGTCCGGTACGTCCCGGGCGCCGGACGCGGACCGTACGACCACCTCCGGCCGCTCCAGGACGGTCGTACCGCCCGCCTTCTTGACGGTGACGGCGGGCGCGGCCTTCTGGGCACCGGTCAGCGCGGCGGCCGTACGGCCGATCTTGCTGCGGCTGCCGAAGGTCCACTCGGCGATGTACGCCAGGAAGGCCAGGGTGTAGACGGCCATCGAGGAGTAGATCAGCGTGTTGCTGACGTTGGCGAGGTGTTCGTTGGTGGCGGCGGCCAGATCGGTTGCGGCGGCGAGAGTCACTTCTCAGCCCCTTCGGCGGGTACGGGGAGTGCGACGGCGGAGTCGTCGGGTTCGGCGGGGTCGGGGGCCGGGTCGTCGTCGGTCTTCGTCGGGGCCCGGTCGTGTACGAGGGCGGCCAGGTCGCCGAGCTCCTCGGGAAGTTTCGCGGACTCGCTGCGGCCGAGCCCGGCCATCTCGACGACGGTGACCCCGTCGTCGCCGGTGGTGGCGCGTACCCAGACGCGGCGGCGCTGGATGAAGAGCGAACCGGCCAGGCCGAAGATCGCGGCGAGTGCGCCGCCCAGCGCCCAGGTGGTGCCGGGCTGCTGGACGACCTGGAAGCCGGCCCACTCCTTGATCTGCTTGTCGAAGGTGATCGAACCGGCGCCGTTCGGCAGCTTCATCGTGTCGCCCGGCAGCAGCTGCGCCTTGAGGATGGCGCCCTTGGAGTCCTTGAACTGCTTCAGGTTCTTGGTGTTCAGCTGGTACACGTTCTGCGGGATGCCCGAGTTGACGCCGAGGTCGCCGTGGTAGCCGGTCACGTTCAGCACCGGGTAGTCGAGCCCCGGGTACTGGGAGAACATCGTGCCGCTCGCCTTGGCGTAGGTCGGCACGAACAGGGCGGCGAAGCCCAGCTGTTCGGCGACACCCTGCGCGTTCTTGTAGCCGTCGAGGACCTTGACCGCGCCCTGCGAGGTGACGTTGGAGTCGATCGGCAGCATCGGCACGGCCTGGTGGAAGACCACGTTGCCCTTGCCGTCCCGGACGGTGACGACCGGGGCGTAGCCGTGGCTGACGAGGTAGACCTTGGAATCGCCGATCTCCAGCGGCTCGTTGACCTTGATGACGTGCTTCTCGGACTTGCCGTAGGCGCCCACGCTGTAGGTGATGTCGGCCTGGTAGGTGCGCGGGGTACCGCGGTTGGGGCCGGTGCGCTCGTACGTGCCGGTGAAGTTCTTCAGGTTGAAACTGAACGGCACCAGGTCGTCGTCGCTGAAGAGGTTGCCCGACTTGAAGTCGTCGTACTGGGTGAGGGTGTTGGAGAACCCGTCGCCCTCGATGACGAGCTTGTCGCCCTCCGACTTGAAGAGCTGGCCCCAGGCGAACGCGGTCAGCATCACGATCAGCGCGATGTGGAAGGCGAGGTTGCCCGTCTCGCGCAGATAGCCCTTCTCGGCGGCGACCGCGTCACCGGCGGTGTGCGCGCGGAAGCGGCGCTTCCTCAGCACCCGCAGCGCGGTCTCGCGGACCTCCTCGGGGGCGGCGTCGGTGCGCCAGGTCGCGTAGGCGGGCAGCCGGGTCAGCCGCTTGGGCGCGCCCGGCGGACGGCCGCGCAGCTGGCCGACGAACTGCCAGGTGCGCGGGATGATGCAGCCGATGAGGGAGACGAACAGCAGGACGTAGATCGCGCCGAACCACGCCGAGCTGTAGACGTGGAAGAGGCCGAGCTTCTCGTAGACCGGGGAGAGGGTCTTGTGCGCGGCCTCGAAGTCGGCGACCTTCAGCGCGTCGGTGCCGGACTGCGGGATGAGCGAGCCGGGCACCGCGCCCAGGGAGAGCAGGAGCAGCAGCAGCAGCGCGATCCGCATCGAGGTGAGCTGGCGCCAGAACCAGCGGGCCCAGCCGAGCACCTCGCGCGCGGTCCAGCCGATCCAGCCGGCGGGACCGGGCCTGCGGTTGCCGCCGAAGGAGCCGGGCATCGCGGTCTCGACGGGGGCCGTGGAGAGCTGGGAGCCGGCGGCGCCGAGGTCCTGGTCCTCACCGGCGGGCGGGTCGGCCGGAGTCGCGCCGGTGGGCGCGCCGGGTGCGCTGGCGGGCGTCTTGCTCATCGATCAGATCCCTACAGTGAAGCCGTCGGACCAGGTCTGCATCTCCTGCACCAGGCTGTCCCAGGCGCCGGTCAGCAGCAGTACCCCGGTCACGATCATCATGGTGCCGCCGACGCGCATGACCCAGACGTAGTGGCGCTTGACCCACCCGAACGCGCCGAGGGCCTTGCGGAAGGCGACCGCGGTCAGCACGAACGGCACACCCAGCCCGAGACAGTACGCGACGGTCAGTAGGGCGCCGCGTCCCGCACTCGCCTGGCTCATGGAGAGCGCCTGCACGGAGGCGAGGGTCGGGCCGATGCACGGGGTCCAGCCGATCCCGAAGAGCGCGCCGAGCAGCGGAGCCCCCAGGAGCCCGGTGGTCGGCCGCTTGTGGAAGCGGAACTCGCGCAGGGTGAGCCAGGGCATCAGCCCCATGAAGAACACGCCCATGAGGATCATGAGCACGCCCAGCACCTTGGAGAGGGTCTCCTTGTGCTCCTGGAGGGTCGTCCCGAAGAAGCCGAACAGGGCACCGCCGGACACGAACACGACGGTGAAGCCGAGGACGAAGAGGGAGGCGCCGGCCACCATCCGGCCCCGGCGCGTCTCACCGAGATCGGTGCCGGTGACACCCGTCACGTAGGAGAGGTAGCCGGGGACGAGGGGCAGGACGCACGGGGAGAAAAAGGAGACGAGCCCACCGAGGACGGCGATCGGCAGGGCGAGCAGCAGGGCCCCGCTGCGGACCGTGGTGTTGGGCTCGGTGACTGCGGCGGCGATCAGCACGTCAGGTCACTTCTCCGCGAGGACCGGGTCGAGCATCTCGCGCAGCTTCTCCTGGCTGAGTGCCTGGAGCGCACGCGCCGCGATCTTCCCGTCCCGGTCGATGATGATCGTGGTCGGGATGAGCTGCGGGTTGAGGGTGCCCTTCTTGAAGCGGAGCATCAGCTTGCCGGTGGGGTCGTACAGGCTGGCGTACGGGACGGCGTACTTCTTCTCGAAGGCGACGGCCGGTTCGGTGCTGGTGTCGCGCGTGTTGAGGCCGACGAACTGGACGTCCTGGCCGGCGGTCGCCTTGGCGACCTGGACCAGGTTGTCCGCCTCGGCGCGGCACGGCGAGCACCAGGAGCCCCAGACGTTGAGGACGACGACCTTGCCCCGGTAGTCGGCGGTGTCGAGCGTCCTGCCGTCGATGGTCTTGCCGGAGAGGTCGGGCGCGGCCTGGCGGTCGCCCTTCTTCACGGTGGCGATGCCGTCGGAGCCGGTGATGAAATTGGTGTTGCCGGAGCCTCCGGAGGTGCCTCCGGAGCCGCACGCTGACAGCAGCAGCGCGGCGACGGCGACACCGGCGGCCGGCAGGGCGGCGCGGCTACGGGCACGACTGGCGGCACTCATGTGAAAAGTTTCGCATGTCCGTTCCGGGGATCTTGCGCACCCCCCTCACGGTGGGAAACCCGCATTTCAGGCAGCGCTTCCGGTGGGTGTGGCGGAGCCGGACGGGGTGGCGCCCAGGAACGACTTCCACCCGCCGGCCGGCTGCTGGCCCACGTCGAGCGTCCGCAGCTTCGCGAGCACCTCGGGCTTCTGTACGTCGATCCAGTCGGTGAACTGCCGGAAGGAGACCATGCGTACGTCCGCGCCCTTCTCCTTCTCCCGGGCCATGTGCTTGAAGGCCTGCTCCACGGCGTCCATGTAGATGCCGCCGTTCCAGTGCTCGAAGTGGTTGCCGACGAAGAAGGGGGCGCGGTTGGACTCGTAGGCGCGCTGGAAGCCGGATATGTAGGCCTGGGCGGACTGGGTGCGCCAGTGCGGGTAGTTGTAGGCGGGCGCGTTGGTCGAGTTGACCGACTGGTTGGCGAGCATGTTGTAGTCCATGGAGAGGACTTCGAAGCTGTGGCCGGGGAAGGGCACCTGCTGGAGCGGGAAGTCCCAGACGCCGAGCTTCTTGCCGGGCCAGACCTGCCGGCCGCCGGGCGAGGAGGCGTCGTAGCGCCAGCCGAGCGAGCGGGCGGTGGGCAGCAGGTTGTTCTGCCCGAGGAGACAGGGCGTACGGCTGCCGACGAGCTCCTTGTCGTAGTCGAAGGGGAGCGCGGGCAGGTCGGTCCAGCCGGTGTTGGTGCGCCACTCCTTCACGAAGCTCTTGGCCTGCTCGATCTCGCTGCGCCACTGCTGGGGCGTCCAGTTGCCGACGGTGCCGTGGCCGGAGCAGAAGTGGCCGTTGAAGTGGGTGCCTATCTCGTGGCCCTCCAGCCACGCCCGGCCTATGTTCGTCAGCGTCGCCTTGACGTGCGCGTCGGTGAGGTAGCCGATGTCGGAGGCGCCGCGCGGGTTGTTCGGCGGGTTGTAGAGGCGCTTCTTCGACTCGGGCAGCAGGTACAGCCCGGAGAGGAAGAAGGTCATGCTCGCGCCGTGCTCCTTGGCGAGGTCCAGGAAGCGCGGGAAGAGCCCGGTGCCGACCTCGCCCGCGCCGTCCCAGGAGAAGATCACGAACTGCGGCGGGGTCTGGCCGGGCTCCAGCGGCTCGGGCTTGGCGGGCTGGTGCGGCTGCTTGCCGGTGAAGGACGTGGAACCGTCGCCGATCGGGCGGGCGGTGGGCGACGCGGAACCGCTCGGGCCCTTGGACCGCCCCTGCCCCGAACCACCGTGCGAGGAAGCCGACTTGCTGTGCTCAAGGCTCCCGCACCCCGCGAGTCCTACGGCGGCCGCGGCACCCGCGCCGACCCCGAGCATGCCCCGTCGAGTGAGCCTGCGCATTCCAACCCCGATCCGTCGCGTCTCTCTGTGGCCACCCTGTGAGAGGACGCGACGGATCGGAAGGTTCCCCCGAAAGATTCAAGTTCGATTCGGTTTCCGAAACAGTTGACACAGAACTGTCCCGGAAACCACAGAATCGGTCACCGGCACCGGCACCGGCAGCGAGCAGCGGCAGCGAGCAGCGGACGCTAGGCGCCGAACGCCTTGCTCCCGCCCTTGACGGGCTTGGCGCCGGCGAGGAGGTGGGCGGGGACCAGATCGCGGGCCGGCTCGCTGTAGCCGACGGACACGATCTTGTCGCCGCGGTAGGTGAACGTCGTCAGGGAGGCCAGGGTGCACTGCCGCTTGCGCGGGTCGTGCCAGAGCCGCCGCCGCTCGACGTAGGAGCGCACGGTCCAGATCGGCAGCTGGTGGCTGACGAGTACCGCCTCGTGCCCGCGCGCCGCGTCCTTGGCGGCGTCCAGCGCCCCCGTCATCCGGACCACCTGGTCGACGTAGGGCTCGCCCCAGGACGGCTTGAACGGGTTGACCAGGTGCTTCCAGTTCTCGGGCCGGCGCAGCGCGCCGTCGCCGACGCCGAAGGTCCGGCCCTGGAAGACGTTCTCGGCCTCGATGAGCCGCGCGTCGGAGCCGAGGTCGAGGCCGTGCGCCTTGGCGATCGGCGTCGCCGTCTCCTGCGCCCGCTCCAGCGGGGAGGCCGCGACATGGACGATGTCACGGGAGGAGAGGTGCTCGGCGACCCGTTCGGCCATCCGCCGGCCGAGCTCGGAGAGGTGGTAGCCGGGCAGCCGCCCGTACAACACCCCGTCGGGGTTGGCCACTTCACCGTGGCGCATGAGGTGGACGACGGTGATTTCGGCGTCGGTGTCAGTGCCGGTGCTGTCGGCGCTGTCGGTGTCGAGGGTGCTGTCGGTGCTGTCGGTGTGCTGGATGTCGCTCATGCCGCCGTGGCCTCCGCCGCCGCTCGGGCCGCCGCCGGAAGGGCGTCGGCGATCCGCTGAAGGGCCCGGTCGTCGTGGGCCGTGGAAACGAACCAGGACTCGAAGGACGACGGCGGCAGGTAGACACCGCTCGCCAGCATCGAGTGGAAGAAGGCGGTGTAGCGGAACGACTCCTGCGTTTTCGCGTCCTCGTAGTCCCGCACGCTGCGGTCCGTGAAGAAGACGGAGAACATGTTGGAGGCGTTCTGCAGCCGGTGCGCGACACCCTCCTTGGTGAGCGCCTCGGTGACCAGCGCACGGAGCCGCGCCGACACGGCGTCGATCTTCTCGTAGGCCGCGTCGTCCAGGAGCCGAAGCTGGGCGAGGCCGGCGGCGGTGGCGACGGGGTTCCCGGAGAGGGTGCCGGCCTGGTAGACGGGCCCGGCGGGGGCGAGGTGCGCCATGACGTCGGCGCGCCCGCCGAACGCGGCGGCGGGGAAGCCCCCGCCCATCACCTTTCCGAAGGTCATCAGGTCGGGCCTGACCCCGTCGATCCCGTACCAGCCGGCCCGGCTCGTCCGGAAGCCGGTCATGACCTCGTCGGAGACGAAGAGCGCGCCGTTCTTCCCGCAGGCGTCCTTGAGCCCCTGGTTGAACCCGGCCACCGGCGGCACCACGCCCATGTTGCCGGGCGAGGCCTCCGTGATGACACAGGCGATCTCGCCGGGATGGCGGTGGAAGGCCTCGTGCACGGCTTCGAGGTCGTTGTACGGCAGGACGATCGTGTCGCCGGCCTGGGCGCCGGTGACACCGGGGGTGTCGGGCAGCGCGAAGGTGGCGACACCGGAACCGGCGGCGGCGAGCAGCGAGTCGACGTGACCGTGGTAACAACCGGCGAACTTGATGACCTTGGTGCGGCGGGTGAACCCGCGGGCGAGCCGGATCGCGGACATGGTGGCCTCGGTTCCGCTGGAGACGAGCCGCACCTGCTCCAGCGGCTCGATCCGGGCGACCATCTCCTCGGCGAGCGCGACCTCGCCCTCACCGGGTGTGCCGAAGGAGGTGCCGCGCGAGACGGCGTCCTGGACCGCGGCGATCACCTCCGGGTGGGAGTGCCCGAGAATCATGGGCCCCCACGAGCAGACCAGGTCGACGTAGTCCCGCCCGTCGGCGTCGGTCAGGTAGGGGCCGGTGCCGGACACCATGAAGCGGGGGGTGCCGCCCACGGCGCGGAAAGCGCGCACCGGGGAGTTCACACCGCCCGGTGTGACGACCGTCGCACGGTCGAAGAGGGCCTGCGAGGCGGGTGCCTCGTAGGGGTACGGCAGTTCGCCCTGTGGGGGCAGTTCGCTTGGCGTTTCGCTCATGACCTGCGACTTCTCCGACTTCTCGGACTCCGTGGGCGGGGCCCTGGTCTCGCGTGCGCGCCGGGCGCCGCCGGGCGGACGGGGGCGTGACGACAGGGTCTCGGTTACCTCCTCAGAGTAGGCGGCGGTGGATCCGGGCGCGGGCCCCCACCCATCTGCGAGACTGGCACCTGATACACACAACTCATTCGGGCGCCGGTGGTCAGGGGCTGCGAAGATCCTGCGGGCAGGTGTTTGAGCCCACGTTTCGGCGGGCGGCCGTGGGGGAGGTCACTGACACGATGATCGGGTTGCGCGGCGGGGGCCTCGCGTCCCAGAAGAGCAGTCGGGTGGAGATATGCATCGCGGTGGCGGACTGGGCGAGGGGACTGACGACCTGGGTCCTCGGCGTGCCAGGCGGGGCAGGCACCGGCGCGACGCGGAGGAAGCGGCCGAGGCACGGCAGACTCAGGGCGGACCGGGTGAGTCGGAACGCGAGGAGCGACGTATCGAACGTCGGATCGATCAGCTGGGGGCAGGGAGCAGGAATGGTGGTCGGGTGGGGGTGACCTACAAATACTTCGGCGCGCCCGACGGCGCGACGGCGGCTCGGGTCCCGATCTCGATGCGCCCCGAGGAACTCGGCGGGGACGAGCTCGGGATGAACGGCATGTTCACCAAGATCAAGCCGGAGACGATGGCCGCGATGGTCCTCACCGGTATAGAGGGCGTCCCCCTGCACAAGGTGCCGCCCCTGGAACTGGTCGTCCTCCACCCGGACTACGCGGTCGTCAAACTCCCGATGACCGTCGTCGACCCCCTCCGTGGCATCGGCGAGGAAGCGGTGGGCGCGGCGGCCTTCATCTGGTCGACGGTGCCGGACCGGGGCGGTCCCCGGGACGCTTTCAACGTGTACCAACTGCTCCACGAATGGCAGGACTTCAGCCACCGCCTGCATGAGGCGGGGCATCAGCCTTATTGCCTGGTGTGGCCGTGACCTGGGGTTTCGTAGGATTCGGGCGGGGTCTTCGGGCCTCGCCTTTTTCATGTCCCCAGAGGGGCCGTCAGGCGGCCAGGGCACATTGAGGGCACATGGGTTTCGGCGGGGGCACTGATGTGCCCTGGTCGGCAGGCGGGTCGCCTTCCGCCTCGGCTTCCGTAAGGGCGTCATCGATCGCCTTGCGGGTGCGGGTCTCGCTGGACGGCAGCAGGTGCGTGTACGTCCGGAGCGTGAAGCCCGGGTCCGAGTGACCGAGGTACTCGGAGAGCGCCTTGATGCTCTCCCCCGCGTCCAGGAGTACAGAGGCGTAGGCGTGCCGGAGGGCGTGCATACCGTTTTCCGGGGCCGCCTGGAGGTAGCGCGCGCCGCGCTCACGCGGAGGGATCACGCCAGCGGCGGCCAGGGCGAGCTTCCAGGCACCCATGTTGAAGACGCTGCGGTTGTAGGCCCGGCTCTTCTCGTCCACGAAGAGGAGGCGGAAGGTCTTCGGTTCGCCGTCGGGCTTGGCCCAGGGCAGCGTGACGGCGACGGGTGGGAACCCCTTCATGTGAGCCTTGAGGGCGGCGGCAAGTTGGGCCGGCAGGGGTACTGACCGGATCTTGTTGCCCTTGGGCAGGGCGAAGACGGGCTTCGTACCGACGAGCCGCACTTGGCGGTTGACGTGGATCCAGCCGCCCTTGAAGTCGATGTCGTCGACTGCGAAGCCGAACACCTCGCCCTGGCGCAGGCCGCAGCCGAAGGCGAGATTGCCACCCGCCTGGAAGCGCTTCGGGAGTCCGGCGACGACCGCATGTACGCGTTCCAACGACCAAGGGATGATCTTCTTCTTGGTCGCCGTCGGCAGCTTGACCGACTTCGCCTTGCAGGGGTTCTTCGGCAGCAGCCCGTCCTCCACGGCCATCCCGAGGATGCTGGAGAGGATGTCGAAGATGCCCTCGATCGTCGACACTTCAAGTCCGCTGTCCTGGAGCGTACGGACCCAACCCTGGATGATCGAGGGCTGGTTGAGGGACCGCAGCTCGCGCCGGCCGAGGTGCTCCACGATGTGGTTGCGGACGGTCGCCTCATAGCGGAGCGCGGTTGTCGGGCCGACGGAGTTCGCGTCGAGCCACTTCTGCGCGTAGGCGCCGAGCGTCTGCTTCGTCTCGGCCGGGACGACGTAGGAGCCGCGACGGATCTCGACGTCGACTTCGGCGGCGCGGTTGTCCGCCTCGGCCTTCGTGTGGAAGTTCTCCTTGCGCTGACGGCCGTCCAGGTCTCGGTACCGGACCTGCCAGCGCTTGCCGATGCCGTGATCGGCGGTGGGGACGGCCCGCTTCGTGCGGCCCTTGTGCTCGCTGCACTCTGACTCGTCGGGGTTGGGGTGCGACTTGTGCCAGCGGTCGTACACGTCAGCCAAGAAGGGCCCCCTGAATGTCGTCGAGGGTCCCGCCGAAGTGGGATGCGAGGTCGCGGGCTGCCCACAACGGCAGTAGGGCTGCCGGCGCGATACCGAGAGCCACGGCGAGGGTGACGAGGTCGTCGATGTCGCAGCGGCGACGTGCACGTTCGGTGCGGCTGAGGGCGGTGTTGGTCATCGGACGGCCCAGTGCGGTGCAACGGGCGGCGAGCTGGTGCTGGGTCAGGCCGCGCGTGAGGCGGATGCACTCGATAGCGCGGGCGGAGTGGAGGCCGGCGGGGCCTATTTCGACAGGTCGGGATGCCATGACAGATATCTGTAACTTGCAGCCGGGCGTTATGGCAAGAGTTGGTTCTTAAACTCTACAGAAGTCGTTCGAGGGCAGAGTGGCGTTCGTCTCAGCAATTCACGGCCTATCACGAACCATTTCTCCGGAGCGTCGTGTTAACTTCCCTTCGCGCACGCGAAATGGGGGATTTAGGTTAGTTTCTACCTAACCGTCCAGAGAGGGAGCCGTAGCCCTCATGGCAGCTCGCTGGCACGTATGAGCTGTGGCGACGCCTGTGGGCCCACACTCGACCGGCTGTTTCGACGCGGGAATTGCGGCGGCGGAAGAAGCGATTTCGGCAACCGGGGATCCGCCCTTACCGTTTTGGAATCACCCGGTCACACCGAGAAGTGCTGGAGAGTTTCAGAACCAACTCTGGACTTTTCAGCCTGGGGTGTGGCTGTGTTGTCCAAGCCCGATGTCCAAGACCGAAAAGGAGCCCTGTGCCGAATTCCTCTTCCCGCATCACTAACGCCCCTGCCACCGCCGAGGCTGCCAGGCGCGGCCCGCTCGCCAGCCCGCAGGAAGTCGCCACCTACCTCGGCGTGCCGGTGAAGACCCTCTACCAGTGGAAGTACCGGGGTATCGGCCCCAACGTGCACAAGGTCGGCCGTCACCTGCGTTACCGCTGGTCCGAGGTGGACGCCTGGGCGAACGCCCGGTCCGCGTACGACCTCGCCGTCTGAAGCCGCCCATTCGGGACTGCGAAACGGCCCTCGGCGAGCCACCGCCGAGAGCCGCAGTGTCCCTGCCCCGTCGCCCTTGAATGATCGATCCGGTGGGCCGGACCTTGCCCGTCCGGCCCACCAGGGAGGAACGCCTGTGGACGAACCTACGTCTCCCACCGCCCCCACCGCACTCTCGACGCCCGCCCGGCCGTCCATCGCCGCCCCCGGACAGGGCCCACACCCCGGCCCCGAGCCCTCGTCAACCGAGGACGCGGAAGCGCAGCAGGCCGCAGACGGCGCGGAGCTGCTGGACGAGCTGCGGAAAGCCATCGCGCGGTACGTGATCTTGCCGAGCAGCGAGGCTCTGACGGCGGTGACCTTGTGGATTGCGGCAGCGCATATCCAGCCCGCACTGCAGCACGCGCCGCGCCTGGCGGTGGTCGGGCCGGCGAAGCGGTGCGGCAAGTCCCGCCTTCTGGATGTGATCACGGAGACGGTGCACGAGCCGCTGATCACCGTGAACACCAGCCCGGCGGTGGTCTTCCGCGCCATCGGCGACGACCCGCCCACACTGCTGGTGGACGAGGCCGACACCATCTTCGGCAGCATCAAAGCGGCTGAGAAGAACGAGGAGTTGCGCGGTCTGCTGAACGCCGGTCATCAGCGCAACCGGCCCGCGCTGCGGATCTCCGGCCCGGAGCACAAGCCGCAGGCGTTCCCCACCTTCGCCATGGCTGCGCTGGCCGGGATCGGGGACCTGCCGGACACGATCATGGATCGGGCGGTGGTGATCCGCATGCAGCGCCGCAAGGGCGGCGAGCGGGTGGAGCAGTTCCGCTCCCGCCGGGACATCCCCGCCCTGCACGAAGTGCGCGACCGGCTCGCCGCGTGGCTTCGCCCACTGCTCGACACCGCCGCCGACTTGGTGCCCCCGATGCCGGTACAGGACCGTGCGGCGGACACCTGGGAGCCGCTGGTGATCGTCGCCGAACTGGCAGGCGGTTCCTGGCCGGAGCGGGCCCGCGAAGCGTGCGTGATCATGTGTGCGGCCGAGGTGGGCCAGGACGACGAGTCGAACCTGAAGACCCGCCTGCTGCGGGACATCCGCCGCGTCTTCGCGCGCTTCGGCGATCCCGACATCATGCGCACCCGGGACCTGCTGGAGGAACTCCTCAAGGACCAGGAGGCCCCGTGGGCGGAGTACCGCAACACGGGACTGACCTCACGCCACTTGGGGATCCTCCTCAAGGACTTCGGCATCCAGGCAGCCGTTCTCCGCTTCGAGGGCGAACGCCAGGCCAGGGGCTTCGCGCACCTGCAATTCACCGATGCCTGGGCTCGCTACTGCCCCGAGGAGCTGACACCAACCCGTGGTGACGAGAGCGCTCGCCACGGGGAGGCCATCCACCCGTAAACACCCGTCACACGCGTCGCATCCCAGGTCAGCCCCGTGACGGGTCGCGCAGCTGTGACGGGTCCTCCCGTACCACGCCGTGCTCCCGTACCTGCTCTGACCAGGCATGCGACGGGTGCGACGAGTCACCGCACCTCCCAGTGGTCACCCCACGATCGTGGCCGCCGACCGTTCCCTGCCTGGAGTACCCCGCGTGCCTTCGTCCACCGCCACCACGCCCGCCGCGATACCTGGAACCGCCGCGATCCAGCTCGGCATCGTCCTGCTCGGCGCGATCGGCTTCGCGCTCTCCTACGACGCGCTGCGTCAGATGGCCGTCGCGATCCACGTGCGCGGACTGCTCACCTACGCCTTCCCCCTCGTGATCGACGGGTTCATCGCCATCGGCGTCGGCGCCCTTCTCATCCTGCGCGCCGCCCCGCTGCACTCCCGCTTGTATGTGTGGGCGCTCGTCGGGATCGCCACCGTCACCAGCATCTGGGCCAACGCCCTCCATGCCGTCCGCCTCAACCAGCAGACCCGCCAAGGCGATGGCCTCCATCTCGACGACTTCACCGTCGGCGGCCTGTCCGCCATCGCCCCGCTCGCCCTGGCCGGGGCGGTCCACCTCTACATCGTCGTCCACCGCCATGCTGCTGCTCACGGTCCAGCCAATGTGGCGCGAGATGCTGCCGACGTGGCTCCGGACACCACCGAAGTGGCTGAGGACTCACAATCCTCCACCGAACCACCGGATCACGAGCCCAACGAAATCTCTCCCGAACGGCTCGCCCTTGCGCGTATTGCGCCACTGGGGCGCAAAGGGCGTGCCTCACGCCGCCACATCGAAGTCACCTTCCGTAGCAGGGACTTGACCATCGGCAGGACTGAGGCGGACAAGCTCAAGGACCTCCTTCAGGCCGAACTCGACGAAGTCGCTTCCCAGCAGCAGAGGGACCTCGACACGACCCCCGCCAGGGCCGCCCGACCCTTGCCTTCGCGCCGATCGCCCCGCCTCCCGGGCTCACCCCCGTGTCCCCGTGCAGCCGAGCACGGGGACACGGGAGCCGCGCACAGCGAAGCGCCCGACACTCAAGCAACCCCCGGAGACCCCCATGCACGACCCGTACCGCGAAATCCTCACCCCCCAGCAGGAGATGACCACCGACCCCAACCGCGCAGCAAGGTATGCCGCTGGACCGTCCAAGGGCCGGCCCAACGGGGATGCCTCCGCCCCGGGGGTGGCGGAGGACCTCGGGCACCAGGGGGCGCACGAGGGGGAACAGCCCGTCGACACCGCCGCCGCTGTGCCGCTGCCGCGTGCTGCCGAAGCCGCCGCGCTGCACCGTGTCGCCCGACGCCGTAAGCCCGACCCGAACGGCCATCGCAAGGAGCGTGTCGACGCGCGCTACAGCGTCGCCGAGAAGAAGGACATCCTGCGCATGGCCCGGTCGCTGAACATCGCCGGCGCCCATTACGTCGGCGCCGTCGTCATGGCCCACATCCACGGTGATCTCACGCTGCCCGGCCAGCGCACTCCGCTGGACGACTACATCGACGAGCTGACCGCCTTGCGCGGCGAGGTGGCCAAGATCGGCCACAACATCAACCAGATCGCCAAGAAGCTGAACTCCGGTGGTCATCCACAGCTTGGGGATACCGCCGTTCTGGCCCAAGCCGAGCGCACCTTGACCGCGGTCGGCGCCACCGTTCGCCACATCGCGGCAGCCGCGAACCAGGCCGTCACCAAGAAGGCCGCCCGATGATCGCGAAGATCGGCAGCGGCAAATACACCGCGGGGCTGATCCGGTACCTCTTCGACACGAAGAAGGCCAAGGACCACACCGACCCCCACCTGGTCGCCTCCTGGGACGGCTTCGCCCCCGACCCCAGCCGCACCGACGACTTCGACGCCACCAAGAAGCTCCTCGTGGCCGACCTCGACCTGCACGTCAAACAGGCCCGGCGACTGGGCCGCGCCCCCGAGAAGCACGTGTGGCACTGCTCGATCCGCGCCGCCGAGAGCGACCGCCACCTCAGCGACGAGGAGTGGGCCGACATCGCCCGCCGGGTGGTCGCGGCCACCGGCATCGCGCCCGACGGCGACCCGGACGGCTGCCGGTGGGTCGCCGTGCGCCACGCCCCCGACCACATCCACATCGCCGCCACCAAGGTCCGCGCTGACCTGAGCACGGCACGGCACTGGAACGACTACAACACCGCCGACCGCGAACTGGCCGCCATCGAGAAGGAATACGGCCTCTTCCAAGTCGTACGGGGTGACCGCACCGCCGCCAAGCGCCCCACCCGCGCCGAGCAGGAGAAGGCCCACCGCGCCGGCCACGACAAGCCCGCCCGCGAACGTCTGCGCACCACCGTGCGGACCGCCGTGGCCGCCGCTTCCACCATGGAGGAGTTCGTCCACCTGCTCAGCCACATCGACGGCGTGCTCGCCGAGGTCGTGTACTTTCCCTCCGGCGATGTTCGGGGCTACAAGGTGGCCAGCGAAGACACCACCACCGCCAACCACGAGCCCGTCTGGTTCTCCGGCTACGAACTCTCCCCGGACCTGTCCTTCCCCAAAATCCAAAAGCGTCTGGCGGGCATCGACCCGCAGTCCGCTGGGCAGCCGGGTCGGCGCAGGCCCAACCCGTGGCACCAGGCCACCACCGCCACCGAGCGCATCCCCCACCACCTGGACCAGGCCGACGACGAAGTCTCCCAGGCCCACCTGGCCGCCTTCGGCGAAGCCCTCGACGCCCTCCCGCTCCTCGCTCCACAGGCCCTGCGGCCCCAACTTCGAGAGGCAGCAACCGAGTTCGAGCGTGCCACCCGCTCCCGCATCCAAGCCGAACACCATCACGCCCGAGCCCTGCGCGGCGCCGTACGCGCGATGCTCCGCGAGCCCGCCCCCAAGGACGGCGCGATCCTGGCGATGTTCCTTGACGCGGCGATCCTCGTCGTCATCGCCGCCGCCCGCTGGCACCAGCTCCGCCACCACGACCAGCAAGTCGTCGCCACCCAGCAGACCCTGCTCCACCTCCAGGCCGCCTACGACCATGCAGCAGCCGCACCGCTGGCCGCCCTCACCCAGCGCCAGCCGCCCCAGCAAGCCGTGGAGCGGCAGATCCGCCGCCTACGCCAGGTCGTGCCCGAGCACGCGGAGCAGGTCATCGCAGACCCCGCCTTCGACGCCCTCACAGTCACCCTCGCCGAGGCAGAAGCAGCCGGACACGACCCGGAGCGGCTCCTCCAACAGGCAGCCGACCAGCGGGCCTTGGACGACGCCGGCTCTGCCGCACGTGTCCTTATCTGGCGCGTCCAACGTCTCACGGCGGCGTCAGCACCCAGCACACCAACTTTGCCTCTGCTTCGACCCGGCGCACCCCGCCCACGTCGACACGGCAGCCTTCCGCGCAGCAGTCCGCTACCAGTGGCCAGCGCCGCCGCTGACCTACGACTGACGGCCCGCTCGCAGTCTCCGAGGGGCCAATGAACCATCCGCCCTGGACTGGCGGTTGTCCGCCCTAAGGCGACCAGCAATCGAGCGGATCGCGCGCCACAGAGAAGCGCTTGTGCAAAAACTCCTACATCAACTAAAGTCTGCCTGGCAGTGAAGTGCTCCAATGCGAAGTCCGACCTGAGGAGTCGTCCGCATGAGTGTGCCTCTTTCATCCTGGGCGACCGAGGTGTTCGGCAAGCAGGCGTCCGCAGTCCGCATGGGCCTCGGGCAGGCACTACGGAATATGCAGGCCAACGCCCAGGCCGCGCAGGAACAGGCCGATTCGCGCACCAACCACACCTACGGCTCGGCCCGTTGGCAGGGCCAGTTCGAGCGAGTGTGGGAGGAACTGAAGGATCTGCCCGGCTCCACTCCCGTCAAGCCGTTCGGGTTCCCCTTCGAGCTCATGGTCGTCGGAAACGGCCTGCTCTATCCGTTCCTCTACTCGAAGACCACGTCGGACGTCCGCACAGCCCGCATCCCGCGTGAGTCTCGGTTGGTGAAGGAGCTGTTCACGTTCGCGCCCGACCCGGCCGAGGTGCAGGGCGCATTCGACTTCGACGACCTCGACGAGAGCGGCCAGGTGGTGGAGCCGCGAGGTGGTCTTGCGACCGTGCCGCCTGGCACACGCCTGGTCCTGGTTCCGTTCGCTTGCAACGCCTCCGAGCTGCTGGAGGCTCACTGGGGCATGGCCGCACTGGGTGCCGAGCGACGCCTGGAGTGGGCGACGCTCCCCGAGGCACTTACGCTGCCTGACACCGTCACCTTCCACGGGCAGCATCTGAGGAGCATCCCCAAGCAGTCGATGTCGTCCGAGCGGGAGCTGACGAGCTTCGACGGTGGAGCAGAGCCGACCCTTACGCTGTCGTCGCGTGGGAACGTTGATCAGCAGCGCGACGTTCCGCCCCTGACCGAAGCAGAGCTACGCGAGGACCAGACCAGCGAAGACGATGCGAACGATTAAGCAAGACCTCATCCCGGGCTTGGAGGAGCGGGGCACAACGCCCCGCGCCATTTCCGACGGCTTCGATCCCGCCCGGCTGACGCAGGCGCGTCGGCTGGCCGAGATGACGAAGAAGGACGTCGCGACTGCCCTTGGGGTGACCCCGGCGGCCGTGGGCCAGTACGAGACCGGGGTTTCCCGTCCTCGCCCGGACCTCATCCCCCGTCTTGCCGAATCACTCGGCGTACCTGCCACTTTCTTTCTGGTCGGCCGTCCGGCAAGCCGACTCGATTCCTCCATGGCCCACTTCCGCAGCTTGCGCAGCACGCCGAAGTCCCAGAGGGAACGGGCCCTGGCCTTCGCCGAACAGGTATGGGAACTCACCTACGCCCTCGAACGACGGATTCAGCTTCCCCTCGTGAACCTGCCCGGCTTCGCCGGCGGTGAGGTCCACCCCGGAGCCGAACTGCCCACGGACCCGGTAGCGGCAGCACGCGAGTTGCGGCGGCGTTGGGGTATGGGAGAAGGACCGGTCACCCACCTCGTCCGACGTATGGAATCCCACGGCATCGTTGTCGTGATGCCCCCCGCGTCCGATCCTTCGGCAGCGACCGTGGACGCGTTCTCCACTCGGGCGGCACGGCCGCTTGTAGTCCTTACTGCCAATCGGGCCGATGACATCTACCGCCATCGCTTCACGGCCGCCCACGAACTCGGGCACCTCGTACTCCATGGCGACGCCACCGGTGACAGCCGTCAAGAGAAGGAAGCCGACGCCTTCGCCGCAGAGTTCCTCACCCCCCAGGACAGCATCCTTCCCTTCCTGCCCAAGCGGATGGACCTCGCGCGCCTGGCCGAGCTCAGGCAGGTCTGGGGCGTTTCCATCCACTCGCTCGTCTACCGATGCCGTGAACTCGGCCTGATCTCCGACGCCACGACCAGCCGCACATATCAACGCCTTCGTGCGCTGGATGGCCAGCCCGGCTTCATCCCCGAGTCGGTATCGAACTACGCCGGCGAGCAGCCCTCTCTGCTGCGCCAAGCCTTCGAACTAGCCCGCAAGGAAGCGGATCTGTCAGTGGCCACACTGGCGCATGAACTGGCCTGGACGCCCCAGCGCGTTCGTGAGCTGCTCGACGTCCAGGAACAGCGGCCGGTCCTACGCCTCGTGCAATAGCAGGGCAGCTTGTGTGCCATTACGCCTGGGCTTCAAGGAAGCGAGATTCTCGTTGGACAGCCAGTCTATTCGCCAACGCCCCGGGACCGATCTTGCTCAAGGCCCAGAGGCTGCTGGTCCTCCGGGCCCACTGCCAGAGCGCATCATCCGTATCCACAGGGGTACGGAAAGGCAACACAGGGATGCTGCGGGCATGGAACGGATCAACGTCGAGGTAGCGCAGCCCACCGGTGCCACACAGATAGTGGGTACTGCTGGTGGCTGCGGCGAGATCGGCAAGGCGCTCGGACCGGCCTTGACGGGTCGGGATCTCACTGCTGACCAGCACTTCTCCTGACCAGCCAAGAGCGGTGAGCAGGGCGATCGTCGATGCTCCCGTGAGGTCGGCCACGCGGTCTGTGGTGTCGATCATGTACAAGACCGCGTCCAGGACCTCGCGCGTGGCATCCCAGTAGCGGCTGTGGCCGTAGTACTGGCGCACGAGCAGTTCGACCGTCCGTCGCGAGCGGCGGGGATCGACGAGCCGAGCCTGGCTGATCCTCGTCGCGCGCCCGTGGGGAAGGTGCGTCGGGAGCGTGAGCCACTGCTGTCGACCAGGATCGTCCAAGGCGGCGAGACGGGCTCGATGCTGGTAGTCGCGCCGGGCGAACTGCACATCGTCGAGGACGATCCAGCGGTCGGCGGCAAAGAGCTTCGCCAATGTGGACAGCCGTGGAAACAGATTCGGTTGGTGAATCGCGCACACCCCACCCGACAGACCGACGCGGGGTAATTCAGGTGCTGATGAGGCGGCTGTCGAAGCCGGCGCCCAGGAGGCGCTCGTAAGCGTCATACACATCCCCCGGTACGTCCTGCTCGACGGCGAAACCGAGCTTCGGGTACTCGATCACCCGTTGCAGGTCACCAACGAGCATGTCGACAACGAGCTTCTCGTCGCCGATGGACTTGATGTAGTCGTTCAACTCAAGTGGCTCGGAGGCACATACCACCTCCACCTCCGGCCACAAGTTGCGGCAGGTCGCGTACGAGCGGCGCTCCATGTACGGCTTAGAGATCAGCAGAAGCGACTCCACCTCCACGCCAGCGTCGGTCAGCAGCTCGCGGGAGAAGGTGATGTTCTGGCCTGTGTTCGCCGCCTTCGGTTCCACCAGAATCGCCTCGTCCGGAACGCCCAGGGCGAGCGCATGCTCGCGGTAATGGACGGCCTCGCCGCGCGGGAAGCGGGCCCGGGTGGTGGGACTGTTGCCGCCGCTGAACACCACGATGGGGACGAGGCCGGCGCGGTGGAGGTCCGCAGCCGTAGTGGCCACGCCCAGGTCGTGGCTGCCCAGGCCGATCGCCGCCGAGCAGGGCCGCTGCTCGTGGCCCATCTGGTGGTAGTTCCAGATCAACGTCGCGTCGTGGAACTGCTCGTCGGTGATCTGGCGCTGCTGGTGCTCCGGCACGTGCACTCCCTGACTCATCCCTGCTGGCCTCTACGGATGCCCTCGATGCTGCGCAGCTGGTGGCTCAGCCCGAACTGCTGAGCCACCTGTGCCACCTGATCGAGGACGGACAGCCCATCATTCCGGGTCGCCGCATCCGACAGAAGGATGTGCCCGTACGCGGTGTCCAACCGCACCCGCTGCATCGGGGAGTCGACCATGCCGGTGGTACGCGCGACATCGATGTAATGCAGGGCCTGCTTCAGATCGCCGACGCCGCGATGGGCCAGAGCCAGCTTCTGGTGGGCGACCGACCAGTCCTCCGGCTCGCCGAGGTCCTCAAAAGCTCGGGTGGCGGCCGTCATCACGCTGGTGGCGTACTCGTTGTCGCCCTCCTTGCTCAGGGCCGTACCGACCCAGAGCTGGGCGCGGGCGCGGTCGCGAGGGCTCAGGCGCTCATCCGTGGCGAGGAGTTCGTAGTGACGGGCGGAGGCTTCGAGCCGGCCGGACATCTCCTGCACAACGGCGAGGGACAGCTCGATCTGCGCCACCCGCCGTGGGATGTCGAGTTCGGTGAACATGCCGTGGGCAGTGCGGTAGGAGTGAAGGGCGGAGAGCGGGCCGAGGATCGCGCCCTGGTCCCGCTGAAGGTCACCGAGCAGGACGAGAGAACGGCCGTACAAATAGAGGCCCTTGTTGTCTAGGCGGTGCGGGTCGTGACTCCCCAGCCAGCGGTTCAACAAGGTGGAGGCGAAGGAGAAGTTCTGGCGGCTGACGCAGACCACAGCCCGCTCGATGTCCTCGGTCCAGGTCTCGTAGTCCGCCGGCCTTGCGCTCTCTCGCTCCGGGACCAGCACCGCCTCGAACCGGGCATGAGCTGCAGCATCGGCACGATCCAGCGCGGTGTCGAGGATCGCCTGCGTATCGGGCCGCGGCTGCGTTTCGGCTCGCAGGCTCTCCCACTTGGCCACCGTACGCAGGGCGACACCCAGGTGCTCGGCGAAGGCGCGCGTGCTCATGCGCAGGGCAGCGCGCAGAGCGCTCGCCTCCCGGCCTGTCCACTGCTGCACGCTGACCACGGCTGACCTCCCCTCCGTCACGTATGTAAGCACCCTCTGTGACGACGCAGGGCAAGAAGTGCAACGGAAGTACAACAGCAGGTCATTTTGAGGCCGTTCGCACTAGCCGACGCTATGGGCATGGACGAGGAACTCATCACGGAACGCCGCCCGGTCACCGGCCCACACGTCTTCGGCTACATACGCCATGTGACCGGTGGGCAGGCCCGCCATGCGGCGTTGGTCGACTGCCTCACCGAGTACTGCCGACGGCACGAACTGACCCTGTACGGCGTCTTCACCGACCGCGAGGTGACCGTAACCGTCCGCTCCCCCGCCTTCGTCGGCCTCCTCGACGCCCTCGAACTCCCCGACACCTACGGCGCCGTGATCCCCGTCCTCAGCCATCTCGGCCCCAAGCGGACCGCCAGCGAGCGGAAGCGGCAGATAGCCGCAACCAACACCCGTCTGATCGTGGTCCGTTCCACCCTGGCGACCACTGGACCTGCGCCTTCGCTGGGCAAAAGTTCCGACCTCCAACGGCAAGGAGGCACGTGATGTTCCTACGCGAAGCGCTGCGGAGCGCCGTCATGGTCAACGATGTGCCCGGCCTGCGCCTGCTCCAAGTCGGCGACTGCTGGGACCTCGTACGGACCCCCGCGGACATCGGCTTCCTGGCCTTGGCTCACCTCCGCGCCACCGGCGCGACGATCGGCCCTGTGCTGTACGACAAGCCCAACGAACGCCTCTACTACGCGATCAGGACCGGCACCCTCGGCAGTTGGGACGACTTGC
Organism: Streptomyces sp. NPDC005423; assembly: GCF_040606415.1. Lineage (NCBI taxonomy): Bacteria > Bacillati > Actinomycetota > Actinomycetes > Kitasatosporales > Streptomycetaceae > Streptomyces > Streptomyces sp. NPDC005423. The sequence goes on along the minus strand of NZ_JBEXET010000008.1, from coordinate 25,195 downwards.
CCGTGCGGCATCTCTCCAGCAGCTCTTGGCTGGTGGCCCCTGGCCTGGAGCTGATGGACGACTGGTTCGGCGGCTGGTGCGAACTGCCCGACGACAACACCCTCACGGACGCGCACGCCCTCCGTGCCGCACTCCAGCACCCGTACGTCGCCACGGCTCTGGAGGCGGTTCGATGACCAGCCGCGCGATCATTCGCCAGAAGCAGTGGACCCTCCAGCCCGACCGGGAACCTGACGCCGAGCCCACCACGTACGCGATGCAGTGCGCGGTCTGCGGCAAGACCTCACCGCCCGGTACGGACTTCGCCGAACCGCAGAGCTGGGTACTCGCGCACGGCGGCCGCAATCCCTCGCACCATACGTACCGGGAGATCATCACCCGCCCATGGAGGGCCTGGTGGAAGCCGTGAGCGGCCGCGTCGCCGCCCAGGTCGCCCGGGCTGCCCGCTACACCGGACCACTACTGATCGTGCTCGTGTCCGCCTCGTGCGGCTTCGTGATCGGCGTGGCCGCCTCGACCGCGCGAATCACGACCTGACCTGCGCTTGGCGAAGGGATCCACCGGCCGAGCCGACGGGCAACCTGATCGCCCCCCAGACCCGACCAACCCCTCGTACCCAACCCGTGGAGGTCCCGTGATCGAGACGAACACCAGCGCCGAGAGGCTGAGGACCAAAACAGCTCCGTGGCTCGTGGCCAGCCCGTTTCTCGCCCAGTACCTCCTCGTCCAGCCCGGCCGGGCGGCTGGCGTGCGCATCCCGGAGATCCGCTACGAAGAGCTGCGATCCGCAGGCACGGAAGGCCGATCCGTCCCGGACTGGCTGGCCGACGCGGTGAGGGAAGCGTGGGGGACCGAGCTGCCCGCGTCGCCGGTCGGCGACGTCGTCCTCGTCCGCGAACGGTCCCGGTACAGGTACGGCAAGGCGTCGTGGGAGATCAACCTCGGCTGCGACTACGACTGCGAGTTCTGCTACCTCGGGGAGAAGCGGTTCGAGGGCCTGAACTGGGACGGTAAGCAGGCGCTGCTCCAGACACTGAGCAACGCCGGTGTCCTGTGGTTGCAGATCACCGGCGGTGAGGCGCTGATCGACCGCGAGTTCGGCGCGGCGTACGAGTACGCCCACCAGCTCGGGATGATGGTCCAGGTCTCGTCGAACGGCTCCTCGCTGCGGAAGCAGCCGATCCGGGACCTGTTCGCCCGCCACCGGCCGTACCGGCTGACCCTGAGCGTCTACGGAGCCACCGCCGAGACGTACGACAAGGTGACGCGGAACCGCGGGGCGTTCAGCCGGTTCCTGCAGGGCCTGGACGCCGCCCGCGAGGACAAGCTGCCGGTCCGCCTGAACGTGATCGTCTCAGACGACAACGCGCACGAGACAGACGCGATGGTGTGCCTCGCGAAGTCGTACGGCTTCCCGCACCAGGTCTTCACGAACATGTCGCCCACGATCGACGGCGAGGCGAACCCCCTGGCGACGCAGGCACTGGGCCATCTCAAAGCCCGCAGCGTGTTCACCGGCTGCAACGCCGGCCACACGTTCTTCCACGTCAACCCGCACGGCATCGCGTCGATCTGCAAGGTAGGCCGCGACCCGAGCGTGAATCTCATCACCGAGGGCGTCGAAGCCCTCCCCCGACTCGGCGCGGTCGCCGAGTCCCTACAGCTCCGCACCGGTGGATGCTCCGGCTGCACGAAGGTAGGCACGTGCCGCACGTGCCGACCGCTGGCCAAACTCTACCAGGAGGCGGGGGACCGACGAGAGCTCTACTGCCAACATGGAGGTTACGGATCATGACTCCGCCCACCGCAGCCCTGACCCCGCCCCGCGAGCCGATGCCGCTCACCATCGGACGGCGGCCGGCGGATGGGCCGACCAGCGCCCTGCCGGTTCAACTGACCGCCGCGTCGATCAAGGACGACGAGTTCCAGATCATCGCCGACCTGGACGAGGCTGCCGAGGGCGCCGAGTGCAGCTGCTCGGCCGGTGACGACCAGCCGTACTAAATCCAACGCGGGCGGCGCCCACGCTGGCCGCCTTGTTCCACCCCCTGAGTGCCGCCCCGGCCGTACCCTGGCCGGGGCGGCATTCTCCGTACCCGAGCACTCCCTGAGGAACCGCACGTGTCCATGTCCCGCATCCCCTTCGAGCAGCTTCCCGCCGACGTCCGCCAAGCCGTCGCCGACGAGATCGGTGCCGTGCACCGATCGCTGACTGCGCAGGGCGGCATGAACTCCGGCATCGCCTCCGTCCTGGAGACGAACAGCGGCAGGTTCTTCGTGAAGGGCATCCCGGCCGACCATCCCCAGGTCGCTGCCCAGCGCCGCGAGGCGGCCGTCGCCCCGTATCTGCCTACGTCCTGTCCGCGCCTGTACTGGCACCTGGAGCTCGGCGGCTGGAGCTTGCTCGGCTACGAGATGATCGACGGCCGCCACGCCGACTACACGCCAGGCTCGCTCGATCTGCCGCTCGTGGAAGCCGCGCTTGTCGAACTGCAGAGCGTTACAGCACCCGCAGGTATAGGGATCAAGGACGCCTTCGACCGGTGGGCGGACTACGCACCTCCGGGCTCGCTGCACTACTTCGAGGGCAACACTCTCCTGCACACCGACTTCGCCCCGGACAACCTCCTGATCACCGGTGACCGTGCACGACTCATCGACTGGGCCTGGCCAACACGAGGGGCGGCCTGGATCGACCCCGGCGCCCTTGTCCTCCGGCTCATGGACGCCGGGCATTCCGTGGAGGAGGCACTCGCCTTCGCAAGTCGGTTCCCGTCCTGGCGGGACGCAAAGGCCGAGGCACTCGCGGCGTTCAACTCGGCCACGGCGGCACTGTGGCGGGAGATCGCTGAAGTGGACCCGACACCATGGAAGTTGGGGATGGCCGAGCGGGCGGCAACGCTCGCACGCATCCGAGACAGAACCTGTAGATGCTAGGCGCTGGGTAACGGGGGCGCGTTCGGGCGGGCTTACCGAGGCCCCCAACTGTGTTCGCGTCGGGGACGCTTGGGGCTGACGACGGCGTGGTGTCAGTGGTGACGCCTAGGCTGAATGAAGCAAGTGTGTTGCGCCGTTAGTTCCCTTCCTCTGATGTGGTCCGGGGGCGGTCGGCCCGTTCGAATGCGAGGACAACCATGCAGCTCGCCGACCATTTCAGTGAGTTCCTGCGCACTACGGTCAACCTGGGCCAAGTCAAGCTCGACCTTCTCGATACCAGGGTGGAGGCGATCTACCGGGCGCTGAAGGCGGACGAGGAAATCGGCTCGCTGATCTTGGGCAAGATTCCGCAGGGCTCATGGGCGCATCGCACGATCATCGACCCGGTCGGCGGGACGGAGTTCGATGCTGACGTGATGCTGCTGATGGCCGAGAACCCGGACTGGTCGCAGAGCCCCAAGACGTATATCGAGGAGGTATATGCGGCCCTGCATCGGCACAGCATCTACAAGGACATGCCTCACTCGCGTAAGTGCCGATGCGTGCGGCTGGTCTACAGCAACTCCATGCACGTGGACATCGTTCCCTACGTGGTGCTGGTCGACGGTCGAGAGGTCATCGTCAACCGCGACGAGGACACCTGGGAGAACACCGACTCGCAGGGCTTCACCACTTGGATGCGCACTCAGGACCAGATCGCTCAGGGGAATCTGCGCAAGGTCATCCGGTTGATGAAGTTCCTGCGCGATCACAAGGGATCGTTCACCGGGACGCGGTCGGTGATCCTGACAACGCTGCTCGGCAACCAAGTTCATGACTACAAAAAGTTCTCCGATCCGGGCTACTACCGTGATGTGCCCACTGCTCTATTGCACATCGTCGGTGACCTGGACACCTATCTGCAGGCCAACGAGATCAAGCCTTCGGTCGCCGACCCCTCCGGGTCTGGGCTGACCTTCGACCACCGTTGGGAGCAGAACACGTACTCCTACTTCCGCGACCGCATCCACAAGCACGCCGCCGAGATCCACGCCGCTTACCACGCCGAGGACAAGGACACGAGCCTCCGGCTGTGGCAGGACCTTTTCGGTCCCGAGTTCAAGGCCCCGGTCACGGCAACCAGCAGCGCCAAGTTCCCCGTGGCTGCCACCTCGGTCACCGCTGTCGCGCGGCCCGGTCGCGCCGGGTGAGCAGCAGCAAGAACCGACTCGCACCGACGGACTGGCAGAAGCAGGCCCTGGCCGAGCTGCGCGAGGCGGCGGCCGAGCAGCCGGATGTGCTGCGTCTAGTGGGTGTTCCGGCTCGCGGCCAGAACGGTGCGCTCCGGGTGACACTGCGGCTTCACACCGGTCCCTTGACCACTGCTGACGGCGGCTTGGTTCTGCAGGAGCACGAGGAGTTCGTCCTGACCCTGCCAGCCTCACCGCTGTCCGCAACCACCGTCGAAGTCGAGCACTGGAGGTTCGCCGGCTACCCGCACGTCCTCCAGGGGCGCCAGTTGTGCATCTTCCTGGACCCCGCCCGGGAGTGGGATCCGCTGCGCGCGGGCATGCGGGCGTATCTAAACCGACTGTGGTCCTGGCTTAGGGACGCGGCAGCGGGCGAGTTCGACGCCTCGAAGGCGATGTACCACGCCGTCGGCGGAGTGCTTCACCACACACCCGGCACCCCGACCCTGGTCGTACGCGTTCCCGGCCCCGACCAGCGGATCCAGACTGGTTACCTGATCGCGCGCACCGAGCACCGCCTAGACCTGGCCTTCAGTCCGCCCCCGGAAGGCGGGGCCGCACGGTTGCCAGTGATCACCATTGCAGGCGCGCTGCCGCTCGGCGGCGGCTCCACCTTTGCCGAGCTGCTGACCTACGTGGACAACCCTCCGTTCGATCGCCAGCAGAGAGGCTCGCCGCAGGCGGTCGCCCAGTCTCCGGCGATCCTGACCACGCTCGCGGCCAGTGCAGCCCGCAACCCCGATGGCTCGCCGCAGTACCTGATTCTGGCGGTCCCGCACCCTGCGGGCGGCCCGCCCCATCTGTTGGGTGCACGTCTTCCCGCGCCCGCCGCGGATGCGCTGCGGCGCATGGCCCACGAGCAGGGTTCCGCGCTGAACATCGACGCCTCCCGGATCCGCTCGGACCTACTGATCGAATGGTGTCCTGTGTCCGATGAACGACCTGCCGTGACCACACGTCGCGATGACGGAAGCCTCATCGGGGGCTTCTTTGGGAAACACGTGCATGTCTGGGGCTGCGGCGGCCTTGGCTCCTGGATCGCCGAGTTCGTCGTCCGTGCCGGCGCCTCACAGGTGACGGTGTGCGACCCCGGAACAGTCACCGGCGGACTGCTGGTCCGGCAGAACTACGTCGAGGTTGACGTTGGAGCCTCCAAAGCCCAGTCCCTGGCCCGACGGCTGCGAGCAGTGGATGACACCGTCGCGATCCACGTCCACGACGGCGTACTGCCCGACGCTGCAGCTCTGGCGGGCGCCGAAGTCATCATCGACGCGACCGTCAGCATTGCCATGGGCCACATCCTGGAGCGCCTCGCAGCTAGCGGGGGACTCCGCCCGGTCCTGGCTCAGGTAGCCACCGACACCCGCACCGGCACCTTGGGCCTACTGAGCATCTCCGCGCCCACCACCGCACAGGGGCCCAGCAGCATCGACACTGCCGCCGGGAAGATCGTACTGGCCGACCCCGCCCTGGAGCTTTACCACCGCCTGTGGCAGGACACCCCGGACGGCGACGAACTTGTACCGACCCGCGGCTGTTCGGTGCCCACCTTCCACGGGTCATCGGCCGACCTGGCCGCTGTCGCCGGAACGCTGACGTCCTTCCTGGGGATGCACCTGATCACTCCCGGCTCGGGTACGCATCTGGTCGCGCTTCCTCACGCCGCTGGATCGCCCCATCATCGCTTTCTGCCCCACGACCCGACACCGGCCGCGCTCTGACCCGCCCCGCGCGCACTGGGCCGGTTGTGCTGTCACCAAGGTGAACGCAGTAGCGGGCTATCGGCTCGCCAGCGCGTGCCAGTGCGTCAGGGGATCTCCAAGGCCAGTCGATATCCGCTCGGCGTGCGGTCGTAGAGCACCAGCGCCGGGTGCACCTGCCGGTCGCGTACCCGTCCCAGGCTCACCCCGGCCGAGAGCGGCACCGCGAACAGCACGTGCAGGCGCCGTACCTGCTTCGCGCTCGCCTCCAGATCCGCGAACAGCGACCGCAGCACCTCCTGGAACTGGGTCAAGGAAGCGCGATTGCGCAGCACGTCCGGCGCGGCGGCAGCACCGACAGGGCTGATGCGGTAGCGGCGCAGTCCGGCGAGTTGGTGCGGAACCTCCTCGGGCTGGATCGTGCCTGAGAGGTTCAGCACCAGCACCGCCTCATGTGCGGGAGGCTGGTCTACGTCGAGGTGGATCGCGAAGCCGACCACCGGCGCAGTCGAAGACCACGACCAGGACTCGTCCTCGCGGTGGCGCTGGTAGATGTCGGTGGGCACGGTGTCGTCCAGACGGGATCCGAGGTAGACAAGCAGTGGCAGCCGGGCGAAGCCGAAGACGCTCAAGTGCGCGACTTTGTCGCGGGCGATGCCGCGGTTGAGCTGGTTGTCGATGACCTCGTCGATGGCGGCGGTGGCCGCCCGGTAGTAGGGCGAGCCTCCAGTCTCCTCGTCGGGGATGTCACGCAGATCGATCGTCATCTCGCCGGCCACGTGGCGCAGGTCGATCTCCACGCCATGCCGCTCATAAGACTCCAGGAACAGCGGGAACCGATCCCCGGAGGTGATCACCGTGGTAGCAGCGGTCTGCCGGGTCAGCTCGACTTCCTGGCCACGCACCCGGCCCACCATCCGCAGCACCGTGGTCGCCCGGTCGTCGGCCAGCCCAGTGACATGCTTGATGCGGTCCTCGTGAGCGCGTTTGAGCGCGCGCAGCCGTTCCACGGTGAAAACGTCCAGGGTGCCGGAAGCGTCGATCTCATCGTGCTCGTCGGCGCAGACCAGCATCAAGTTGTCGGCCGTGTCGCGTTCCACCAAATCGTGTTCACCGCGGGGGGAGCCTACGGTCTGTTGCTGGCCCACGATGTGCGCCAGCTCCCCCTGCCGCACAGTGCGGCCCGTCATCCCACCGTCGAGCAAATACCTGTTACAGATCGCGCACCGGCCACCACTGCGCACCCACACCTCCAAGCGCACAGGCGCTGGGATGGCTCGTCTCCCGCCGCCCTGTCCCGCAGCCTTCCTCGCCATAGCTTGTCTCCTGCCTCGGAGCGCGTCTGCCGGAACCATTGTGCGTTCCCAGCCGCTCGAATGACCGCCTCTCGACCCCAACACCCCCTTCACAGAACACGCGTTCGAAGTGAAGGATGGGGGCGATCGCGTGTCAGTTCGGCACGTCGCTCGTTAGGCAGCGCAGTCGGAGCGCCGAGTGGACAAGCGCTGATGGCCCTTGTCCGCTCGCTACGGGAGGGGACTCATGGGCGATCGCAGCTCGATCGAGTGGACTGAGGCGACATGGAATCCCACCACCGGATGCGACCGAATCTCCCCGGGGTGTGACAACTGCTACGCCCTGGCGTTATCCAGGCGCCTAAAAGCGATGGGGGCTGCCAAGTACCAGGCTGATGGGGACCCCAGGACATCCGGACCGGGCTTCGGCCTCACCGTCCACTCAGATGTGCTGTCCATTCCACGCCACTGGAAGGCCCCACGCATGGTCTTCGTCAATTCCATGAGCGACCTCTTCCACGCCAAGGTTCCCCTGGACTTCGTTCGGCAGGTCTTCCAAGTGATCGCCGAGACGCCACAGCACACTTATCAGCTACTGACGAAGAGAGCCCGCAGGCTCCGACGAGTGGCAAACGAACTCGACTGGCCGCCTAACCTGTGGATGGGAGTCTCCGTCGAAAACGCAGATCATCTGGATCGCGTCGACGACCTGCGACAAGTTCCAGCCGCAGTGCGCTTCTTGTCCTGCGAGCCATTGCTCGGCCCACTGCCCGGTTTGCGCTTGGACGGCATCGGCTGGGTCATCGCCGGCGGGGAATCCGGACCCCACCATCGTCCAGTACAAGAAGAGTGGTTGGTGGACATCCGCGACACTTGTAGCGACACCGATGTGCCGTTCTTCTTCAAACAATGGGGTGGCCGCACCCCCAAGTCTGGGGGCCGCGAGCTCGACGGGGCAACCTGGAGCGAGATGCCTCCCCGACTGCCTGTTGCAGCACAGTAACGGCCAAAATCCAGCAGGCGCCGTACGCACCCTGGTGGCATGCGGCAACGGTGTGTGACCCTCTCCCCAGCAAGGCCGACAGAAATGGGGGAGCGGTCATGGCCGTGCCGAAGGATGCCGTGTGGGAACGCGATCCGCACACAGCCGCAAAACATGACTTACTCAAGAGGTACTTGGAGGCGTGGGCACCGATTCTGCTGTCGCGGAACGACGTGATCAGCTACGCCGAAGGCTTCGCCGGGGCGGGGATCTACACGCACGGTGAGCCCGGTTCTCCGGTTATCGCCTACGACGTCTTCACCGGCGCTCTGCACAAGTACCCGAAACGTATGCGCATGATCCTCATGGAAGAGGACGCACGACGCGCTGAGGAATTGGAGCGCCAGATGGCGCTCGTCCGATCCAGGCACACGGACGACGTCACCGAACGACTGGCCGTCGACATCCGGCACGGGGACTATCACCCGTCACTCCTGCAGAAGCTGCGCAGCATCGGCTCGTTGGGAAAACCGCTCTTCGTCCTTCTGGACAGCTTCGGTGGACCCGATATCCCGTACTCGCTGCTTCACGAGCTGGGTCGCTACCGCAGCACCGAAGTGATGGTGACCTTCGAGCCCAGCTTCCTCACCCGGTTCGCACAGAACCATGACGGCCACCGCCAGCGTGGCGACGAAGCTTTCGGCAGCCAGGACTGGCAGGCCGTCTTCCAGCAGCCTTCCCCGCTCAAGTTCGCGTTCTTGCGGGAGCAGTACCGGGACACTCTTCGCCGGGCTGGCTTCTCGCACACGCTGTACTTCGAGATGGTCGACGAGGGCAGCAGGAAGCTCTATCTGATCTTCGGCACTCAGCACGAAAGGGGGCTGGAAAAAATGAAGGACGCCATGTGGACGGTCGATCCTTCATACGGCGTCCGCTACCGCGACCCCAAAGACACGCAACAGCAGATGCTGGAGCTCGAACTCGAACCGGATACGGCTCCACTACGACGGATCTTGCATGACTTCATAGCGGCGTCTCCCGAGGGACGAGCTGTGTCCGAGCTCCAGCGATACACCCTCCTGGAAACCGTCTACAGGCCCTCTCAAGTTATCAAGCTCGTGCGACAGATGCGCGACGCTGGTGGCGTGGCAACGGAACCTCGTGCCATCAACACCAAGACACGGGTGGCCCTGGCGACAACCCCACCCGTCACCCGCTCGTCGGCGGAGCAAGGCGCACTCTGGTGAGGGGGCAGTTCCGAGGGCACATCCAGGGCACATGAGCCTGGGAAACGGCGTGGACCGGTGAGAACTACGGAGAGGTGTTCTCCCTGGTCAGCCCGCATCCCGCCGAGAAACCCCAGGTCACGACTCCGCCTCCTCCAATCGCTCCACGAATGGCAGGACTTCAGCCACCGCCTGCATGAGGCGGGGCATCAGCCGTACTGCCTGGTGTGGCCCTGAGCGCACTCCCGGCATGCCAGGATGATGATCTGACTGTCACTCATCACCTCGGAGCCAGGCTCATGACCTCTCCCCTCGGCGGCGGCAGCGACGCCCACCCGCCGCAGATCGACACCAGCAAGCCGCATCCCGCCCGGATGTACGACTACTTCCTGGGCGGCAAGGACAACTACGAGGTCGACCGGGAAGCCGCCGAGCGGTTCATCGAGGCCGCCCCCGAGGTACGGGACGGGGTGCGCGCCAACCGGCACTTCATGCACCGGGCCGTGCGGCACGTCGTCGAGGAGGGCGGCGTGCGGCAGATCCTCGACATCGGCACGGGGCTGCCCACCGAACCCAACGTGCACCAGATCGCGCACGCCATCGCCCCCGAGACCCGCATCGTCTACGTCGACAACGACCCGATCGTCAGCACCCACTCGATGGCCCTCATGGAGGACACGGACACCTCCGTGATCCTGGCCGACGTGCGCGACCCGCGCACGATCCTCGACCATCCCGAGGTCCGCAAGGCCATCGACTTCGAGCAGCCGGTCGCGGTGCTGCTGGTAGCCGTCGTGCACTTCATCGCGGACGCGGAGGACCCGTACGGCATCGTCGCCACCTTGCGTGACGCGCTGCCCGTCGGCTCCTACCTGGTGCTGTCGCACGCCACGGGCGACGTCCACGACGACGGACGCGAAGAGGCGGCCTCCGTCTACGACCGCGCCAGCGCCACCATGAATCTCCGCTCGCACGCCCAAGTGGTGGACTTCTTCGGCGACTTCACCCTCGTCGACCCGGGCCTGGCGCGCGTCACGCACTGGCGGCCCGAGGAGGACCCGGCGGAGGGCGCCCCGTCGATCGGCATCTACGGCGGAGTGGCCCGGAAGAACGGCTGACCGGCCGACCGGTTGCCGAGCCGACAGGGCAGCGGAAAGCGGTAGGCGGCGGGGCCGAACGGTCGTACCCGCTCCCCCTGCAACCGCTCCCCCCGCAACCGCGTCCCCGCTGCCGCCCCCGGGCCACCCCGCGTTCATGTCCCCCGCGGACCATGCGGCCATGAGACGTGTCACCACCCCCGCCGTGGCCCTCGGGGTCGCCGCACTCCTGGCCATCCCGTTCTGCGGCCAGGCCGCCGCCAACGGCGGCTCTCCTGACGTGAGTTACGGCACGAAGGCACCGTACGCGCCGCAGCAGAGCGCCCGTTCGTACCAGAAGGCACCCGCCGGCTTCACCGCCGTCTTCACCGAGAACGTGTCCCGGCACGGGTCCCGCGCCGCGACGGACGGTTCGGACGGCGAACTGATCCTCGCGCTGTGGGACAAGGCCCGGTTGGACGGTCAACTGACGTCGAAGGGGCGGGAGTTCGGGCCGAAGGTGCGCGCCCTCGAAGCCGCCATGAACACCGTCGGATACGGCGGCCTCAGCGGGCGCAGGCCGACGGCGGCGCCGCCTACCGCGCCTACCTCGCCGACGACCAGCGGCTCGCGGCCACCCGCAAGAGCGTCACCGACCAGCCGGCCACGCACCGCGCCGCCCACGACGTACTGAAGACGCTCTTCAGGCCGGCCTTCGTGGACCGGATCACCGCGGGCGAGTTCTCGTCCGTCGGCACGGACGTGGCGGCGGCCGAGGCGGTCTACAACCTCTACGCCATCGCGCCCGCCATGCGCGACGAGAGCCCCGGCGGCAGGGGCTGGGGCATGGAACGGTTCGTCCCGGCGCGCGACGCGGCCTGGTTCGGGTATCTGTCCGACGCCGAGGACTTCTACGAGAAGGGGCCCGGCTTCGCCGACAGCGACATCACGTACAGGATGGCGGACGTGCTGCTCGACGACTTCTTCGAGAAGGCCGAGGCCGAGCGCGACGGCACCAGCGACCTGGGCGCCGAACTCCGCTTCACGCAGGCCGAGGAAATCATCCCGCTGGCCGCGCTGATGGGGCTGCCCGGCAGCACCGAGGGGGCGACGGCCGCACAGCCGTACACCTACGGGAGCAACCCGTGGCGCGGCGCCGAGGTGGCACCGCTGGGCGCGGACATCCAGTGGGACGTCTACCGCAAGGGCGGCACCTACCTCGTCCGCATGCTCTACAACGAGAAGGAGACCGCGTTCAGGACCGGCTGCCGTCCGGTCAGCAGGGGCAGCACCTTCTACGACCTGAACGAGCTGGAGCGGTGCTTCGGCCGGACCACGAACTGATCGCCTCAGAGCGTCAGTTGGGGCCCCGGGTCCCGTCCACCGCCCCTCCCCCGACCGTGAAGCCGATCACCGCCCCGCCGCCCTCCCGCCGAAAGGCGAACGGGGCGCCGCCGTGGGCGAGGGCCACCTCGCGGACGATGGAGAGACCCAGGCCCGAACCCGGCAGGGAACGGGCGTCCGCGGCGCGGTAGAAGCGGTCGAAGATACGGACCAGGTCGCCGTCGGCCACCCCGGGACCGCGGTCGAGGACCTCGACGCGGACCGGCCCGGCGGAGGCACCGGCGGCACCCCCGCCCCGGCCGGACCCGTGCGGCCGGGGCGGCGCCGTGCCGGTGACGGAGATCTCGATGGCGGACCGGCCCCCGCGGTCGAACTTGGCCGCGTTCTCCACCAGGTTGGACATCGCCCGCTGGAGCATCGCGGGCCGTCCGTCGGTGCCGGTGTCGCCGCTCGCCCGGACCGTGATCTCCCGTCCGGTGCGGCGGCGGGCCAGGCCCGCGACGTCCTCGGCGATCTCGGCCAGGTCGAGCCGCTGCGGAGGCTCGTTGTCGGACTGGCCGGCGGCGAGGTCGACGAGCTCGTTGACCAGGTCGGTCAGCTCGCGGGCCTCCTGGGTGAGGTCGACGACGAGGTCCTCCCGGGTGGCGGGCGGCAGTTCGTCGATACGGCGCAGCAGGGAGATGTTGGTGCGCAAGGAGGTGAGCGGCGTACGGAGTTCGTGGCCGGCGTCCTGCACCAGACGGCGCTGGTCCTCCTCGGACTGGGCGAGCCGGCCCAGCATCCGGTCGAAGGCGCGGCCCAGGCGGCCCACCTCGTCGTAGCCGGTGACGGGCACCTCGACGCCGAGCCGGCGGGTGCGGGCGACGTCCTCGGCGGCCGAGGTGAGGATGATCAGCCGGCGGGTGATGCGCCGGGCCAGCCACCAGCCGCACAGCCCCGCGGCGATCACGACGAACACCATCATCAGGAACGTCCGCTGCTGGAGCGCCCGCAGCAGGTCCTCGGTGTCGCTGAACTCCTGCGCGACCTGCACCGCGCCGCGCCCGTCGCCGAGCGCGACGGTCGCGATGCGGTACACGTCGTCGCCGACGTCGACGTCCTTGTGCTCCTCCGTCTTGCCGGCGACCCCGTCGACGGCGATCGCCCGGTCGTGGGCGGTGACCGGCAGCGCGGGGCTGCCGCTGTCGACGACCCGGCCGTCCGGGCCGAGCACCTGCACATCGGTACGGGCCGGCCGCACGATGTCGTGGCCCGGCGCGGCGGAGGAGAAGTCGTCGGGTGTCATCTGGTGCTGGCGCACCTCGTTCTGCAGGTCCTGGACGACCTCGGTGAACACCGACTGCTGGTCCACCCGCACCAGCCGGGCCGCCGCATCGTAGGAGAGGATGCCGACGAGGATCGTGACGACCGCCGTGACCACCGCGAAGGAGAGCGCGAACGTGGTCCGCAGGGAGACCAGGCGGGGCCGTCTGCTGGCCAGCAGCCGCCCGAGGCGGCCCACTCAGTCCTCCCGCAGCACGTAACCCACGCCACGCACCGTGTGGATCAGCTGCGGGGCACCGGGCTCGTCGAGCTTGCGGCGCAGATAGCCGACGTAGACGGCGAGGTTCTTGGAGCCGGGGCCGAAGTCGTAGCCCCAGATGCGGTCGTAGATCGTGGAGTGGTCGAGGACGATGCCGGCGTTGCGCACCAGGAGTTCGAGGAGTTCGAACTCGGTGCGGGTGAGCTCCAGTTCGCGCCCGCCGCGCCAGACGCGGCGCGCCTGGAGGTCCATGCGGAGGCCGGCGGCCGTGATCTGCTTGTCGGAAGGGGCCGGCGCGCTCTGCGATCCGTCCCGCGGTCCGTCGGAGGAGCCGCCGACCGCGACCGGGCTGGTGCGGCGCAGCAGGGCGCGCAGCCGGGCGAAGACCTCCTCCACGTCGAAGGGCTTCACCACGTAGTCGTCGGCGCCCGCGTCGAGGCCGGCGATCCGGTCGGCGGTCTCGACGAGGGCGGTGAGCATCAGGATCGGTGTGCGGTCGCCCTCGGCGCGCAGCACGCGGCAGACCTGGAGGCCGTCGATGCCGGGCATCATGACGTCGAGGAGCAGGACGTCCGGTGGGGTGCGGTGGGCCTGCGCGAGCGCTTCCACGCCGTCGGCCACCGCCGTCACCGCGTAGCCCTCCAGGGTCAGGGCCCGCTCCAGGGCATGACGGATGGCGCGGTCGTCTTCGGCGAGCAGCACAGTCTGGGGCACGTTCCCAGTGTGCCAAGGCGCGCGCCGGGAGAGCCGTGGCACCGGGCCTACGATCACCCTTTTTACCTGGCTCTCACCGTCGCGCAGGCAACTCGAAGCTGTCGCCTACCGTCCTCTCACGCTCCGGCCCGGAACGGTGGCCGTACCCCGCCTCAACGGCTGCCCGCCCGGCACCGAGAGCGCCGCCAGCTGTTCCGCGAACGGGACGACCGTCGGCTTCCCGGCCGGCCGGGGCGCCGACAGCCCCCGCATCAGCGCGGCCAGCTCACCCGCCGCCCGTTCGATCCGCTCCGGCAGGCCCACCGCGCCCCAGTCCTCGGAGGCGGCGTAGACACCGGTCGGGACGACGACGGCGCGCAGGTAGGCGAAGAGGGGACGCAGGGCGTGGTCCAGCACCAGGGAGTGCCGGGCGCTGCCTCCGGTCGCCGCGACGAGCACCGGCTTCCCGGCGAGCGCGTCCGGGTCCAGCACGTCGAAGAAGGACTTGAAGAGTCCGCTGTACGACGCCGAGAACACCGGTGTGACGACGATCAGGCCGTCCGCCTCCGTGACCGCGGAGAGCGCGGCGGCGAGCGCGCGGCCGGGGAAGCCGCTGGTGAGGTGGTGCGCTATCTCGACCGCGAGGTCGCGCACCTCCACCACCTGGAGGTCGACGGGGGTCTCGCGGTGCACGGCGGCGGCCAGGCGGTCGGCCAGCAGCCGGGTGGACGAGGGGACGCTCAGCCCCGCCGAGACGACGACGAGTTTCATACGGTGGTCACTTCCCGGGCCTTGAGCAGGGACTGGTGGGTCGGCGCCTCCGGCACGTCGGCCGGGCGGCCCTTGGCGAACTCCGCGCGCAGCACCGGCACGACCTCCTCGCCGAGCAGGTCGAGCTGTTCGAGGACGGTCTTCAGCGGGAGACCGGCGTGGTCCAGCAGGAAGAGCTGGCGCTGGTAGTCACCGGCGTAGTCGCGGAAGGCCAGCGTCTTCTCGATGACCTCCTGCGGCGAACCGACGGTCAGCGGCGTCTGGTCGGTGAAGTCCTCCAGGGACGGCCCGTGGCCGTAGACCGGGGCGTTGTCGAAGTAGGGGCGGAACTCGCGGACCGCGTCCTGGGAGTTCTTGCGCATGAACACCTGGCCGCCGAGGCCGACGATCGCCTGCTCGGGCGTGCCGTGGCCGTAGTGCGCGAACCGTTCCCGGTACAGCTCGACCATCTGCTTGGTGTGGTCGGCCGGCCAGAAGATGTTGTTGTGGAAGAACCCGTCGCCGTAGAACGCGGCCTGCTCGGCGATCTCGGGGCTGCGGATGGAACCGTGCCAGACGAACGGCGCCACTCCGTCCAGCGGGCGGGGAGTCGAGGTGAAGCCCTGCAACGGGGAACGGAACTTGCCCTCCCAGTTCACCACGGACTCGCGCCAGAGCCGGCGCAGGAGGGCGTAGTTCTCGATGGCGAGGTTGATGCCCTCACGGATGTCCTGCCCGAACCAGGGGTAGACCGGGCCGGTGTTGCCGCGGCCCATCATCAGGTCGACCCGTCCGTCGGCCAGGTGCTGGAGCATCGCGAAGTCCTCCGCGATCTTCACCGGGTCGTTGGTGGTGATGAGGGTGGTGGAGGTGGAGAGGACCAGCTTCTCCGTGCGGGCCGCGATGTAGCCGAGCATCGTGGTCGGGGACGAGGGCACGAACGGCGGGTTGTGGTGCTCACCGGTCGCGAAGACGTCCAGCCCGACCTCCTCCGCCTTCAGCGCGATGGCGACCATGGCCTTGATGCGCTCGCGCTCCGTCGGCGTCCGTCCGGTGGTCGGGTCCGGTGTGACGTCTCCGACGCTGAAGATCCCGAACTGCATGGTCGCTCACCCTCCATGTTGTTGATTGTTCAACTATACCCTCCAACGGGTGCCCCACCGCACTTATTCCGCCCCCGCCGGCGAGGCGGGGAGCCGGGCGCCGTCTCGTCGGCCGCTGGTAGTTTGCGCACCGTGCGGCCGACAGCGGGAAGCGAGCTCCGGTGAACCCCATTCATGCCCTGACCCGGTGGTTCACGACCGACAACAACGTCGTCCAGCTCTTCGGCACCGTCGTGGGCATCACGACCTGCGCGGTCCTGGTGCGCCCGGTCGGAACCACCGGGACCGGCCTGGCGATCGGGTGCCTCCTCGTCCTGGAGTCGCTGCTGCTCTGCACGCGGCTGATCCCCGAGGGCCGGCTCTCCCCGGGACCGCAGACCGCCGTACTGGCCCTCTGGGCGGTCGGCGCCGCCGCCCTGATGAGCCTGGAACACTCCGGCGCGGCCGTCCTCTTCGCGTTCACCGCGACCGGCCACGCCGGGTACCGCCTCGCCCCCCGCAAGGCGATGACCTTCGCGCTGCTCACCAGCGCGCTCTGCGCGAGCGTCCTGATCCTCCCCATCGGCAGCGGCCACCGGTACCTGGCCTGGTACGTCGGCGCGCTCAGCGGCGTCAGCGTGCTGCTCGGCATCTCCAACCGCGCCAACTCCGAGGCGCTGCGCTCCGCACGGGCCGCCGCCGACCAGGCCGAACTCGCCTCGCGCGCCGAGGCTCGCGCCGAGACCCTGGCCGAGCGCGCCCGGATCGCCCGTGACGTGCACGACGTACTGGCCCACTCCCTGGCCGGCGTGAACATGCAACTGGAGCTCACCGACGCCCTGTTGGACTCCGGCGACGTCGACGGTGCCCAGCGGGCCGCACAGCGCGCGCAGAGCCTGGTCCGCGCGGGACTGACCGAGGTGCAACGCACGGTCCGGGATCTGCGCGAGGACGCCCTGCCCCTGGAGGAGACACTGCGCGCCATGCTCGACTCCGTCCCGGGCGCCGGAAAGCTCACGGTCGACGGACCACCGCGCCAACTGCCGCTGCGCGCCGCCCAGGCGCTCGTACGCTGCGCCCAGGAGTCGCTGACCAACGCGCACAAGTACGCACCCGGCGCACCGGTCCGGATGTCCCTGCGCCGGCTCCCGCAAGAGACCGCCTTCGAGGTGGTCAACGCCGCCCCCTCCGGCGACTCCCGCCCGCTGGCCCATACCGGCGGCGGCATGGGCCTGGTCGGAATGCGCGAACGCCTCGCCCTGGTGGGCGGCACCGTCACGGCCGGGCCGGTTTTGGACGGCGACGACACGGGAGGATGGCGCGTGCGCGTGGTGATCCCGGCATGAGCGACGAGCGGCGAGGACAAGGGCAGGAAATGACAGGAGAAGCGCACGGGAGCGGAGGCCAGGAGAGCGGAGGCCGGGCCGGCAGAGGGCAGGAGGGTGGCGGGCAGCAGAGCGGTGGCCACGGGAGTGGTGGGCAGGCAAGCCGTGGGCAAGGGAGCGGAGGCCGGGAGAGCGGTGCGCAGGCAAGCGGTGCGCAGCGGTCCGAAGGGGACGACGTTCCGTCCGCCTCGGGCGGCGGCCGGGCCCCGGCCGCCATCCGCCTCGTCGTCGCCGACGACCAGACCGCGATCCGGGAGGCGCTCGCGACCGTGCTCGATCTCCAGCCGGGGCTGGAGGTGGTGGCCACGGCGCGGGACGGGGCGGAGGCCGTGCGGGCCGCCGGGGAGCACGCGCCGGACGTGATCCTCATGGACCTCGACATGCCGAGGACCGACGGTGTCGAGGCCACCCGCCGGATAACCGAGCGCTATCCCGAGGTCGCCGTGGTGGTGCTCACCACCTTCGCCGACGAGGAGTACATCCTGGCCGCGCTCGGCGCCGGAGCCCGCGGCTACCTGACCAAGGAGTCCGGCCGTCAGGACATCGCGCGGGCCGTACGGGTCGCCGCGGCCGGACAGTCCGTGCTCGACCCCGCCGTACGGGACCGGCTGGTCGCCGCCGCCGCGCGGGGCGGCTCCCCGGCCGAAACGGCGGACGCGGGCCACGACCCCGGCCCAGGCCCGGCGCTCGTCCCGGATCTCACCCCTCGGGAGATCGAGGTGCTCACCCTCATCGGCCAGGGTCTGGCCAACCGGGCGATCGCCGAACGGCTGGTGGTCAGCGAGGCGACGGTGAAGACCCACATCAACAACCTCTTCGCCAAGGCCCATCTGCGCGACCGCGCGCACGCCGTGCGGTACGCGTTCGTCCACGGGCTGGTGAGGACCCGCGGATGAACGTGCCGGACGTGCCGGGTTGATCAGCGGGCCGGAGAGACCAGCGGCCGCCGCGTGGCGTCCGCGCCCCCGGCCCCGGCCGGCGGCAGCGTCCGCACCCGGGCCAGCAGGAGGAACACCCGGGCCAGCACCATGACCAGCGCCATGATCACGAAGAAGGGTGCGACGGCGTCGGTGGCTATGTGGTGCTCCAGCATGAACGTGCCCAGGTGGCGACGGAACCAGTCGTTGTGCTCGGCGAGGTAGATGAACGCGATGCGCAGCGCGACCACCGCCGACCAGATGGCGACGAACCCGGCGCCGCACCGGGTGTGCACCCGGCCGGAGAGCTGGTCCCGCTCCACGCCGGTGGTGAGCGCGGCGACGACCCCGCAGGCCAGCCCCACCGCGCCGCCCACCAGGTAGACGACGAGGTCGGCGGTCTGCCCCGGTATCGCGCCGAGGTAGGAGTAGCCGACCGCGGAGACCGTGACCAGGGGCATCAGGACCTTGTGCCAGTCGTACTTCCGGCGCCCGTACTGCGTCAGCATCATCATCGCGAAGATGCCCCCGCTGATCGTCAGCGCCTGCTCCATGTCCGTCATGTCGTCGTGCTCCTCGGTCCGTCGGGTCGCCGGTGCTCCCGTTTCTCGTGACTCCGACTCTCCCGCCGATCCCGCCCGAACTCCCGGACCCACGGGTGGACTTCCGGGTGGAGAAAGGGTGGACCGGCTCGCACGCCCTCCGGCGCCGGGCCCCACAGCCGTACCCGCTGCCGTACCCGCACCCCGACAGGCCGGACGGCACACCGACCGGCCAACCGCCCAGCCGAACCCATCCCGAACCCCGGCCGCACCGCCAGCACCGCCAGCACCACCACCAAGGCGCCCCCCTCAGACGCCATGCCAAGCTGACGGCCATGCTCATCCTCCGTTCCGCCGCCCTCTTCCTCGTGGCCGCCGTGTTCGAGATCGGCGGCGCCTGGCTGGTCTGGCAGGGCGTCCGGGAACACCGCGGCTGGTGGTGGGCCGGCGGCGGCGTCCTCGCGCTCGGCGTCTACGGCTTCGTCGCGACCTTCCAGCCCGACGCCCACTTCGGCCGCATCCTCGCCGCGTACGGCGGGATCTTCGTCGCCGGTTCGCTGGCCTGGGGCGCGGTCGCGGACGGCTACCGCCCCGACCGCTGGGACATCGCCGGCGCGCTGGTCTGCCTGGCCGGGATGGCCTTGATCATGTGGGCCCCCCGGGGCGACTGACCCGCCTATCCTGAACGGAGTCGCACAGCCGACCCGCCATACCCCCGAACCGCACCGCACGCCGCACCCCGCGACCCCGTGCGCCCATACCGTCCCGAGGAGTAGTCATGGCCACCGCCACACCTTCCGCCGCCTCGCGTATCGCGGTCGTCACCGGGGCGAGCGGCGGAATCGGCGCCGCCACGGCCCGCCGGCTCGCCGCCGCCGGCTACCGCGTCGTCCTCACCGCCCGCCGCAAGGACCGTATCGAGGCGCTGGCCGAGGAGATCGCCGCGAGCGGCGGCCAGGCGACGGCGTACGCCCTGGACGTCACCGACCGGGCGGCGGTCGACGAGTTCGCCTCGGCGTTCCGGACGATCGGCGTGCTGGTCAACAACGCGGGCGGCGCGCTCGGCGCGGACCCGGTCGCGACGGGCGACCCCGCCGACTGGCGTCAGATGTACGAGACCAACGTGCTCGGCACCCTCAACGTCACCCAGGCCCTGCTGCCCGCCCTCACCGAGAGCGGCGACGGCACGGTCGTCGTGCTGTCCTCCACGGCCGGGCACGGCACGTACGAGGGCGGCGCGGGCTATGTCGCCGCCAAGCACGGCGCCCACGTCCTCGCGGAGACGCTGCGCCTGGAGATCGTCGGCACCCCGGTCCGCGTCATCGAGATCGCGCCCGGCATGGTCAAGACGGACGAGTTCGCGCTGACCCGCTTCGGCGGTGACGCGGAGAAGGCGGCGAAGGTCTACGCGGGCGTCGCCGAGCCCCTCACGGCGGACGACGTCGCGGATACCGTCGCCTGGGCGGTCACCCGCCCCAGCCACGTCAACATCGACCTGCTGGTGGTCCGCCCCCGCGCGCAGGCCTCGAACACCAAGGTGCACCGGGACCTGTGACCCGGACCGCGGAGGCAGACGGGGGTCCGGTGGAGAGACACATACCGTTCGAGGCGCTGTCCAACTTCCGTGATCTGGGCGGCTATCCGACCCAGGACGGCCGGCGCGTGCGCGCCGGCCGGCTCTACCGCGCGGACTCCCTGGGCGAGTTGGCCGAGAACACCCCCGACTGGACCCGCTTCCTCTCCCTCGGTATCGGCACGGTGATCGACCTCCGCCACCCCGGGGAGACCGAGCGGCATGGCCGCGTCCCCGCGCACCCGTCGTTGCGCTACCACAACCTGAGCATCGAGCACCGCCCTTACGACCAGTCGTCGTTGTCCCCGGACACCGACCCCGCCCGGTATCTCGCGGAGCGGTACGCGGAGGTGGCGCAGGACGGCACGCGGGAGATCGCGCGGGCCCTGGAGCTGGTGGCGGAGGCGGCCGGGAACGACGAACCGCTGGTCTTCCACTGCGCGTCGGGCAAGGACCGCACAGGGCTGCTGGCGGCGCTGGTCCTGGGCCTGCTGGGCGTCGAAACCCCTGCGATCGTCGAGGACTTCAGCCTCACCGAATTGGCCGCCCCCGCCCTCCTGTCGGCCTGGACCGCCCGCAACGGCGGCCGTGCCCCGGCCTGGCCCGGCTTCGGCAGGGCCCCTGCCGAGATCATGAGCCGCTTCCTCACAGCCCTCACCGCGCGCTACGGCTCACTGGACGGCTACGTCGCGCAGGCCCTCTCCCTCGACCCGGCCGCACTCTCAACCACCTTGCGCGCCGCGCTCGTTGAGCCCCGGCCGGACGACTGGCCGGAGCTGACGTACCGCAGGGCCACCGCGGCGGACGCCCCCGCCCTGGTGCGCCTCCGCGACACGGCCGCCCTGTGGCAGCTGGCCCGGGGCATCGACCAGTGGAAGCCCGGCGAGAAGGACGAAGCCCACTTCCGGGAACGGATGCGCACGGGCGAGGTCTGGCTCGCCCACGCCAGCGCCGTCCTCACCGGCGCCTGGGAGATCTGGTGGGACGACCCGGCCGCCTGGGGCCCCCGTCCGCCCGACGCCGGTTACATCCACCGCCTGATGACGGTCCCGCACACCACTCCGCCCGGCGCGGGCCGCCGCATGCTGGCGGCGGCGGAAGCCCGCATCACCGCGGCGTCCCGCCCCTTCGCCCGCCTCGACTGCCTCTCCGCCAACCACCGCCTGCGCGCCTACTACGAGGAGGCGGGCTACCGGGTGACCGGCGAACGGCCCGCCGGAACGGACGGCACGGGCAGCCCGTACCCGGTGACCCTGCTGGAGAAGCGCCTCAGCCCTTCACACAGATGAACTGCTTCAGTTTCGCGACGACCTCGACCAGGTCGCGCTGCTGCTCCATCACCTGGTCGATGTTCTTGTAGGCGCCCGGGATCTCGTCGAGCACCCCGGAGTCCTTGCGGCACTCCACGCCCTGGGTCTGGGCCTCCAGGTCGCGCACGGTGAAGCGGCGCTTGGCCGCGCTGCGGCTCATGCGCCGACCCGCGCCGTGCGAGGCCGAGTTGAAGGCCTTCTCGTTGCCGAGGCCCTTCACGATGTACGAGCCCGTCCCCATCGAGCCCGGGATGATCCCGTAGTCGCCGGAGCCCGCGCGGATCGCGCCCTTGCGGGTCACGAGCAGGTCCATGCCCTCGTACCGCTCCTCGCTCACGTAGTTGTGGTGGCAGGAGATCTCCGGCTCGAAGGCGGGCTTCGCCTTCTTGAACTCCTTGCGGACCACGTCCTTGAGGAGCGCCATCATGATGGCGCGGTTGTACTTCGCGTACTCCTGGGCCCAGAACAGGTCGTTGCGGTACGCCGCCATCTGCGGGGTGTCCGCGACGAAGACGGCGAGGTCGCGGTCGACCAGGCCCTGGTTGTGCGGAAGGTTCCGGGCCACGCCGATGTGGTGGTCGGCCAGCTCCTTGCCGATGTTCCTGGAGCCGGAGTGCAGCGTCAGCCACACAACTCCCGCCTCGTCAAAGAGGAGTTCGACGTAGTGGTTGCCCGAGCCGAGCGTTCCCATCTGAAGGGCGGCCCGCTCCCTGCGGAACCTCACCGCCTCCGCGACCCCCTCGAACCGCTCCCAGAAGCCCTCCCAGCCCGCCGTACCGAACCCGTGCAGGCGCCCCGGATCGACCGCGGAGTCGTGCATCCCCCGGCCCACCGGTATCGCCTCCTCGACCTTCGACCGCAGCCGGGAGAGGTCGCCGGGCAGGTCGTTCGCCGTGAGGGAGGTCTTCACCGCCGACATCCCGCAGCCGATGTCCACGCCGACCGCCGCGGGGCAGACCGCGCCCCGCATGGCGATGACCGAGCCGACGGTCGCGCCCTTCCCGTAGTGCACGTCCGGCATCACGGCCAGACCCTTGATCCACGGCAGGGTCGCGACGTTGCGGAGCTGCTGGAGCGCGCCCTCCTCCACGGAGGCGGGATCGGTCCACATGCGGATCGGTACCCGCGCGCCCGGCATCTCGACGTACGACATTTCGTCCTCATTCCCCCGGAAAACAACAGAAGTCTCAATGCGCAAAACCTGCGCCAAGGTCAACGAATGGGACAGCGGACCGGCGTTCACGGCTGTGCGTGCGATAGACATTGTCTCCAGGGGGCGCCCCCGCCCGGCAAGCGATTAACCAGCGGGGACACAGGCGGGCCCTGGATCGTTGACGCCACAGAACACGCACCGAGAACACCGTCGAGAGGAGCCTGACCGTGCAGCGGAAGGCGTACGTACCGGGCGTCGCCGCACTCCTCGTGGCGCTTCTGGCCGGCTGCAGCGGCGGCTCGGGCGGTGGCGACAAGACGGACGACGCGAACCCCGGGAACGTCGGCACGGCGACGGTGGCGGCCCAGCCGGGCAAGTACCGCACGCTGCCGGAGCCCTGCGGTGCGGTCGGCCACGACACCCTGGACGCCCTGCTCCCCGGCATCAGGCAGATCGCGGACGCGGACCAGCGCGACCAGGCGTACGCGGGCGACGCGACGCTGACGTACGACACCGACCGCAAGGTGGGCTGCCGTTGGAAGGTGGCGTCCCCGGACGCGACCGACCACCTGCTGGTCGACTTCGAGCGGGTGGTGTCGTACGACAACTCCGTGAGCGACGCCGCCCTGGCGGGGACGATCTTCACGACCAAGGAGACGGCCGCGGACCTGCCCGAGCCGGCCGCCTCCTCGTCCGGGACGGGCGCGGAGTCCGACTCGGCCTCCGCGAGCGGGAGTTCGTCCACGGCCCCCGCCCCCTCCGCGAGCAGCTCCGCCTCCGCGTCGAACTCGACCTCCTCCCCTACCGCGTCCTCTTCATCCTCTTCATCCTCTTCGCCCTCTTCGTCGGCGTCGTCGTCCGACACCCCCACCGACCTCCAGCCCCGCACCCTCTCCGGCCTGGGCGACGAGGCGTTCATCGACGACGCGGTCAGCGGCTCCGGTTCGGTGACCCGGCAGCGGACGGTGACTGTGGTGTTCCGCACGTCCAACGTCATCGTGACCATCGAGTACGAGGAGCAGCCGGCGACGGTCGACACGGTCCCGGACAGCAAGGAATTGCAGGACAGGGCGCGGAATCTGGCCGCCCAACTGGCCGACGCGCTCAACGGATAGCGGGGTCGCGGACGCCCCCCGCACCCGTACGCAAAGGCGGTGAACGGAGACCGCACAGCCGGCTCACCGCGTACCGTGGCCCCTCGGAACCGATCCGACCGCAGGAACCACGAGCCGTCATGAGTGAAGGAACCATGCATCATCCAGCACAGCGAGACCACCGTGACCAGCGAGCGAAGCGCCGGGGCCGCGCCCTGGTCTGCGCCGCCGCCGTCCCCGTGATGCTGGTGGTCGCCGGCTGCTCCTCGGACTCCGGCTCCGGCGACACCGCGGCCGATGCCACGGCCACGGCCACCGCGGGGACCGGTACCGCGCCGTCGGCGAGCGCCTCGCCGACCGTCCAGGCGGCGGCGTACGCGAAGTTGCCCGGACCGTGCGCGGTGCTGTCGAAGGGCACCCTGACCGATCTGGTCCCGAAGGGGGTCAAGTCGGGCAAGGAGGGCGCCTCGGACGACACGGCGTCGCGGGGCAGTTGCTCCTGGACGAGCCTCGACAACAACGGCGTCAAGGGCTCCCAGTTCCGCTGGCTCAACGTCTCGCTGCTGCGCTTCGACTCGTCGGCGACGCGCGGCGAGGGCGACAAGCTCGCGGAGCAGTACTACGCGAAGCAGGTGTCGGAAGCGCAGTCCGTCGAAGGCGCGAAGAACACCAAGTCGCAGCCGGTCGCGGGGGCGGGCGACCAGGCGACGCTGGTCCGCTACGACCTGAAGAAGAAGGAAGGCGCCTTCCGGCAGCAGACGGTGGTGGCGCGCGTGGAGAACGTCGTGGTGACGCTCGACTACAACGGCGCGGGCCTGGCCGGTGAGAAGACGCCGAGCGCGGACGACCTGACGAAGGCCGCGGAGAAGGCCGTGAAGGAGGCCGTGGCCGCCGTCTCGACGGTGAACGGCGACGGCGGCTCGGGCACGGGGTCCGGCTCCGGTACGGCGGGCAAGTCGGCGTCCCCCTCCCCGTCGGCCTCCAAGCAGGCCTCGAAGTCCCCGTCGAAGTCCGCGAGTGCCTCTCCTTCCTCCTCCTCGTCGGCCTCTCCCAAGACGTCCGCGGCCAAGAAGAGCTGACCGGCGCCTCCGGCACTGCCCGCACGCGCCAACTCCCAGCTCAGCAAGGACCTTTGAGGCGGCCCGGTCCCTCCGCGGGGCCGGGCTCCCGACGTACCGGGGATCCGGGCGCCGTACAGATGTGCCACTCTGTTGCGCGCAACAGCACGTAAGGGAAGGGGAGTCGGGTGGCCGCGCCCATTCAGCTCACACGTATGCACCGGGTGCTCATCGCCGTGGTCGTCACCGGTGCGGTCGTCATCGCCGGCATCGGCTTCGCCGGTTCGTACGCCGCCGTGCGCGAACTCGCCCTGAAGAAGGGCTTCG